>DASQGO010000066.1:0-34253 GCA_035632555.1 Nitrospiraceae bacterium | reverse complement strand
CCGCCCCGCGCACGACGCACGGAAAAGCGAAGTCCTGACGCAAGAAAAAATTGTGTTGCGCGGAGTTATTTTGTAAGATGCCCGGTACGCGATGGCTGCCATGAACAAACTCATCAAAAAAGCCAACATTCTCGTCGAGACCCTGCCGTACATCCGCTCGTTCTCCGACAAGACCATCGTTATCAAATACGGCGGCAACGCGATGACGGAGGAGTCACTCAAGCACAAGTTCGCGCAGGACATCGTGCTGATGAAGTACGTCGGCATCAATCCCGTCATCGTGCACGGAGGCGGGCCGCAGATCGACGAGATGCTCAGCCGGCTCGGGATCGAAGCCAAGTTCAAACAGGGCGTGCGGGTGACGGACGAGAAGACGATGGAAATCGTCGAGATGGTCCTTGCTGGAAAAATCAACATGGAGATCGTGGACCTGCTCAACCGCCACGGCGGACGGGCCGTCGGCGTCAGCGGCAAGGACGGGGGATTCATCACGGCCAAGCCGCTCACGGTGACGGCCTGGATCGAAAGCCTCGGCATGGACAAGGATCTGGACGGCGACGGTTCGGAAGACGACACCTTCGGGTACGTCGGCGACATTCAATCCATCAATCCCCGCCTGATCGAAAAACTCCAGCAGGATAATTTCATCCCGGTCATCGCGCCGATCGGCACCGACCGGGAGGGCAACACGTACAACATCAATGCCGATCTCGTGGCCGGCGCCGTCGCCGCCTCGCTCAAGGCCGAAAAGCTCCTGATGCTCACGGACGTCAAGGGCATCCGCAACGCGCAGGGCCGCCACATTTCCACCCTCTCGCGGAAGGATATGCAGCGGCTGGTCAAAAAAGGCGTCATCCGGGAAGGCATGCTGCCGAAGGTCCACGCCTGCCTGGAAGCGCTCGACGGCGGTGTGCAAAAAGCGCACATCATCGACGGCCGCATGCCGCACGCGATTCTCCTCGAAGTGTTCACGCACAAGGGCATCGGGACGGAAATCATCGCGTAGTGCCTGACCTCGATACTCGCGGCCGTCTGCTCGCCCACCTCAACGTCCTGATCGGCGAACGTCACCCCGTCACCTCCCCCGCGCATCTGCAGCGCGCCGAGGAGTATCTCGCAGAAACGTTCGAACAACTTGGCCTGCATGTCTCGACCCACCCCTTCGAGGCCATGGGCGGCACCTATCGCAACGTGGTCGCCTCCCTGCTCCCCACCCGTCTGACACGGGACCGCGGGCACGGCGCACCGGCCGCACCGCTGATCCTGGCCGCCCATTACGACACCGTCGAGGATTCGCCTGGCGCAGACGACAATGCCAGCGCCGTGGCCGTCCTGCTGGAAACGGCGCGGCGCTTGCGCGACATGGATCGGGAACGCGAAGTATACTGCATCGGCTTTTGCCTGGAAGAAGAAGGATTGCTCGGCAGCCTCGCCTACGCGGCGGAACTCAAGGCAGCCGAACGGGGCATCGCCGGCGCCATCGTGCTCGAATGTGTCGGCTACGCCAGCGACAAAGACGATTCGCAGACCGTGCCGCCCGGCACGCCGATTGAGGTGCCGACGGTCGGCAACTTCCTGGCGGTTGTCGGCAACCAGGCCTCCGCCGCCCTGGCGGCTTCAGTCGAACAAGCCGCGAAGCCGCACGTGCCGGTCGTCTCGCTGGTGATCCCGGGCAACGGCGAACTGCTGCCGGACACGCGCCGCAGCGATCACGCCGCCTTTTGGCGCTACGGATTTTCCGCCGTCATGTTGACCGACACCGCGAATTTCAGGAATCCGAATTACCACCGGAGCACCGACACGATCGACACGCTCAATCTCGGGTTTCTTGCGCAAGTGGCTGATGCTGTGGCCGCCTCGGCCAGCGCCATGCTGCAAGGCAAATAAGTCCGGAAGGGACAAACGGCCCTTGAATTTTTGTCTGTATAATTGGATTCTATCGCTCCAGACAACATGGCATTGGCCTTGCTTCTGACAATAGATTCCGTACGACGAGAGCGTTAAGCGAGAGGAGCGTGCCAGTGGAACAACGGCGAGAACGGCGTGTACAAGTGCAATTTCCGATTTCTTTCGAGGGAAATCAAGGTGTTGGTAAGGGCAAGCTTTTCAACCTTTCCCTGCGCGGTTGCGGCATCGAAAGCGGCGTGAATGTACAAGTTGGTACAACGGTCACGCTCCGTGTGTATGTTCCGACACATAAAGAACCGATTCAGGTGGGGCGGGCCGGAGTGACCTGGTCGGCCGGTCAGGATTTCGGCGTGGTATTCACAGACATGGACCCCAAGGAAAAGGAACGTCTGGAGAAACTCATCACGGATCTGCAGGAAGGCAAGGGCAACATTCACTAAGTCGTTTTTTCCCTGTGCGCATTCCCGCCGGCAGTTAATCGCCTCCCTTGAACGCATCCCGATCGTACTCGCTCCCGATCTCATCCTGCTCTGTTTCCCCCAGGGCATTGAGGAACGACATCCTCAGGGCGTGAATTTGCGCAAGACTCGTCGCCGTCTCGGCGGTCTTCGCTCTGGCAAGAAATTGTCTGCAGAGGTCCCGTCCACGGTGGAAATGCTCGGCGATGGGATCTTCGGCGGCTTGCTGCCAGGTGCTGTAGATGAGAAACTCCTGGAAGGCGTGGGCATCGGGATGGCGCTCTCCCAGCGCCAGAAGCCGGCGGTAGGCCTGCGTGGCCTCTTCGCCGGCGCTCGACGAGAACGTCGCTTCCAAATCGCGGGCCAGCGTCCGATCGGAGCCCAGTTCGTTGTTCGCATGCGCAAGTTGGAAGGCGACCTGCGCGGCAATGGCCGGGTCGAAATGTAAATCCATCAGCCGATCCCGATTCGATCACGCTTCATAATAGACCACGATTGCCGTCTTGCCGCACTTCGCGCATGTACCCTGTTTGGTCATCGGCATCTTCCCGGCGCTCTCCGCCGCGTTCACCTGCGCATCGTTCGCGCGGGCATGGGTGTTGTAGCAGTCGCTGCAATAGGGCGGGGTCTCGGCCATGTGTCCCTCCTCGGACTGAGGGAGCGGCTCCGATGCGGAGCGGATGACAGCAGACCGAACGGCCCCATGGTAGGCGGTTGCGCCAGACGGGTCAAGCTCGCGCCTCTAAATGACCGCCGTCTCCCCTTCGATGCCACTTGCGCATCTTGTGACCGGAGACCGGTCAGATTATAGTGGCCCTGATCGCTGAGCTTCAGGGAACGTACTTATGGCTGAGATCGCCACATTGGCCGGCGGCTGTTTCTGGTGCCTGGAAGCGGTGTACGACCAGGCGAAGGGCGTTTCGTCGGTCGAATCCGGCTACATGGGCGGCAAGAACGCCGACCCGACCTACGAACAGATCTGCTCAGGCCGGACCGGGCACGCGGAAGTGGTGCGGATCACGTTCGACCCGGCCGTGATTTCCTTCCGGGAGTTGCTGGAAATCTTCTTCGTCATCCACGATCCCACGACGCTGAACCGCCAAGGCAACGACGTCGGCACGCAATACCGCTCGGCCATTTTCATTCATTCGCCGGAACAGAAGAAGACCGCCGTGGAGGTCATCGCCGCCTTTGCACAAGAAAAGGTCTACGACCGCCCGATTGTCACGGAGGTCGTGCCCGCCGGACCCTTCTATGTGGCGGAAGACTACCATCAGGAATATTTCGCCCGGAATCCATCGCAAGGGTACTGCACCTACGTGGTCGGCCCCAAAGTCGCCAAGTTCCGAAAGCAGTTCGCCGCCAAGCTCAAATCCTAGGCCGGCCCGGCCTTATTCTTCCCCTCGTCCCGTTGTGGTACAGTGGCGCCCTTATGCGGATTTTCATCCTGGGGGCCGGCGCCACCGGCTCGTTGCTCGCCCAGCTGCTGGCACGCCAGGGGCATCATGTGTGGTGCGGGGACAAGGACCCCGTGCGCGCGCAGCGGTTCCTCGGCAAACGCTCCACGATACCGGTCAAACCGGTGAATGCCCGTAATCTCTGGAGCATCGTGAAAGCGGCCCGGGGCTGCCATCTGCTGGTCAACTGCTCGCCCGCGGTCTTGAATAAAATTGCGCTCCGCGCCGCGCTACGCCTGCGATCCCATTACCTCGATACGGCTTCGCACTTGACGGGATACCCCTTCCAAGTCGAACAGCTCCGGTTCGACGCCGGCTTCCGGAAGAAACACCGGACCGCCGTGATCAACGCGGGGGTGGCGCCGGGCCTGACCAACTTGTTGGTCGCCCGCAGCGCGGATCTGCTCGACGGATTGGAATCCGTCCAGGTACGACTCTATGAAAGCACCGACAGCGACGACCCCGTCTCCCAGTGGTCGCCCGACTCCTCGTTCGACGAAGCGATTTCGCGGCCGCGCGTCTACCGGAACGGCCGGTTCCATCTCGGCGTGCGCTTCGGCGAGCGGGAAGTGTTCCGCTTTCCAAATCCGATTGGACCGGTCAGCGTCGTACTGGCGGCGCAGGACGAAGTATGCACGCTGCCGCGCATCATCCCCATGCGCGCACTGGACGTCAAAATCGGGGGCAACGATTTCGATCGGCTGCGGCGCTGGTACCGGCTGGGCAAGCTGAGCAAGTCACGGGGCCTGCCCGCGAAACATTTTCCCAAAACTCCGACCCCACGCCAGGTTGCCAAGCTGATGCGACGCGGCACGCTCTGGCATGCGCGGTTCGCCGCGGCCGTGGTGGCGCACGGCGTCAAGGGCGAACGCGGCGCGGTGCTGCGCTGGGATGCCGGATTTCCCACGCTCCATCAGATCCGCCGGCGCGGGCGGTTCACGTCTCCGATCGCCTGGGCGACTGCACATCTGGCCGCACTGTTCATCAAGCATTTCCCGCGCGAACTGCCCGGCGCCTATCCCCCGGAAGGCCTGCCGCACGAGACGCAGCAGGCCGTCCTGGCCGGCGCGCGGGCCTACGGCATCCGCCTCACCAAACGAATGAAACTGCTGAAGCCGATCGACCGCGAGGAGTAGCATGCCGCCGACCCGACGCCTGCTTCCAAAAACCCGCGCTGCGATTGGCTCCCTCTTCAAGCGGCTGGATTACCCTGCGCTCGGCCGTATCTATTGCGACGAAGGCGGCGACGCCTTCTGGAAAGCGAAAAAGGGGCCCTGCCGGACGCTCGGAATCAAGCTGGCTGAAGCGCTGCGCGGACGGCTTCACCTGGGCGGTCGCAGCCTCTACGTCGGGGCCGGAGTCGCGGAACTTCCGATGCTGGCGATGGAGACGATGGAATTGGGCCGGACGGTGACGGCCTGCAACCTGCGCGAGGACGAAGTCGCGGTGCTCAACCGCGCCTGCAACGACATGCCGTTTCGCTTCATCCATCAGGACGCCAGCGACGTGGATGGCGTGTTCGATCACGTATGGATCGTGAGCGTGTTGAACGATCCGGAGCGGTTCCCCGAACTGTCGGCCCTCTCCTACGGCCGCGCCAACCCGGTGCTGTTCGACGTGGAGGCGTTCACGAAGGAGCGCGAGGCCGTCGTCGCCCTGGCGGCCAACTGCCTGCACAAGCTCCAGCGGCCGAGCCTCGTGACGACTTCAACGGAGGAAATCAATTGGATCACCGACTGGTGCCTGCGGAGGAACATTTCCTGCGTGGTCGAGCCGAAGAGCTATCCCACCGCGACCGTGGAAGATCCGGTGTGCCTGATCCGGATCGGCGAGCCGAAGAAAACGCGCGGTTAAATTCTGAAGCCCGTGGTCTTGCCCGGATCGCTCAGATATTGCCTGGCGTATTGCATATAGTTCTTGGCTGATTCCCTGATCCAGGCCAATTCTTGCTGACTCACCGGCCGTTTCACCTTCGCGGGCGAACCGAGAATCAGGCTCTTGGGCGGCACGATCGTATTCTCCGTAACCAGCGCGCCGGCCCCGACGACGCAATCCTCCCCGATCACCGCTCCGTCCATAATAATGGCGCCCATGCCGATCAGCACACGATCCTTGACCGTGCAGCCGTGCAAAACCACGTTGTGGCCGATCGTCACGTCGCTGCCGACGACCAGCGGATGGGTGTCGTGCGTGACGTGGAGCATGCAAAGGTCCTGCACGTTGGTCCGGTCGCCGATCCGGATGGAGTTGACGTCGCCCCGGACGACGGCATGAAACCAGATGCTGCAGTCCTCCCCCATCACCACATCGCCGATCACGACGGCGGTGTCCTCGACAAAGACGGACTTGGGAACCACGGGAAGAACGCCCTGGAATGCGCGAATCATGGGCCGACTGTAGGGCAACCGGACTCCCGAATCAAGTTGACCGGTTTGAAGAACGTCCCGTAGACTGCCGGCATGGCACACAGGACGCTTCCCATGACCGAAGCCGCCGGGGCCAGACACCAGCCCTCGCCGAGGGCTGCGGTCGGAGCCGGTTCCCGAACGAAGACGACTCTCGGATTCGTCAACCTGGGCTGCACGAAGAACCAGGTGGATGCCGAGATCATGCTCGGCACCCTGGCTGCCAACGGCTTCGAGCTGTCGGCGGACCCCGATCGGGCCGAAGTCGTCATCATCAACACCTGCGGCTTCATCGAAGAAGCCAAGCAGGAGTCCATCGATACGATTATCGAGCACGGGCATCTCAAGAAATCCGGCTCCTGCAAGGTCCTGATCGCATCCGGCTGTCTTGCCCAGCGGTATCAAGGCGACCTGCTGAAGGAACTGCCTGAGCTGGACGGCGTGGTGGGGACCGGCGAGATCGGCAGGATCGCCGACATCTGCAAAACGCTCCTGCAACCGAAGAAACGGCACCGGCGCGTCTTCATCAGCCAGCCGCCCTATTTGTACGACGAGATGGCGCCGCGCATCCGCCTGGGCCGTTCCCATTCGGCCTACGTGAAAATCGCCGAGGGCTGCAACCGGAACTGCGCCTTCTGCGCCATCCCCATCATGCGCGGCAGGCAGCGGAGCCGGCCGATCGAATCTATCGTGGCGGAGGCGAAACAATTGGCCGCCGAGGGCGTGAAGGAGCTCAACCTGATTTCGCAGGACACCGTGAACTACGGCGTGGACCTCGGCATCCGGCATGGTTTCACGGTCCTGTTGCGCCAGCTGGTCAAGGTGAAGGGCCTCCGGTGGATCCGCCCCTTCTATCTGTATCCGCAGCAGGTCACGGACGAGTTGATCGATCTCTATGCCGGCGAGGACACGCTCGCCAAATACATCGACATGCCTTTTCAGCACATCAACGATGCGATGCTCAAGCGCATGCACCGGCTGGGCGGCAAGGCCGACATCACACGGCTGGTCGAGAAATTCCGCGCGCGCATTCCCGGCCTGACCTTCCGCACGGCGTTTATCGTCGGCTTCCCGGGCGAGACGGAGGCCGCCTTCGACGAGCTCGCGGCCTATGTCGACGAGATGGAGTTCGACCGGGTGTCCGTGTTTCTGTATTCGGACGAGGAAGGCGTGCCGGCCGAGCAGATGGACGGCAAGGTGGATCGGAAACTGATGGAGGAACGGCGCAACGAATTGCTGGCTGTGCAGGAGCCGATCACGCTTGCCAAAAGCCAGGCCCTTGTCGGACGCACGGTGGAAGCCCTGGTGGACGGCGCGTCGGAAGAAACGGAACATCTCCTGGAAGCCCGCCACGAAGGATTGGCGCCTGAAATTGACGGCGTCGTCTATATTAATGACGGGGCGGCCGATCTCACCCGCCCACCCCAGGCGCGCCGAGACGCGCCTCTTCCCGTGGCAGGAGAACTGGTGAAAGTCAAAATTACCGATGCCACCACGTTCGATCTGGTCGGTCACATCGTAAAATGACAACGGGGCGGTGGACTATCCACCGCCCCGTTTCGCTTCCTCGCTCTTCTTAAACCTTCGCGCTCAAAAACAGCGATGCGCCTCTGCGGTTGATCAACATCAGCACCTGATCGCCTTTCTTGAGGTGCGAGGCCGCCTTCTCATAGTCCTTCACGGATTTGACCGGCTGCCGATTGATCTCCCTGATCACATCGCCCGGCTGCAGGCCGGCCTGCTCGACCCCGCTGTCCGGTTCCACGCTCACGACGACGACACCGCGGATCTTCCCGGCCAGCCCCAGCTCGCGGGCGGTTTCCCGATCCAGATCCTGCACGGCCACACCGGCCAGAGCCTGCTCGCCTGCTCCGCCGTCCGCCTTGGCGATCTTGGCCGGCTCCGGCAGTTCGCCGACTGTAATTGCAATGTCCTTGTCACGGCCATCCCTGATCACGCCGACCGTGGCCTTCGTCCCAATCGGTGTCTTGGCGACCAGCCGCTGCAGCGTCACGCCGTCCGACACCGGCGAACCTTGATAACTCATAATGATATCGCCGGACTTGAGGCCGCCCTGCTCGGCCGGACTGTTTTCATTCACATCGCTCACCAGCGCGCCCTTCGCCTCCTTGAGGCCGAAGGACTTGGCCAGCTCCTTCGTCACATCCTGGATGCCGACACCCAGATAGCCACGGACCACCTTGCCGGTCCTGGCGAGACTCTCGAACACCGTCTTGCCGAGACTGGTCGGTACGGCAAACCCGACGCCCTCGTTGCCGCCGGAGCGAGAGAAAATGGCCGTGTTGATCCCGACCAATTCCCCCTTCGTATTGACCAGCGCGCCGCCCGAATTGCCGGGATTGATCGCCGCATCGGTCTGGATGAAATCTTCATACTGCGTGATGCCCATCCGGCCGCGGCCCAGGGCGCTCACGATGCCCAGCGTGACGGTGGAATTGAGCCCGAAGGGATTGCCGACTGCGAGTACATAGTCGCCGACTCGCAACCTGGCCGAATCGCCCCACGGCACGTACGGAAGGTCCCTGCCGTCGATCTTCACGACAGCGAGGTCCGTCTTGGGATCGGTTCCGACGATCTTCCCCTTGAACTCACGCTTGTCGGGCAGCGTGACGGTCAGCTCCTTCGCACTATCCACAACGTGGTTGTTGGTGAGCACATAGCCGTCCGGCGTCACGATGACGCCCGAGCCCTGCCCGCTTCCATGGGGCTCCGGCGCGTCATGCGGCGCACGCGGACCGCGAAACTCCTTCGGGCCCTGCGGTCCGAAGGGGAATGGAAAATTGAAAAACTCCTGCATCTGCTCGCGCGGGTCGCGCCCCTGCGGCCGCGACGCCACGATGTTGACCACCGCCGGCGTGACCGCCTGGGCGACGTCGGCGAATCCCTGGGCCGGCAGGCCCGGCGCGGGAGCCGCCGCCGCAGACGGCGCGGCCGTTGCGCTCACAGCCTGCGGCATCGTCCCGCCCCAAATCGTCGTCAGCCCGATCAGCGCAATGCCGCCGATCAGCCACAATGCACGCGTGAGTTGCGTATTCATAGACGTCCTCCTTGTTCTTTCTGATATTGAATCTGCGCCTCCAGCTCTGTTTTCACGTTGATCGCGCCGGACAGGAACCGTGGCGTACCGTGTCCACCGGCATTTGCGGGCAACCGCCGGAGAATTCCCTTCGTTTGCGTCTTCTTGTTCTTTCCGCGAAGACGCGTCGTCTGTACCCGTTTGGTGAGCCAGCTCATGGATCCCTCCAGGTTGTTCTGACCTGGAGGATATCAACCGGGGATGAGAGGAGGATTAGAGAGAGATTAAATTCTTCTCATTTTTGATTTTCAGAATAGTCAAAAATGCCGTCCGGCAAGGCTGCAGGGAGACGGGCGAACGAGAACGAGGCGGGAGGCCTGTTTCACGATCCTGTTAGGCGAGCGGGAGGATTACGGCAAAGCACGAACCTTCATTCAGGCGGCTCTGAACCTCGATCCGGCCTTTATGGGACTCCGCGATCCATTTGCAGATGGCCAGCCCCAGACCCGTCCCCTGCTTGGCGTGGGCACGGGCCTCACCGGCACGGTAGAACCGGTCGAAGATGCGGGCCTGAGCCTCCTGCGGGATGCCGATGCCCTGGTCGGACACGGACAATCTGGCATGGCCGTCGCCGGCTGCCAGATCGAGCTCGACCGTGCCGCCCGGTTTCGAATACTTCACGGCATTGTCCACGAGATTGAGCAGCAGTTCGCGCAGCCGCAACTCGTCGCCCAGGACGGTGGCGGGCTTCACGGGACCGCACAGAACCTGCACGCCGCGCTCCTGCCCGAGCACCGACGCCTGTTGCTGTATTTCCTGCAGCAACTCGTCGAGCCTGACCGGCAGGGACGCCATGGTGACCTCGCCCAGATCGGCGCGGGACAGAAACAGCAATTCGTCCACGATCCGCGTCAGGCGGTCGATTTCCTCGAGATTGCTCTCGAGCACCAATTTGTAATCGTCCGCCGGGCGGGACCGGCGCAGCGCCAGCTCCGTTTCGCCCTTCATCACCGTGAGCGGAGTCCGGAGTTCGTGCGAGGCATCGGCGCTGAAGCGGCGGACCTGCTGGAACGACGCCTCCAGCTTGGCGATCATGTCGTTGAAGGTGCCGACGAGCGTACCGATCTCGTCGGCCGTGCGCGGCATGGCGAGCCGCTGGCCCAGATCGCCCTCCGCGATGCGCCGGGCGGCCTGCGTGATGCCGCCCACCGGCTTGAGCGCCCGGCCGGCCAGAAACCAGCCGGCGGCCAGCGAGACAGCCAGGGCGACCGGCAGCAGCACCGCCAGCACAAGCAGCAACCGGTGCAGGGTCTCCTCCACGGGCTGCAGGGACGTTCCCACCTGCACGATGTTGACCAGCGCGCCGTCGGCCGCGATCGGCACCGTCATCAGGCGGAGCGGCGATTCCCCGGCAAACTTGATGGACTGAAAGATCGTCCGGCCCGCGAGCGCCGCCTCCAGCGCCATGCGGCTGAGCGGGATCTCGTGCCGCTTGATGTGCGGCGACTGAATCGTGATGGCGCCGGCGGGGCTGAAGATCTGAAAAAATTTGTCCACCACGGCGAGCTCCGGGAACTGCGCGGCCAGATCGTCGAACTGCGAGAAGGGATTGGCGCGGCTCTGCTCGACGGACCGCACGGCGGCCGTCGCGGCATCCGCCAGCGACTGGTCCACCTGCTCGCGGAGTTCGCGCGCCATCTCGGCATACAGCACGCCCGCGAAGACGGCCAGCACGAGCGCGAGCGCCGTGCCGTACCAGAGGGTGAGGCGCACGCGCAGCGTCATGCGCCCGCCTTCAGCACGTACCCGCTGCCGCGGACCGTCTGGATCAGCTTGCGGGTCCGGCCCCTGTCGATCTTGTTCCGCAGGTAGCTCATGTAGACATCGATGACGTTCGTGTAGGTGTCGAAATCCTGGCTCCAGACGTGCTCGGCGATCATGGGCCTGGTCAGTACGCGGCCGGCATTCCGCATCAGATACTCCAGCAGCGCGTATTCCTTCGTGGTCAGCTCGATCTTCTGTCCGCCCCGGGTTACTTCACGCGTGGCCGGATTGAGCACGAGATCGTCCACCTGCAGCGCCCCCGCCGGCTCGCCGCCCCCCCGCCGCAGCAGCGCGCGCGCGCGGGCCAGCAGTTCCTCGATCGCAAAGGGTTTGGTCAGGTAGTCGTCCGCTCCCGCGTCCAGCCCCCGCACCCTATGCTCGACCTGCGCCTGGGCCGTGAGCAGAAGGACCGGCGTCCTGATCCTGCCTGCCCGCAATGCCTTGAGGACATCATACCCGGACAGATTCGGCAGCATGACGTCGAGGATGAGGAGATCGTAGTCTCCGCCCCGGCCCATCTCCAGGCCCTGCGCGCCGTCGGCGCAGACGTCCACGGCATAGCTTTCCTCCTCCAGCGCCCGCCTGATAAAGGAGGCGACCTTGGCTTCGTCTTCGACAACCAGAATGCGCATGCTATTTCGGCTGAAACCTGGTGATCGTCACCGGCGCGGAGGACAGCTGCGGACCATCGGGCGTCCTCGTCGCCAGCGTGTGCCTGAGCCAGTTCATGTCGTCCCGCCTGGGAAAATCCGACCGGTAGTGCGCGCCCCGGCTTTCCTCCCGCGCCAGCGCGCCGGCCACGATGGTCTCCGCGATCTCGACGAGACAGCTCAACTCAAAGGCCTGGATCAAATCGGTGTTGAAAATCTTCCCCTTGTCCTGAAGACGCACGGCCTCCGAACGGAGCCGCAGCGCGCGAATCTCCTGCAAGGCTTCGGTCATGGACTGCTTGGTCCTGAAAATACCCAGGTTCGTGCTCATGACCGCTCCCAGGGCATCGCGCACCTGCCAGGCCCGTTCGGGTCCGTGATTGTCCATCAATCGCTGGAGATGGGCCTCATCGCGCCGGAGCGCCGCATCCGACAGGGCCCTCGGCTTGACGGTGGCGATATACTCGGATGCCCGCCAGCCGGCCCGCCGGCCGAAGACGACCGTCTCCAGCAGCGAGTTCCCGCCCAGCCGGTTGGCTCCGTGCACGCTCACGCAGGCGCACTCCCCGGCCGCGTAGAGACCGGGCAGCGCCGTTTCGCCCCAGGTCGTCGTCCTGACTCCGCCCATCTGGTAATGCGCGCCGGGCCGGACCGGCACGGGCGACTCGATCGGATCCACCCCGGCGAACTCCACCGACAACTGGCGAATCTGCGGCAGTCGCTCGAGAATCCGCTGCCGGCCCAGATGCCGGAGGTCGAGCAGAATGCAGCCGTCTATTCCGCGCCCCTCCAGGATTTCCTGCCCGATCGCCAGCGAGACGGTCGAGCGTGTCGCCAGCTCCATCTGCTCCGGCGCGTATTTCTTCATGAACCGTTCGCCCAGCGTGTTGAGGAGATACCCGCCTTCGCCGCGCGCGCCTTCCGTGATGAGAATGCCGGTGTCCTTGAGTGTCGTGGGATGGAACTGCACGAACTCCATGTCTTCGAGCGGCGCGCCGGCCCGGTAGGCCAGCGCCATGCCGTCGCCGGTGTTGATCACGGCGTTCGTGCTGGTGAGAAACGCGCGGCCGCTGCCGCCCGTGGCCAGCACGACCGCTTTCGCGCCGATCGCGCGGAGGCCGCCGCGCAGGAGATCCCAGGCGACGACGCCGCGGCAGGCGCCGTCTTCCACGATCAGCGACGTCACGTACCATTCTTCGTAGACCTGGCAGCCGCGCTTCATGAGCTGCTCGTACATGGCGTGCAGGATCGCGTGGCCGGTGCGGTCGGCGGCGTAGCAGGTGCGCGGGAACCCGGCCCCGCCGAAGGGGCGCTGCGCGATGCGGCCCTGCTCGTCCCGGCTGAAAATCACGCCCATGCGCTCGAGGTCCAGAATGTCGTCCGGCGCCTCCCGGCACATGACCTCGATCGCGTCCTGATCGCCGAGGTACTGACCGCCTTTTGCCGTGTCGAAGGCATGGGCTTCCCAGGAATCGTTCGCGCCGAGCGCGGCGTTGATGCCGCCCTGCGCGGCCACCGAGTGGCTTCGGACCGGATGGACTTTGGAGATGAGCGCCACGTCGAGCGACGGCGGTGCCGCCAGGGCCGCCCGCATGCCGGCCAGCCCGGCGCCGACGATGAGCAGATCGTGGATTTTCATGCCGCAGAGAAGAGAATCCGCATCATGGCTTCCTTCATCATGGCGCATGCGGGGCGAGCGAGGCAAGGGCCGAGAAACACCCTTGCGCGGACGCGCCGTGGTGTGCAAAATTGAGGGTGGGACGCCTCCACAACCGCTGCGGGGAGCATGCATGAGTTCTCAGTCTTTTCTGAACCCACCCGACACCTTCCTTCATCGCCATCTGGGCCCGACCGACGCCGACATCCAGGAGATGCTGGCGACGCTGGGGCTCAAGTCGCTTGATGCCTTGATCGACGCGACCGTGCCGGAGGACATCCGCATGCGCCAGCCGCTCACATTCGGCACCCTCCGCGGCGAGCACGACGTCCTGGCCGAGCTGCGGGCGATGCACGACCGGAACCAGGTGTTCCGTTCGTTCCTCGGCATGGGCTACCACGATTGCATCACGCCGGCGGTCATCCAGCGCAATGTCCTGGAAAATCCCGGCTGGTACACGCAGTACACGCCCTACCAGGCCGAGATCGCCCAGGGTCGGCTCGAAGCGCTGCTGAATTTTCAGACCATGGTGGCGGACCTGACCGGCCTGCCCCTGTCGAACGCGTCTCTGCTGGACGAAGCCACCGCCGCCGCGGAAGCTATGGCCATGTGCGTGAACATTTCCCGCCGCGACACCGCGGAAGGGCGTGAGAAACACGACTTTTTCGTGGCCGCCGATTGCCACCCGCAAACGATCGCGGTGCTCCGGACGCGCGCGGAACCGCTCGGCATCCGCCTGCACGTGGATCGCCCGGACAGCGCGGACTTCAAGCAGAATCTCTTCGGCCTCCTGCTGCAATATCCGGCGACGGACGGCGCG
Organism: Nitrospiraceae bacterium; assembly: GCA_035632555.1. Taxonomy (GTDB): domain Bacteria; phylum Nitrospirota; class Nitrospiria; order Nitrospirales; family Nitrospiraceae; genus 2-02-FULL-62-14. The sequence goes on along the minus strand of DASQGO010000066.1, from coordinate 20,037 downwards.
ATCCGTGATTACGAGGCGCTCATCAAGCAGGCGCATGCAGCCGGCGCGCTGGTGGTCGTGGCGACCGATCTCCTGGCCCTCACGCTCTTGAAGCCGCCCGGAGAATTCGGCGCAGACATCGCCGTGGGCAGCACCCAACGGTTCGGCATTCCGATGGGCTTCGGTGGACCACACGCGGCATTTTTATCCGCCAAGCAGGACTTTGTCCGACAGATGCCGGGCCGCATCGTCGGCGCCTCGAAGGACGCGCAGGGCAAGCCGGCCTACCGGCTCGCGCTCCAGACACGCGAACAACACATCCGGCGCGACAAGGCCACGAGCAACATCTGCACGGCCCAGGTGCTGCTGGCGGTCATGGCCAGTCTCTATGCCATCTACCACGGGCCGGACGGGTTGAAGCGCATTGCCGAACGCGTGCATGGCCTGACCGTCGTGCTGGCCGAGGGACTGCGGAAACTGGGCTATGAAGTCGGGCCGGTGCCGAGCTTCGATACGCTGCGGATCAAGCCGATAGGCCGCGCGCCCCACCAGGCCGTGGACCGGATCTTCGCCCGCGCGAACGAGCGGCGCCTGAACTTCCGCCGCTTCGACGACAATTCGATCGGCGTGGCCCTCGACGAAATGACGACGGCGGCGGAACTCCAGACCATCTTCGAAGTCTTCGCCGGCAGCAAGACGGTGTCGTTCACCGTGCAAGAGCTGGCAGGGAAAGTGACGCTCGGCTATGCGAAGAACTTTGCGCGGACGAGCAAGTACCTGACCCACGAGGTGTTCAACCGCTACCACTCCGAGCACGAGATGCTGCGGTACATCCAGCGGCTGCAGGACAAGGACCTCTCCATGGTCCATTCGATGATTCCGCTCGGCTCCTGCACGATGAAGCTGAACGGCTCGGTGGAAATGATCCCGGTCACGTGGAAGGGATTCGGCCGCATGCATCCGTTCGCCCCGGGCGAGCAGACGCTCGGCTACCACGATCTGGTCCGGCAATTGGAAGACTGGCTCGCGGAGATCACGGGCTTCGCAGCCGTGTCGCTGCAGCCGAACGCCGGCTCGCAGGGCGAGTACGCGGGCCTGATGGTCATCCGGGCCTATCACCGGCATCGCAAGGAGGGCCATCGCAACGTCTGTTTGATCCCAGCGTCGGCGCATGGGACCAATCCGGCCAGCGCGGTGATCGCCGGCATGACTGTCGTGCCGGTGGCCTGCGACGACAAGGGGAACGTGGATCTCTCCGACCTGGAAGCCAAGGCGAAGGAGCACCGCAAGAACCTCTCGGCCTTGATGGTGACCTATCCCTCGACGCACGGTGTTTTCGAGGAAGGCATCAGGAAAATTTGCCAGATCGTGCACGCGCATGGCGGGCAGGTCTACATGGACGGCGCCAATATGAACGCGCAGGTCGGACTCTGCCGTCCTGGTGATTTCGGCGCGGATGTGTGCCATTTGAACCTGCACAAGACGTTTTGCATTCCGCACGGAGGAGGCGGCCCCGGCATGGGACCGATCTGCGTGGCCGCACATCTCGCTCCCTATCTGCCTGGCCATCCGCTTGTGAAGCTCGGCGGAGCCGATGCCATCGGGCCTGTGTCGGCCGCGCCCTACGGCAGCGCCAGCATCCTCGCCATTCCCTGGGTCTACATTGCCTTGATGGCGGCGGACGGGCTCACGAAGGCCACGAAGGTGGCGATTCTGAATGCCAACTACATGGCGAAACGGCTGGAGAAGCACTATCCGGTGCTCTATACGGGCAAGAAGGGCTTCGTGGCGCACGAGTTCATCGCAGACGTGCGCCCGTTCAAGGAGAGCGCCGGCGTGGAGGCGATGGACGTGGCCAAGCGGCTGATGGATTACGGCTTCCATGCGCCGACTGTATCGTTCCCCGTGCCGGGCACGCTCATGATCGAACCGACGGAGAGCGAATCGAAGGCCGAGCTGGACCGTTTCTGCGAGGCGATGATCAAGATCCGCGCGGAGATCCAGGACATCGTGGAGGGACGCCAGCCGAAAGACGACAACCTCTTGAAAAATTCTCCACACACGGCCGAGATGGTGACGGCCACGGACTGGAAGCATCCCTATACACGCGAGCAGGCGGCGTTTCCGGCGGCGTGGACGCGTAACTACAAGTTCTGGCCCTCTGTCGCGCGGATTGACAACGCATATGGCGACCGCCACCTCGTTTGCACCTGCCTGCCGATCGAGAGCTATAAGTCCCAGCCTTAAGGAGGCGGCCGTGGCGGTCTGCCTTCCGTGCTCGCAGAACGCGCACGATTGGAATGTGCTCCCTCGATGCGCGCAGTTGGGGCTGAACCAAACCGCCCGACAGCCGGTCCGAAATAATAAAACTGGAAAGGGGATAGGCCGCTGATGGACCTATCCCCTTTCGCGCTTCGCTCACCGTAATTGTACTGGCCTCCTTTTATTTCAATCCTACTCTCGCTATTCTAAGAGTTATCAAACACACAAGGAGGAAAGAACTTGAAGAAACCTAAAGAAGGAACCGCAGTATGGTTCGAGCATGCACGGCGGCGTTGCGTCGATCACCTCAGAGCCCTACTCTCGATTCGAATGGCGCATGAGTATATGTCCAAGATGTTTGGCTGCTGGGCTACAAATGACATTATTACTATGGCAGGCTTGCACTCGGCGAGCGTCGTGGCCTACGCGCGGCCATTCATGTCCGCTCTGACAAAAGATGGGAAAGTGGTATATCCAGTCTCCGCTCTGAAGAAGGCTGCTCGCTTTGACCGTGACCTCCACTTACACCTTTTGAGTCTGCGGAATCAATTGATTACTCATGCTGACTACAACCTTCTTGCTTCCACCATGTATCTACAGGCAATCGGCGACGAGAGGCTTCCCATCGAAATAGGTATCACCGTGAAAGGTATGTTTGGAATTGAAACGAGAGCTTTGGCCGAACGATACCAAGTTCACTTTCTCATTTGTATGACAGCGATCGAGGAAGCGCTAAATCAAGAACTTCAGGCAGTATCGCTGCAAGCACAAAAGCATCCTGTGGAATTCAACGCGACCCATAATGTGCCCGTCTCTACTTCGGAGTGGAAAATCACAACCGAAGATAATGAGTTTCCTGGGCCGACAGGTCCTGCAAGCGGTGTCGAAGAACCGACTTTCCCTGAAGAGTTATCGGGATATAGATATTTGACTCTTCGGCACAAATTCGCGCTCATTAAGAGCGGTAAATACAAAATCCATGTGAACGGGGTACCTCGAGAAGTAGCATTCACAGTCGACTAGCTGAAGATAATCAAGCACGGGATTTTTCCGCTAGCGTTTGGTGCCGGGGAGATCGACGTGGACATCCATCAATGGTTCGCGGACGTCGGAGGGGAAGGGCGGGAAGGGGTGCAGGCTGAGGACGCTGCGCAGGGCGACTTCGTCTGCGAATGGATCACCTGAGCTGCGTTCGATCTGAAGGAGTTGCGCGAAGCCTCCCGGATAGAGTTGAAACTTGACACGGAGGTCCCGCAGGACCCGTTTCTTTCCGAGCCGAGACAATTCCTGCTGCCAGCGTCGCGTCACCGTTTCGCCAATTTGCTTCCAGTAGACAGGGCCTGACACGGTCGGCGGGGCTTCTCCCAAATGTTCCTCACGAATGTCTTCGGGCAGCAGCAGTGGCTGCACCGGTTGGCCATCCCGATCGGTTTCGGGGGCCTGCTCCAGCAACGCTTTCAGCAGGGCCGTGCCGGGAGACGATGCGGCTGCCGCTTCGGATGGCGCAGATGGCGCCGGAACCGTGGTGAGGTAGACCAAGTGGGAAAACACTGTCTCCAGACGCAGGCCCTTCAGGCGGGCCACGACGATTTCCAACCGGATGGGCTGGCCGTCGGCTGCCGCCGAGGTGGGTCTCGGTCCAAATCTGGTGGAAGCGATCAGGTCTTCCGATGCCTCATCGGGCGTGAAGGTCACGAGCCGGTGCGGATACGCAAGGCTTTCGAAGATGGCCACCAGCTCACCTTCCCGCCGCGACTTCAATCCCTTCAGGCGGACGGAGAACTCGAAGACCTTCTCAGGGTCGAGCAGCCCGTTCTCGCTGATGGAAGAGAGGTCAAACGCGAGGACCGGAGCGGCAGGCCTCGCCTCGCCGGCTGAGAAGGCTGGTGCCGTCCAGAGGAAAGCGATCGCGACGCCCGCGATTGCGGAGAGCATCCACGCCCTGAAGAATCGGTTTCTCACAAAGAAGCGGTCCCCGCGAGGAAGGGCCTGTGGGATGATTCCATTCAACCGTCGTTCTAACAGATCGATTCTAGCTGTTCAAGGAACCGAATTAGAAAAATGCCGGCGCCCTTGGCTGCGACCACTGATTGCCAGCCCTCCAGCCTTCGCCCTATAATTCCAACCCGTCATGCTTGGCCTCATGCTTCTGCTTATCTATCTGCTCTCGCCCGTCCAGGCCGCCGAGTTCGCCGGCCAGGATGGCGCGCCGATGATACTGATTGTGGAGGGGCCGTTCCTCCGTGGCAGCGCGGAGGGCCAGGGCGATCCGGATGAGCGCCCGCAGCGGACGATTACGCTCTCTGCCTTTTATATGGACCGCTACGAGGTCACGAATCGGCACTACCAGGCCTTCCTGCAGGCGACGAATCATCGCGTGCCGGAACACTGCTGCGATCCGTCTTACAATCTTTGGAAGGACACCGAGATCGCCCGGAAGCTGCTCGACCATCCCGTTGTGAATGTGGATTGGCACGATGCGGCCGCCTACTGCGCATGGGCCGGCAAGCGCCTCCCGACGGAAGCGGAATGGGAAAAGTCGGCGCGTGGGATTGATGGCCGCGAGTATCCCTGGGGCAACCAGCTCGATCGGATGCGTGCGAACGGCGTCTCCTACTGGTCCGGCACCGATTTCGGCTCGCCGGAAGAAGCCAGGGCTTGGTGGGGCAGCGAAAACGGTTCCGCAGTCGTCGCCGCCAAGGGTGTGCAGGGCATACTGACCGTCCCCGTCACCGAGCTGGAAAAAGGCGCGACGCCGACCGGTCTCATGCACATGGCAGGGAATGTCTGGGAATGGACGGCCGATTGGTATGACCCGAAGGCCTACGAGAACTCGGAGGAGCGCAATCCCAAGGGACCGGGCGATGGAGAGTTCAAAATCCATCGCGGCGGCTCCTGGCTGAACCACCGGGGCCTGCTGCGCAGCGCCGTGCGCGACGGGTCCCGCCCTGCCATGCGCAATCACGGAACCGGTTTCCGCTGCGCGAAAAATCCCTGAGACGCTGCATGCTGCACATCTCGCACCATGTCGCCATTCCGGATTCCGAGATCGACATCCATGCGGTGCGTTCGCAGGGCGCGGGCGGCCAGCACGTCAACAAAGTCTCGACGGCCGTTCATCTGCGTTTCGACATCGCCGCCTCCTCGCTGCCCGAGTTCCACAAGGAACAGTTGCGGCTGCTGAAGGATCACCGCATTTCGCAGGAAGGCGTGATTACCATCAAGGCCCAGCAGCATCGGAGCCAGGAGCAGAACCGTGAGGATGCCCTCGCGCGGCTCCGTGAACTCATTCAACGCGCCGCCGCCCCGCGCAAGAAGCGAAAAGCCACGAAGCCGACCAAGGGCTCGCAGCAAAGACGCGTCGAGCATAAAAAGAAGTATGGACGGCTGAAATCGCTCCGTCGGACGCTTGACTAAAGGTCGGACCTCGACGGAGACGGACCCCTCCAGACGGCCTTGCGCTGTTTCCCCCTGCGCAGTAGAGTGAAATCATGGACGCGCTGGACCGCAGACAGTTCCTCGTTCGTACCGGCCTGGCCTTGAGCGCCGGTCTGCTGTCCGGCACCCTCCCTCTTCCCAACGCCACGGCTCAAACGACTGCGCCGCCGCCGCCCAAGCTGGATACCTGGGAGGCGGTGCGCGATCAGTTTCTGCTCAAACGCGACTGGATCCATATGACCGGCTTTCTGCTCGCTTCCCATCCGGCCCCGGTCCGCGAGGCGATCGAGCGGCACCGGCGCGGATTGGACGAGGATCCGGCAACCTACTGGTTTGAGAACGAGGAGCGGGCCGAAGCGGAGGTCCTGCGCGCCGCCGCGGAGTACCTGGGCGCGCAACCGACCGACATCGCGCTAACGGACAGCACGACGATGGGCCTGGGCCTGCTCTACGGCGGCCTCACGCTCTGGCCGGGGCAGGAAATTCTCTCCACGACCCACGACCATTATTCGACGGAAACCGCTCTGCGGCATCGCGCCGAACGGACGCATGCCTCGTTCCGGCAGATTCCGCTCTACAAAAATCTGGCGGCCGTGTCGCGCAATGAAATCGTCGACTCGCTGGTCAAGGCCGTGCGTCCCCAGACGCGCTACGTGGCGGTCACCTGGGTCCATTCGAGCACAGGGCTCAAGCTGCCGATTCGCGCCATGGCAGACGCGCTGGCCGCGATCAACGTCAAGCGCAACGAGAAGGACCGCGTGATCTTCTGCGTGGACGGCGTGCACGGGTTCGGCGCGGAAGACGTCACCGTGGCGGATCTGGGCTGCGATTTCTTCACGGCCGGCTGCCACAAGTGGATGTTCGGTCCCCGCGGGACGGGGCTGGTGTGGGGCCACCCCAAGGCCTGGCCGCTTGCGCAGGCGACCATTCCCACGTTCAACAACGACGCTTATCGAATCTGGATGAAGGAGGTGCCGGCGCATGAAATTCCGAAGGCTGCGATCATGACGCCGGGCGGGTTCCATTCATTTGAACACCGCTGGGCGCTGGACGAAGCGTTCAAATTCCACCTTGCGATCGGCAAGGACCGGATCGCCGCGCGGATCCATCTGTTGAACCGCCAGCTCAAGGAAGGTCTGGCAGCGATGAAGCACGTGACACTGCGCACGCCGATGGCGGACGACCTGTCGGCTGGCATTGTGTGCTTCGACGTGGACGGAACGACTCCGGATCAGGTCGCCCAGGCGCTTCGTCAGAAAAAAATTCTCGCCAGCGTCACGCCCTATGCAACCAAACACGCCCGTCTCGCGCCGAGTCTGCTCACGTCGCCCGAGGAAGTGGACAAGACGCTGGACGCCGTCCGCAAACTTGCCGGCTGATTCATCTCCATTCAAATTCGGCTGAATATCTTTTGAATAACAACAGGATGCGGCGGGCTACCATTTTTCGATTTCACGCCTTATGATGACTTATCGAGACAGCTTAGGCGGGCGAGGGATACACAGTGTTGTGCCGCTGTGCAGACGCTCCATCTTCGCTCCTCCTGTGAGGTGGGGCTTCCTCCCCCGCCTAAGCCCCTCCTCCGCAGGTGCCCCAAAAAATCTCCTGGCCGTTTTGCATCACTCTCTTAACGTTATTCGTTAACCGTTAGACGTACGAGTCCCGGTTTCTTCGATTCACGATTAACGTTGAACGTTTAACGTCTTGATCAGCGGGAACGCTGGCGGAGATAGACGGACTGCAGGCCGACGATGGTTTTAGCGTCACGGATGGTCCCGTCTCGAATATGGGCGAGGGTCTTCTCCAGCGGCACCTCGACCACTTCGAGGACTTCGTCGTGATCGAGCTTCTGCGCGGTTTTGGTGAGATAACTCGCCTTGAACAAATGCATGACCTCGTCGGTAAAGCCGGGCGCTGTCAAAAATGTTTCCAATCGTTCGATCCTGCCCGCGCGGTAGCCGATTTCCTCTTCCAATTCACGCTCCGCGCAGAGTTGCGGATCTTCGCCGGGAAATAATTTTCCGGCTGGAATTTCGTAAATAAATCCGCCCGCGGCCAGCCGGAACTGCCGGATCAGGATCACCGTCTGCTCATCTTTCATCGGAACAATGGCCGCCGCCCCAGGATGCCGGACGACTTCGAGCTCGACGGTCGCGCCGTTCGGCAGGGTCACCGTTTCCAGATTGAGCGTGACGACCTTGCCTTTGAAAATGGTTTTGACCATCGCGCCTACTTCCGTTTGTAAAATGGGAGCTTGACGCAGGCGGCGTCCTGCAGGCGGCCGCGGATATCGATCTGGAACCTGGCACCCGGTTCGCTGAACGCCGTCGGCACGGATGCAAGGCCGATCCCCTTCTGCAGGCGCGGAGAGAGATTCCCGCTGGTGACCACGCCGATGTCCTTGCCATTTGACAGCACCTTCATGCCGTGGCGGGGCACGCCCTTCTCGATCAATTCAAACCCGACGAGCCGTTTTGCCGGCCCCTTTTCCTTTTGCTCGAGCAAGATTGACCGGCCGATAAACTCGCCCTTGCTGAAATCCACGGCGAATGCGGCGCCGGCTTCCAGCGGCGTGGTCTGCTCATCCATATCATTGCCATAGAGCAGATAGCCCACTTCCAAACGCAGGAGATCGCGGGCGCCCAAACCGCACGGCTTGATCCCGGCCTTTTCGCCGGTCTTCATCAACGCCTGCCACGCTGCCGCGGCCGATGCAGCAGGCAGATAGAGTTCATAGCCGACCTCGCCGGTATAGCCGGTTCTGGATACGATACCCTGCGCGCCCAGGATGGACGTTTCCAGGCACTGGCGCGGCTTGAGCCGATCGGCGGCATCAGGGCAGAGGGCTCGTAAAATCTGCGGGGATTGCGGGCCTTGAAGGGCGATCTGCGCGAGATAGCCGCTCTCGTCCTCGAGACGCACGTCGCCCTGCGGAGCCTTGGCGCAAAACCAGGAGAAAATCTTTTCCCGATTGGACGCATTGACGCAGACGAGAAAGCGGGTCGGAGCCAGCCGATAGATGAAGATATCGTCCTTGATTCCGCCGGACGGATTGCAGACCATCGAGTACTGCGCTGCTCCGACCGCCAGCGGATCGGGATTCGTAGTCGTGACCTGTTGAAGAAACTTGACGGCATCACTGCCTTCGACCGTCAGCCGGCCCATGTGGCTGACGTCGAAAAGCCCTGCGGCTGTCCTGACGGTCTGATACTCGTCCACGACGCCGGAATATTGGATCGGCATCTCCCAGCCGGCGAAATCCACCAGCTTGGCATGCGCGGACACGTGGACCTGGTAAAGCGGTGTGCGTTGCATCGACTCACCATCGCGCGCGAAGGTCAGGCATCCGGTTCCGAGAACAACGCGACGCTGGCGGTATAGCCGTGCAGGAAGTTGGCGCCACCGACCGGACCGATTTCCCCCTGGGCGAAGAATCCGGCGGTCGGCACATCGCCGGCCCGCTCTTTCAGCACGGACACATCGTGATGGGGCCTTCCGAACAGGCCGCGGCCGCGCCCGCAGCAACTGAACATCAGCGCGCCCAGCGGCGGCTGGGGATGCCGAGCCCGGTCGGCCGCCAGCATGAGATGAAGGTCCTCCGTCGCGGATTGGGCATCCCGCAAATGGAACTGGACCGTCTGCCCTTCCTTCACCACATCGCCGATGGCGACGCTGCCCGTCTGCTGATCGGCGCCGATCAGGTTCCGCACGAGGAAGTCGCCCCGCTCGAACCGATTGCGCTGCTCGTCCATCACGACTCCGATGTGCAGCGCGCGCTGCGCCAGGCGCTGTTCCTCGTCACGAAGCGATCCGAACAGGGCCTTGAGCCGTTCCAGCGCCGGGGTGCCGCTCAACTCGTGGATGACGTTGTGCTCCGCCCTGGTCACCATGTACCGCTCTCCGATCGGCCGGCATCCTTGCGAAACGACTGTCCGGATGGCCAGCGGACCGGAGAGCGCCACGCCGACCAAGCCTCCGTCGTAGACGTCCTTGTCCAACACCATGCGGTTGTCGCCCTGGTCCCGCCCGCCGCCGGCCAGTCCGCCGATCGCCGGCGCGCCGTGGCATCGATCCGCAATGAGCGTAAAGACCTCGTCCATGGGGGTGGAAAATGGATCGGCCAGCAGGAGAAAGGACAGGCGCTCTGGCGACTCATCGAGATTCCAGGGCCAACCGGTCATCGAGACCCCATAGTCATCCCGGTCGGCGGACAAACGGAACGGCTTCATCGTGACACCGGGAAGGCGCGCCGCCCACAGAACGACGGCGGGGGCGCTCTCGATTTCTTCACCTGCGCCGATGACGCCCTCGCCGGAACAACCGATCAACAGGCGGGGCGCCAGTTCCTGCCGCACGGCCTCGACCAATTCCTCCGCCGACTCGGCATACTGCGATGAAAAGAACAAGCAGGCCAGATCCGCCTGCTTGCCCTCAAGATCGCGCCGGATTGCGTGCGCGACGGCCGCACCGGCTGCGCGCGAGTCCCGCTCCCGCGAGACCGCCGCCGCAAACTTCAACGTGGTCTGGACTTTGCTCGGCATCAGCTCACCCGGGATGCGTCGGTCCGCAGCGTCGTTCCGTCAGCCCGGCAGATTGGCCCGGTCGCCCCGTTCGGCTTGCAATTTTTTGTGATACCGCCACATGTAGGAATGATAATCGTCGAGCTGGGCCAGGAGGTAATGCAATTCGGTGGGATCCTCCGCCTCAAGCGCCCTCGCCAGGCGGTTCTTTAAAAATTCCGAGAACGCCTGTGTCTTGTCCAGCGCAGTGAGAAGTTTCAACCCCCCGCCCATCTGGTACTCAGCCATGATGCATAACCTCTTGTTGTCGGTTGGCTACCTTGACAGCCTGGGTCAAGCATAGACAGGCTGCGTCGGGAAATGCAAGACGCCTATCGGGTGGCCGGCAGCAGTGCGCGCAGCGTTGTCAACGAGATGGCTTCAACCCGATGGCCGTCCCGGCCCACGGTGGTGCGCGCCATCGTCAAGGCGTTCAAGATGGCTTCTTCCGTGGCCTCGACGGTCGCGCTCAACAGCGGATTAATATGCGCATCGGACAGATGCGTCATCGTGAAGGTCCGGTCCTTGGGGTAATGGGGAATCGTGTTCCCGATCGAAAAGGCCAGCATGAAATCTCCGCTTCCATGCCGGGCCGTGGAGCCGGTCCGCGCCAGCCCCAGCGCCGCCCGCTTGGCCAGCCGGCCGAGCTGGCGGCTGTCCAGCGGCGCATCCGTGGCGATGATCACGATGATCGAGCCCTCGGCGCCGAGCGATGCCCGCTCGTCTCCTTTATAGAGCCGCCCCACGGGCACGCCGGCGACCACCAGCTCGTCGCGCCGCCCGTGATTGGCATTGACGAGCACACCGATGGTATAGCCGCCTTCCTCCCCGGATAGCTTGCGCGACGACGTTCCGATGCCGCCCTTGAAGCCGTACGAGACCATACCGGTTCCGGCTCCCACGGCCCCCTCGGCCACGGGCCCGTTCGACGCGCCATCCAGCGCCGCCATCACGTCCTGTTCCGACACATGTCGCCCCTGGCTATCGTTCAGGCGGCTGTCGTCACATTCAGCCACGACCGGTGTGAGCGTATCATCCGTGATGCCGATTTCCGGATAGCGCTTGATCATCCAGCTCATCACGCCGTTGGCGACCCGAGGAACGTTCAAGGTGTTCGTCAGCGCAATCGGATATTCGAGAAATCCGGATTCCGCGACCCAGGCGAGGCCGGTCATCTCGCCGGTGCCGTTGAGCACGAATGATCCGGCCGGCACTTTCCTGCGCCAGACGTCGTCCCGCGGCACGATGACGGTCACCCCGGTGCGGACAGGCCCCTGTCCTGGCTTCAGAGCGCCCTCTCCACGATTCAAGGTAACCTGCCCGACTTTCACGCCTCCCACATCGGTAATGGCGTTGAGCGGACCAGGCTGATAGCGGCCGAGGACAATGCCCAGCTCCCGTGCGCGCTGTCGGACTTCCGATGATTCCGCCGTGAAGCCGCGTTCGATGCCCACAGTGAACACGGCCGACAGGAGCAGGCCCGCCGCACCTATCCGCTGAAACCGCTCAGACTTCATGGACCGCCCCTGGATACGGAACGACGACCTGCAGGCCCGAATGCTCGGCCTGCATGGCGGCCGCCAGCGACAGCGCCTGCTTTTCCTCGCCATGGACGACAAAGACCTTGCCCGGAAGCGGATTGATCGCCCGGACATAGGCCAGCAGATCGTTGCGGTCGGCGTGGGCCGAGAGGCCGTTGAACCGCACGACCTGCGCGCGCCTCGGCGTGGGAATGCCGAAAATCGGCACGATATCCCATCCTTCCACCAGCTTGCGGCCCAGCGTATGCTCCGCTTGAAATCCGACGATCACGATCACGTTGGCCGCATCCTGAATCGCATGTTTTAAATGGTGCAGGATGCGGCCGCCTTCGCACATGCCGGAAGAGGCGATGATCAGGCAGGGGCCCTTCATTGCATTCAGGCGCTTGCTGTCATCCACCGACGAGACATATCGGATGTACTTCGCGTTGAACAGATCGCCCTCCGACGTGAGGGTCCGCAGGGTCTCCTCGTCGTAGCACTCCGGATGCTTGCGGAAGATTTCCGTCGCCCTGGCGGCCAGGGGCGAATCAATGAAAATCGGAAGGGGCTCGATCCGGCCTTCCCGGACCAGTTCCTTGATCCGGATGACGACATCCTGGGTCCGCCCGACGGCAAAGGCCGGCACGATGATCTTGCTCCTGTGCGCCTTGGCGTGCGCCACCAGTTCCACCATTTTATCCTTCTGCGCCGCGCTCTCTTTTTCGTGCAGCCGGTCGCCGTAGGTGGATTCGATGATCAGCACATCGCACGGAGGAGGGCTGGCGGGATCGCGGAGAATCGGCATTTCCTTCCGTCCCAGATCTCCCGTGAACAGGATCGTCTTCGTCCCGCCGCGCTCGGAGACGGCTACACGAACGGCAGCCGACCCGAGAATATGGCCGGCGTCGTGGAACGAGGCTTTGATGCGCGGATGGACCGTGACGGCATCACCATACCGGGCGCCGACAAATCGCTGCGCAATACTCTTCACGTCATCCGCGTCATAATAGGGCGCCCGGCACTGCCTCCCCCGACGCCGCTCCTCCTTGTTCACATATTTACAATCGTTCTCCTGGATCCGCGCCGAGTCCTCCAGCAGCACCTGGGTCAGATCGGCCGTCCCGCGAGTCAGATGGATTTTTCCCGAGAAGCGGCGCTTCGCGAGAACCGGCAGCGCGCCGCTATGATCGATGTGGGCATGAGAGAGCAGAACGGCATTGACGGCTTTGGGATCAAAGCCGAGATCCTGGTTGCGCCGATCGCTCTCCTGCCGCGCGCCCTGGAACATGCCGCAATCCAAGAGCAGCTGCGCGCTGCTGGTTTGGAGCAGATGCCGGCTGCCGGTGACCGATCGGGCCGCGCCGTGGAAGGCGATTCTCATTTTCGAGGGGCGACCCCGTGATTCTTTGAGATGAGATCCCAGGCTTCCTGCGCCGTTTCCGCATAGTGAAAGAGGCGCAAATCCTCACTGCTGATGAGGCCGGCTTCGACCAGTGCCGGCCAGTTGATCACTTTTTGCCAGAACGTCTTTCCCATCAGGACGATCGTCAAACCGGTGACCTTTCCGGTTTGGAGGAGCGTGAGCGTTTCAAAGAGCTCGTCGAGGGTGCCGAATCCGCCCGGAAACGCAACCAGCGCTTTGGCTCTCAGGAGAAAATGCATCTTCCGGATGGCGAAGTATTTGAACTGAAAACAGAGCGACGGCGTGATGTAGGGATTGGGCGTCTGTTCATGGGGCAGGGTGATGTTCAACCCCACGGACTTGGCCCCGGCATCGGCGGCGCCGCGATTGGCCGCCTCCATGATCCCGGGCCCGCCTCCCGTGACGACGACAAAATCGCATCGCCCGTCGATTTGGCAGGTTGAAGAGACCAGCCGGCCGAATTCCCGTGCTTCATCATAGAACGGCGCCAGCTTCAACTGGCGGCGCGCCACCTCGACGGCCCGCTGCAACTCGCGATCCTTCGGCTTTTGAGCCAGGGCGGCCTCCGCCTTTTTGAGCCGCGCCGTTGCTTCAGCCGGCTCGGCTAATCGGGCGCTGCCGAACACGACGATCGTCGATCGAATGCCTTCTTCCTGCTGAATGAGTTCCGGCTTGAGCAATTCGAGCTGCAGGCGCACAGGCCGCAGTTCATCCCGGTTCAAAAATTCGATATCCTGGTCGGCGCGGCGGTAGGAAGGAGAGCGCAGCAGAGCGTTTGCATGTTTCTTGGGATTCGCAGGCGGCGTGCCCATGTGTGTGATTATAGCTGGATGCCGAATGCACGGCAATGCACGTGCACGGTACCGGTAACGCTAGAAGGGCCAGGGATTGAAGCGCGTCGACGGCGACTGAAAAGCAAAGGCATGCTCCCGGACGACGCCCGTGGAGTCCAGGACGATCTGAAAGACATCGGTTTCCAACTGGCCACGAGCCAGGCTCATCTCGGGCGTCACCGGAGACCAAAAGGTGAGCAACCGCCCAAAGTCGATCTTGAAATACTTGCCGTCGCGAAACCGGTACCGGGCAACCAGGATTGTTCCTTTGGCGGTGATTTCATCCGGTGGACCCAGCTTCGCCACCACTTCAGTGAACGTGGTTTGCCCTTCCTGAATGAAGGAGACCTCGTCGGGACTGATCGGATCGTTGACCGTCACCCTTCGCCACTGGCAGGACACCAGAGTCAGTGCAGCCGCGAGAAGGCACAGGCCCGCGACCATCTTGCCCTGTCGCATGGGACGATCAGTCGCCAAATGGCCAGACTTGGAACTCCAGCCGATCCGTTCGTTTGCCGTAGACCACTTCATCCACCACTCCGTCATGGTTGAAGAACACGTACAAATGGTCTCCCTTGATATTGAATCGGGAAATGATCACGAGGTAACCCATTTTGCTGTCGTATCGCCGGTAATGAAAAATGTCGTGGTCGCCGGCGTGGACGATCTCGTCGGGCGCTCCGAAACGAGCTGCCACGTCGGCTCGCGTCGTGGTTCCCTTTTTGATTGCCTCAACATCCTGAAGATCAAAATCTCCTCCAAATTGACCTCTGAAAAATGCACACCCGCTGAGGAGACTGAGGCAGACGATTAATGTCAGTATATTACTGTGGGCTCTCATGCACTCCCCTCCTTCGTTCCCGGCACCGTGGCTAGCTCTTCCTGTGTGCGCGGGACGGCTTCACGGGTAACACAAAGTCTTTCTCGAACACATGATAGGACGAGGTGCCCAGCCCAACTTTTTTATAGACCGCCTTGGCGACGGCGTTCGCCCCTTCGACGTAGAGCCGGATACCGCACACATCGCCCTGCCGTCTGGCTTGCGCGAGAACCGATTCGTGCATCTTTCGGTAGACGCCCTGCCGCCTCCAGGCTTCATCCACATAGACGCTTTGAATCCACCAGAACACGGCATTTCGCCAGTCGCTCCACTCGAACGTGATCAGGAGCTGGCCGACCACGAGCCGGGGCGAGCGGTCCGCCAGTTCCGCCACGGTATAAAAACCCCGCGCGGGCGAGTCCAGGACCGCCTGCGTTCCCTGACGCAGCCGTGTTTCATCCAAGCGCCGCCCCTCCGTTTCCAACGCCATGGCTGCGCTGAACCGGACGAGCGTCTCGACGTCCTTCGGTACAGCCGGACGAATGATGAGATTATTCTGTACGGGCTTCCGGCTCATTCTCCCTCGATGTCGGTCTGATCGCGCCAGCCTTGGACAGCCAGCCCGGCGCAGGCCGGTACAGACCTGCGGAAAACTCCACCTTCATCGCTTCTTCAGGCGGAAGATTGATCGCCACGATGCTGCCTTCCGGAATAAACGCCAAGTAACCGGTAAAGGGATGAATCGCGGTCGGCACAAACACCATCATGAGCGGCGTCGCCGGTGCGATTTGGATCGCCCGAGGGGCCATTCCCATGACAAATCCCAGCGCCCAGAGCCCATCGCGGGGGAAGGGAAACACGACCACGGTGCTGCGGTTGAACCGTGAGCGAAATTGAAACAGATCCGTCATGCTTTTGATCGTCAGATACACGCTTCGGACCACAGGCACACGCTGGAGCCACTCTTCCGCCTCCTGCAACAGACGCTGCTCAAGCCGCAGGTGGGTCGCCAGGATTCCGGCCAGCACGATAAGCGTGACGAGGGATAGGAGGCCGATGCCGGGGATATCGGTGGTCACGGCCTCCCCGAATACCTTGCCTAGGAGCTGATCAAGTGTGGAAAAGAGCGTGCGGAGAATGAGCACGGTGCCCCACGCCGGCACCAAAATGAAGAGACCGGTCACAAACTGACGTTGGATTGTGAGCCATTCCATTCGCATGAACAGGAGCGCTCCGTATTTTGCAGTCTAGCAAATTCCCAGTGGCAGCGCACAGTGCGCAAGCAGCCAGACCTCTTCGCGGGCTTGATCTTCATAGGCGATTCAATTATTCTAGCGGCCACAGACAAGATGGTCGCAGGGTCCCTAGTGAGGCGCGTATGCCGAAAGCCAATATCGACAGAGAACTCCTGGCAATCCTGTGCTGCCCTGAAACAAAGCAGGACGTCGCCATGGCCGGCGATTCGCTGATTGGAACCTTGAACGCGCGGGTTCAACAGGGCACGCTGAAAAACAAGGCGGGGCAGCCGGTCAAGGATCTGCTGGATGGCGGGCTCTTGAGAGCCGATAAGAAGATTCTATACCCGATCCGTGAAGATATTCCTGTCATGTTGATTGAGGAAGGCATTCCTGTCGAAGGGCTGGCCTAGCCTCCCCTTTTTTCCACCGTCCTTCTCCCAGCGTCGATTTGAAGCACACCTCGCTGTCTTTCAGGGAGAAAGCAGTTTACCTTCTGATTGGTCCAGATTTGTTTTGGATCCCGTCGATGTCCCGCACTGAGCGCAGAGATATTCGTAGAGATTCCCGGCCGGAAGCACCAGGAGCAACCGTTCCCGCGTCGGCGTGGCTTGCTTACATCGAGGACAATACAGGAGCGAGGCCTGGAACGCGCCATATTGATCCCTCGGAGCCGGCCCGCTCGGTGTCGGCTTGGGACGCAGACGAGGCGCAAACGGATCAGGAGGCAGTCCCGGCTTTCGAGTAAAGGGAGGCATGGCTGCCTGTTATTTTCCTTCTTTCCATGTATCTTTCAAATTGTAACGCAGGCCTTCAGCTGCTGAGAGATTCTGCCTTGGATCGGCCCCGGATAACCCACCAGCATGTTCGGACAAGCTGAACGACAACATAGACTACGACGCCGAGCACCAGACCGTACAGCCCGGCATGGCTCCAGGGCCAATGTTCCGGCGCATGCAGCACAACGGCAAGTGCAATATGCCCGCCCAGACCCAGGCAAAGGGCAAAGATAATCCACTCGCGGACCATGTGGGATTTTTGGGGGATGTCTCTCTGACCCATATGGATCGCGGCCTGCCGGACAGTACAACAGGGAGGACAAAGACCTGACGGGATGGCAACTACGCCGGCGTGTCTGTACTGACTGAACTTTTTGCCGATTCGATCTCTGCAACCGAGATGAGGCTGCCCAGATAATCCGACACAAAGTTAAGGGCCTCTTCCCTGCCATCCGCCCGACGGCCTTTTTCGCGCCGCTGGACCGAGAGTTCGTGATCGAGATCGGACTTGACGTCTCCGAGCACTCGCTGCAGAGAAGAAGGCGTCAGATTGGTATCCATGTCTTCGAGTTCCTGGCACCGGTCCAGCACCCAGTTCAGCCCTTCGATCCTGCCCGAATAGTGTTCCTGCTCGGCCGCATCAAGCCGGGACATGGACGTGGCGAAGGCCTGCGCCTCATACACCAGATTGTAAAAACTTGTCACTGCCCGTTGTAAAGTTGGATTCATTCAACAGTCTCCTGTAATACACACATGTGCATCATTATACATGACGCCGGGGGGGCTACAAGAGGTTTTTCTATTTTGTATTTTGGTGGTTAGGTAAATAACAGTGAGTGGAACTCGTTCATAAATCCGTAGTAGAGCGGCGCAAATTCCTTAAGGCTGTCGGGGCTTGTTTCTTTCAGGCGCTTGAAAAAGAATACTTGATGACGAGGGTCAAGCTGTTCCAGCAGATGGCTCAACTGAGCCATGGTATAGCTCCCCGAGGGCACACTCAACACATAGTGGACCAGTCGTTCGACAAATTGCTCACCGACATAGTCGCTTGTAATATAGCCATCGGGGATCTTTCCCGATGCCAGAAATTCGTCAAATGGAACCGCCTGGGCAGCGAAGGGCATTGGCGCACGAGGCGGTGTCGTCATTGAACTCACCAAAAAAGCTAAGCCGCAGCTTACTTTACGGATCCACTCTACCCAAGCCCATCCCTATCGTCAAGGTGCGGCTCTGGCATTCTGTCGTATCGACAGATCTCCTGGCAAATCTGAAAATGGCACGCCCTTAATAGTACGGATTTGCCGGAAGAGCCAGCGTGAAGTATTTCCCCTTCTCTTCATAGAGGATATGGTCGATAAGAAGCTCGGCCAGTGCCTGCTGGATGCTTTCAATCGGGATCGAGGCGAGTGCGGGGTGGTTAACAATTTCCTGCCGAATCAATTCAAATGTTTTGGGGGCCTCGTTGCAAAATTCTATGATGCGAGCCGCAGGGCCCTCGTAGCGCTTCCGGATAGGTTCGCCTTCCTTGCGTCCATCATAGACTGTGACAAATCCCATGCCTTTTACATAGTAAAGGAATGGTTTTTCAGCTGAATTGTATCGCCGCTTCCAGGCATCGGTAAGATCCGTCAGTTCTCGGACCAGCAAGGGATCCACATGCTGTTCTACCTCGTATTCAAAATCATAGGCAACCTTGGACAGATTCATGCGGGATGGATCATAGACATAATCATAGGCCACGCCAGGACCGGTGATTTTGATTCCATACCGATCAGGGTTGGTGAAATAGGGGCTGAACCGCTCCAGCCAAAGCCGTCCGACGCTTTCCGGAGGAGGGAGGTGTACGAGCGACGGAATGAGGTTGATTTGCCGTTGATAGTCGTCCGCCGTTTCGCCGGGGAATCCAAGCAGGATATTCCAGGAAATGTGCACATTGTAGTAGCTGCTCCACTTAAGACAGGCGAGATTTTGCAAGGGGCTGACCCCTTTATCCATTTCTCGAAGCGTCGAGGCGCTGAGGCTTTCGATCCCCGGTTGCATCACTTTCACCCCGCCCTGCGCCAGTGTGTGTATCTGACGCTTGGACAGATTGCTCTTGGTTTCGATGAAGATATCCAGGTCATACCGCTCCTGGGCAAGCTTTCCAAATACTGAGTCTATATAGGTCATGTCGATGATGTTGTCGACGAAACGGAACCGGGTGGCGTTGTACCGCGATGACAAGTAGCGCAACTCCTCCAATACTTGATCGGGTTTCTTGGCTCGGAATTTCATGCTTTGCGGGTTCAATCCGCAAAAGGTGCAGTGGTGTTGCTCTCCCCACCAGCATCCTCGTGCCGATTCATACAAGAGGATCCGGCTGAAGTCTTCTCCGGCAGATGGGGGGACGGCGTTGAGTTGCTGAAAATAGTCATCGTAGTCGGGAGGTCCCATCTGCTGAAACTCCTCGAACAGAACAGGATTGTGTTCATACTGAAGAATATTTCCCCGGCGGGCGATCACACCGGCTGGCACTTTTGCAGTCTCGCTTGCGAGAATTTGTTTGATAAGAGCCGGGAACGGGACTTCGCCTTCGCCAAGTACGGCATAGTCAATCCAGGGGAAGGCGCGAAAGTATTCCTGCCCCATTTCTCCATCGTAGTTGGCTCCTCCAAACACAATCTTGACCTGCGGATAAAGCTCCTTGATGAGTTTTGCCAGAGTTACACTGGCCACGTTTTGATGAAACATGGAGGTGAATCCAATCACGGCATACTGCCCCCAGTCGATTGCTGTTGAAGCCCAAGTAAGGAATCTTGGAGCTATTTTCTCCTCAATTTCAATGAGATAGGATGCTGATGTGCCAGCTGCCATGGCAATACGATCGCACAACGGCTTAAAGGCGGTGAGATATCTTGCGTGTTTTGGATTATCGTGAAAAAGCAGCCGAGAAAATAACCATTCTCCTATTAGGGCTTGCTGCTCGCATAGCAGATCATACAGTGGAAAGCCGATTTGCGCAGCAAAGGAGAGATTCAAGTAATGACACTTTGCACCGATATTGTTTGCCTTCAGAACCTGCGCCAGCGTGCCTAATTGAATGGAGGGATATTTCGCATGTCCAAATGGCAGGGTCACCAAGGCGACAGGAGAGCTTTGGGGTGAGCTAACCACACTCATGAGGTTCCCATCCTGTCACAAGCCCGA
>DASQGO010000065.1:0-13978 GCA_035632555.1 Nitrospiraceae bacterium | reverse complement strand
TTCGTCGTAAAAGTAATTGAGTAATTCAGTAAGTTAGCAATTGAGTCACAACCAATGCTGCAATTCCTCAGTTACTCATTTACTTAATTACCTGTCGTTTCATCCCCTCGGAAACAGATAGGCCGCGATCGCGGTCACCAGAATGTTGCCCAGCGCGATCGGGAGCATCACCTTCCAGCCGAACCGCATGAGCTGGTCGTAGCGCAGGCGCGGCAGTGTCGCGCGCAGCCAGAAAAACAGGAACAGGAAAAAGTAGACCTTGGCGGCGAACCACACGACGTTTTCGGCCCAGGCGAATTGCGCGAAGCCCAGCCGCGCCAGCGCCGTGCCGGGGTAGGGCGCGTTCCAGCCGCCCAGGAAGAGCGCCGCGGCGATGCAGGAGACCAGGATCATGTTGCCGTACTCGGCGATGAAGAAGAAGGAGAACCGCATCCCGCTGTATTCGGTGAAGAAGCCGGCCACCAGCTCGCTTTCCGCCTCCGGCAGGTCGAAGGGCACGCGGTTGGTTTCCGCCACGGCGGAGATCACGTAGACGACGAAGGCGAACACCTGCGGGAACGGCGGCGCGAAGATGTACCAATGCCAGAACCAGCCGGCCTGCGCCTGGGTGATTTGCACGAGGCTCAGCGAGCCGGCGAGCAGCAGCACGCCGACGATCGCCAGTCCGACGTTCAGTTCGTAGCTGATGACCTGCGCGGCCGACCGCAGCCCGCCGAGCAGCGAGTACTTGCTGTTGGAGGCCCAGCCTCCCAGGATGATGCCGTAGGCGCCGATCGAGGTGAAGGCCAGGATGTACAGGATGCCGATGTTGATGTCGCTGATGATGAAGGGCTTGAACTGGATGCCGAACAGCTCGATCGTCGAGTCCGGCCCGAACGGCACGACGGCAAAGCCGATCAACGCCGGCACCAGCGCCAGGATCGGCGCGAGGCTGAAGAGGAACTTGTTCGCGCCGGCCGGGACGATGTCCTCTTTGAAAAAGAGTTTCAACCCGTCGGCGATGGGTTGAAGAATGCCGTAGGGTCCGACTTCCATCGGCCCCATCCGGTCCTGCATCCAGCCGAGTACCTTGCGCTCGGCCAGGGTGAGGATCATCACGGTCAGCATGATGACGCCCATCACGACGGCGATCTGGGCCAGGGAAAACGCCATTCTCAATGCCAGTTCAGCCACAACTTCCTCCTAGGAGTTCGATGAATGGGTCAGAGCTTTTCGATTTTTACCTTCGTTGACTTGCAATAGGGCACGCCGGTCTGCGGATCGGCCGCCACGCTCAGCAGGCGGCGCAGGTCCTGGTCGAAATGTTCCGGAAACACCGCCAGTCCTTCCGGGATGCGGTCCAGCAGCTTGACTGCCGTCGTCATGTGACCCTGCTGATTGGATAGGCGGACCTGGCTTCCGTCCGCAAGGCCCAGCCTGCCGGCATCCGCCGGATTGACGGCCAGTGAACCGGTGGATTGAATTTGCAGCAAGCCCTTCGCGCGCGTCGAAAATTTTCCCGAATGAAACAGGCTTTGCGCCGACAGCAGCGTCAGCTGCCCCGCGTGCGGATCCGCCGGCTTGGCCGGCGCGTAGCGCGCAGCCAGGTCGGAGCGGAATCCTTCCGTCAGGTATTTCGTCACGACGGCATCGTCCGGGCGCGGCGGCTTCGGCCCGGCTCCGAGCAGGCCGTGGCCGGGCAGCAGGCTGCGGATCTCGTTCGTGATTTCCTTCGCGTCGCCGTACTCGAGCGGGGCGCCCAGCAGTACGGACAGGCCCGAGAGAATTTCCCAATCGGGCCGGCTCTCCCCCAGCGGTTCGATCGCCTGCCGCACCGGCTGCACGTGGCCTTCGGTGTTCGTGAAGGTGCCGTCCTTCTCGGCGTAGGAGCAGGCGGGCAACACCACATGCGCCAGCGCTGCGGTTTCGGTCAGGAACAGTTCCTGGCAGACGAGCAGGTCCAGTTTCTCCAGCGCCTCTCCGGCTTTGGCCGAGGGCGGCAGGGCGCCGGCGGGATTTTCGCCGACGATGAACATGGCTTTGACCGTGCCGGCGCGGGCCTCGTCCAGCATGTCCATCAATGTCCGGCCCGGCGCCTGCGGCACCTCTTCCTTCCACAGTTGCGCCAGACGCTGGCGCGCCGCGTGATCGCCGAGGTCGGACGGACCCGGAAGATATTCCGCCACCGCGCCCATCTCGACGGCGCCCTGGTCGTTGTTTTCCTCGGCCAGCGGCGCCACGCCGCAGCCGGCCAGGCCGTGGTGGCCCGTCAGCAAAAGCAGATCGAGCAGCGTCGTCGTAAGTCCCGAGCCGCCCGGCTGCCGGAGCACGCCCTGGCCGACCAGGATGACCGCCCGGGACGTTTTCGCGAAGACGCGGGCCGCATCTTTCAACGACGCGGACGTCGCGCCGGTTTGCTGTTCGATGGCCGGCCAGGCCAGTGCCTTCACGGCGTCGCCGATGGCTTTCACGTATGCCGGAGCGCGCTGCGCGAGCGGCGGGGCGACAAGCCCCTCCTCCACGACGGCCTTGATGAGCCCGAGCACGACCGTCTGGAACCGGTCGGGATGCACGCCGAAGTGGTGCGCCGACAGGTTGGCGATGTTGCTGATGGTGCCGACCGCCGGCTGCAACGCCTCGATCGTGACGAGCGCCGCCCCGTGCTTTTTCACCGCTTCCTTGACCTTGAGGCCGGTGATCGGATTGGCCTCGGTGATGTTCGTGCCGACGAGCAGCAGGGCCTGGGCGTCGACGATGTCCTCGAACGTGACCGTCCACCGGTGGGTGCCCTGCACGCGGCGCAGCGCGCGGACGCCGTTGATGTGGCCGTAGCGGGCGCTGCTGTCGAGCTTGTTCGTGCCGATGGCCAGCCGCATGAACTTCTGAAACACGTAGAGATCTTCGTTCGTGCAGCGGGACCCGATCAGGCCGGCGAAGGCCTGGCCGCCGTGCGCCATCTTCAACTGCATGGCCCGTCCGGCGACGTGTTCGAGCGCGTCCTCCCAGGTCGCCTGGACCAGCTTCCCGTCGCGCCGGATCAGCGGGTGCAGCAGCCGATCCTGGTGCGTGCTGACGTGGTAGCCGAAGAAGCCGCGCGCGCAGAGGTCGCCGTTGTTGCGGCCGGCGCCCTGCGCGGACATGACCTCGATGAGATCGTTGCCCTTCGTCTGGAGCGTGATCTGGCAGCCGTCCCCGCAGTAGGTGCAGGTCGTGTCGGCGCGCTTGAGCATCCACGGGCGGAACTCGTACATGGACAGCCGGCTCGTGATCGCGCCGACGGGACAAATCTGCACGCAGCCGCCGCAGAACTCGCAGTCCAGCGGATGGGCGCCGAAGTGCTTGATCTCGGTCATCGTGCCGCGGCCTGACGGCGCCAGCGCGTTCACGTCCATCACCTGGTCGCAGTAGCGCACGCAGCGCAGGCACTGGACGCAGCGGTTCATCTGCGTCTCGATCGCCGCGCTGAAATATTCCTTCGGGAAAATCCGCTTGGTCTCGGCGAACCGGCTGGTGGTCGGCGTGTACTGGTGCGAGAAGTCCTGGAGGTCGCACCGGCCGCCCTGGTCGCAGACCGGACAGTCCAGCGGGTGGTTGGCCAGGATGAATTCCAGCACCGACTTGTGCGCTTCGTTCACGACGGTCGTGGCGGTGCGGACGACCATGCCTTCGGCCACCGGCGTGCTGCAGGAGGTCTGGAGCTTCGGCACCTTTTCAATTTCGACCAGGCACATGCGGCAGTTGGCGTCCGGCGTGAGCTTGGGGTGATAGCAGAAATGCGGGATCATCACGCCCATCTGGCGCGCCGCTTCGATGACGAGCGTCCCCTTCGGGACCGTGACCTGGACCCCGTCGATCGTCAGCCTGACCGTTTCAACCGTGGTGGTCGGAGCCATGCGTTCCGTGCCTCAGTGCCTCGCCGCCGCCATCGGCAGCTCCTTCTCGCGGTGCGCCTCGGCCTCGCGGATGAGTTCCTCGTATTCGTGGCGCCAGTACTGCAGCGTGCTCATGATCGGTGCGACCTCGGCGTCGCCGAACGCGCAGACCGTTCGGCCTGCGATGTTCTGGCACAACTGCTTGAGGGTTTCAAGGTCCTCCATCCGCCCTCGTTTGGCAAGGATGCGGCGCAGCGTCTGCGTGAGCCAGGAGCTGCCTTCGCGGCACGGACTGCACTTGCCGCAGGACTCGTGAAAGAAGAACTCCATCAGGCGGAGCGCGGCCCAGACCATGTTGGTGCCCTCTTCCATGACCGTCACGCCGCCGGAGCCGAGCATGGAACCGGCCGCCGCGACCGACTCGAAGTCCAGCTTCACGTCCAGATGCTGCTCGGTCAGGAACGGCGCGGAGGCGCCGCCGGGAATGATGGCTTTGAGCTTCTTGTCCGAGCGCATCCCGCCCGCGTGCTCGAAGATCAGCTCCCGCAGGGTGATACCCATCGGCACTTCGTAGTTGCCGGGCCTTTTCACGTGGCCGCTCACGCAGAAGATGCGCGTGCCGGTGCTCTTGGGCGGCGAGCCGATCGCGGCGAACCATTCGGGGCCACGGTTGACGATATGCGGCAGGTTGGCCAGCGTTTCGACATTGTTCACGACGGTCGGCTTGTTGTAGAGGCCGTGCGTCGCCGGAAACGGAGGCTTCACCCTCGGGAGGCCGCGCTTGCCCTCGAGCGATTCCAGGAGCGCCGTTTCCTCGCCGCAGATGTAGGCGCCCGCGCCGCGGTGGACGTAGATGTGAATGGTCGCGCCGGAGCCCAGGACATTCTTGCCGAGATAACCGGCGGCGCGCGCCTCGGCGACGGCCTTCTCGAGAATCCGGGCGCCCAGCACGAACTCGCCGCGGATATAGATGTAGGAATGTTCCGCGCCGATGGCGTAAGCGGCGATCGCGATGCCTTCCAAGACCTGATGCGGGTCGCGCTCCATGAGCTGGCGATCCTTGAAGGTGCCCGGCTCGCTCTCGTCGGCGTTGCAGCAGAGGTACTTCGGGCCCTTGTAGTCCTTGGGGAGGAAGTTCCACTTCACGCCGGTCGGAAAGCCGGCGCCGCCGCGCCCGCGCAGACCGGATTTCATCACCATCTGCGTGACGTCCGCCGGCTGGACCTTGCCCAGGATCTTCTTGAGCGCCTGGTAGCCGCCGGCCTTCTCGTAATCCTTGAGCGAGCCGGTGTAGCCCGGCTGCGTCATGTTTTTCAGGAGGATCAATTCATGCTTCGGCATGTTACTTTTTCCCGCCCACCGGTTCAGGCCACATGAAGGGTCCACTCTTCAGCGGGCAGGTGCCCGTTTTTCTCAAATCGGACAGAATCTGATCCACCTTCTGTTCCGTCAGCCGCTCGTAATAATCGTCGTTGATCTGCATCATCGGTCCGGTGCCGCAGGCGCCGAGGCATTCGACCACGCTCAGCGTGAACAGCTTGTCCGGCGTCGTTTCGCCGGGCTTGATGCCCAGTTTCGCATGGAACCAGCCGACGAGCTGGTCGGAGCCCACCAGCGCGCACATCAGCGACTTGCAGACTTGAATGTGGAACTTGCCCACCGGTTTCAGATTCAGCATCGTGTAGAACGTGATCGTTTCGTACACCTGCGGCGGCGTCAGCTTCAGAATCTGCGCGATCTCCTTCATGGCTGCCTCGGTCACGTAGCCCTGCTCGCGCTGCGCGAGATAGAGCAGGGGCAGCAGCGCCGACCGCTTCACCGGATAGCGGCTCAGGATGTCGTCGATTTCCTTCCCGTATTTTTCCTTCAGCATCGGTTACCTGTCGCACTCGCACATCACAATGTCGTAGGTTCCGAAAATCGTGATGATGTCCGAGATCAAATAGCCCCGCGCCATGTGGTCGAAGGCGCCCATGTGGATGAACGACGGCGCGCGGATTTTCATCCGGTAGGGGCGCGGGCTGCCGTCGCTGATGATGAAGAAGCCCAGTTCACCCTTCGGGGCTTCCGTCGCGCAGTAGGTCTCGCCCTTCGGCGGCTTGAAGCCCTGGGTGAAGATGATGAAGTGGTGGATCAGGCTTTCCATGTCCCGCATCACGTTCGCCTTGGGAGGCGGGATGATCTGGGGCGCGTCGGCGATGATCGGCCCCTGCGGCAGCTGCGCGAGGCACTGCCGGATGATCCGCGCGCTCTGGCGCATCTCCTCCATCCGGATCCAGTAGCGGTCGTAGGTGTCGCCGTTCTTGCCGACCGGCACTTCCCATTCCACCTTGTCGTAGGCGCCGTATGGTTCCATCTTCCGCACGTCGTACTTGACGCCGGAGCCGCGCAGCGGCGGCCCGGTCAGCCCGAAGTTGATCGCGTCCTCCGCTGAAATCACGGCGACGTTTTTTGTCCGGCCGACCCAGATCCGATTGTTGGCGATCAGCGAATCGTACTCGTTGATGTGCGCCTGGAATGTGTCCAGAAATTCGTTCATCCGTCTGACCAGATCGGGCGTGAAGTCGCTGTCCACGCCGCCGATGCGGAAGTAGTTCAGCGTCAGCCGCGCGCCGCAGAGCTTTTCGAACATGTCGAGCAGCACTTCGCGCTCGCGGAAGGTCCAGAAGAAGACCGTCATCGCGCCGATGTCGAGCGCCTGCGTGCCGAGCCAGAACAGGTGCCCGATGATCCGCTGCATCTCGGCCACGATCGTGCGGATGTATTCGGCCCGCTCCGGCACGGTAAGCTTGAGCAGCTTTTCGACGGCGCGGACGTAGGCGTAGTTGTTCGTCATCGAGCAGACGTAATCGAGCCGGTCCGTGTGGGGGATGATCTGCATGTAGGCCAGCCCCTCGGAGAGCTTCTCCACGCCGCGGTGCAGGTAGCCGAGGTCCGGCGTGGCCTTGACGACCCGCTCGCCGTCCAATTCGAGGACGACCCGCAGCACGCCGTGCGTGCTGGGATGCTGGGGGCCCATGTTCAGAAGCAGCTCTTCGGTCCGGCGCGTCGAACCGGCGCCGTTGCCGGCCCGGAACACTTTCTTCTCTGCTTCAGGCACCTCGTTGTCGTTCGCGGCGACCGCCGATTCGTCCATCTTCGGCAGGAACGGGAAGCTGCTCCGCCAGCCCCTGCCTTCCGTGGGAAAATCCTTCCGCAGCGGATAGCCCTCGTCGTAGGTCTCCGGCATCAGGATGCGCCGCAGGTCGGGATGCCCGCTGAACTGAATGCCCATGAGGTCGTAGGTCTCGCGCTCCATGAACTCGGCGCCTTTCCAGACGCTGACGACGGAGGCGATCGTCGGATGTGCCTCGGTCACGCGCGCCTTGATGCGCAGGCGCACGCTGTGCGGCAGCGAGAGGACGTGGTAGATGACCTCGAACCGCTCGGGGTCGTCGGGGTAATCGGCCGAACAGACGTCGGTGATGTGGTCGAAGGCCATCCGCGGGTCGTCGTGCAGAAACCGCGCGATCTCCAGTATGTGAGCCGCCTTCACGCGCGTGGACAGCTCCCCGCGGTCCTTGTCCTCCTGGACCGACAGGACCGCATCGGGGAATTTCGACTTCAACGTGTCGAGTACCGGGTGCATGTTATTTCACGAACACCTTTTCCCGCTGAATTTTTTCCTGCAGCTTCAGCAGCCCGTCGAGCAGCGCCTCGGGGCGGGGCGGGCAGCCGGGCACGTACACGTCCACCGGCACGATCTGGTCCACGCCCTGCACGACGCTGTAGCTGTTGTAATGGTTGCCCGACGTTGCGCAGGAACCCATCGAGATGACGTAGCGCGGCTCCGGCATCTGGTCGTAGATGCGGCGGATGACCTCGGCCATCTTGCGCGTCACCGTCCCGGCGACGATCATGAGATCGGACTGCCGGGGCGAGGCCCGGAACACGCCGGCCCCGAAGCGGTCGATGTCGTAGCGCGACGACACGGCCGCGATCATCTCGATCGCGCAGCAGGCCAGGCCGAAGGTCATGGGCCACAGCGCGGATTTTCTCGACCAGTTCACCAGCGCATCGAGATTCGTCGTAATGATGTTCGCTTCAAACTGCCGTTCCAGCATGCTCATAGATCACCTAATCCCATTCGAGCGCGCCTTTTTTCCAGGCGTACCAGAAGCCCACCAGGAGAATTGCAATGAACACGATCATTTCCACGAGGCCGGCGAGCCCCAGCTTGCGAAAGTCCACGGCCCAGGGGTAGAGGAACACGAATTCGATGTCGAAAATCACGAACAGCATGGCGATGATGTAGTAGCGCATCGGGAACTGCACGCGCGCGTCCTGAAACAGCGGGCTGCCGCTCTCGTAGGTTCTCAGCTTGGCCTGGTAGGGATGGCTCGGGCGGACCACCCAGCCGGCCAGCAGCGTGACCACGCCGAAGGCCAGCGCGACCCCGATGAAGATCAGGATCGGGATGTAATTCAGTGGAACCGATTCGTTGCCCATGGTGGCTCCTACCGCGCTCCGCTCGGCGCCAGCACCGAGCCGAAGAACGGCTTGAACTTCAGCCCATCCAGCACCGGCTCCGGCATGCCCTTGTGCTGGACCAGAATCTTGAACGTGCGGCCCATGCCGTCCGGCCGCAGCAACTGCAGGATCTCCTGAAATTCCTTCGTGCCGGGCTCCAACCGTTCCAGCGCCTGTTCCACGCCCAGGCTCATGAGGAAGCTCATTTGGTTCGTGAAGCCCGTCACGTGCAAACCGGCTTCGTCGCCGGCCGTGGCCAGGGCCGTAAAATCCACGTGCGCCGTCATGTCCTGCAGGCCGACGCGCGTGTAGGGATCCTCGGACGTCAGTTGTTTCCAGTAGCACAGCAGCGTGCCGCGTTTTCTATCAGGACCGTAGAGATCCTGCGCGGTGTGCCCGTAGTCGATTGTGAGGGCGACGCCATGGCCCATGACGCGCGCGACTTCTTTCATCCAGGCGATCGCTTCCAGATTGATCTCCGTCGTGTAGCCGTCCGGCAATGAGATATCCAGCGCCGCCAGGCGTGCGAGATACCGGGCCAGGGCCGGCGTCGACAGCGGGCCGGTCTGCTCCACGAACCGTCCGTTTTCCTCGGCGACATAGAGTTCCTTCGGCTCGCCCTGCACGATCCTGATACGATGGACCGGGAAGGCGTCCACCAGCTCGTTCGACAACAGCACGCCGGTCAGGCTGCCATCGGCCAGCTCACCGAGACTGTTCAGCCAGGACACATTCCCGTACGCCAGCCACGGGGCAAGCGTCCGGCGCTGCTCGGCAATCATCGCGGGGCTGCGCTCGATGAGAACGTAGCGCAGGCGCGCCAGGAGGGTGGGGGAATCCTTCTCGCAGGCGGCGAAGAAATCGCGCGCCAGCAGGCCCTTGCCCGGCCCCATCTCCATGACGGTGAACGGATCGGGCGAGCCGAGCAATGAATCGACCTGGCGGATTTGCCGTGCCAGCGCCTGCGCGAGAATCGGATGCACGTCGAAGCTGGTGTAGTAGTCGCCGTCCCATCCAATGCGATTTGGGCCAATCCCTTCCTCCGGTTCCGCCGCGCGCATGTAGTAGCCGAACTTCGGGTGGTAGAGCGCCAGTTCCATGAAACGTGCAAAAGTGATCGGGCCGGACGCGCGGATGTCTGCCGCGATTTCGGCAACAAGATTTTGGTGGCCGATGGGAAGCACACCGGCCTTTTGCGCAGTGTTCGGCATAGTGCTTTAGGCCTACGAAAGAGGGATTAACTTATCTGCGGAGTTCCGGCAAGTCAAGCCAAAAGACCTTGAAAGATGAGGGGATTTACGAAGCGGGGCGGAATATTGTATAGTGTCGTTCGCAACCCTAATAAAGACTCATTCATAGGAGTTGGTTATGGAACAAAATATCCTGGAAAAAACGACCGATCCCCTGTCGCACCGTCTGGCCTCGGCGCTGAGCAAAGTCAGCGTGTCGCTGAAGCGCCGCCTCTGGCGCGACGCGTCCGCGACCCGCATCAGTCCGTTGCAATCACAAGTGCTGGCGTTTTTACGCACCAGGCCTGCGCATGGCGCGACGGTGACGGACATCACCAGGATGCTCGCGGTCACCATGCCCACGGCGTCCGATGTCATCGCCGTGCTGGTCAAGCGGGGACTCCTGCGGAAGATTCGCACGCAAAAGGACGGGCGGGTCTTCAACGTCATGCTGACGGCCAGGGGAAGGCGCCGGGCCGAGCAGGTCATGGGCTGGCCGGACTTCCTGCTTTGGGCCGCCGAACTGCTGCCGATTGAGGAACAGGAAAGTCTGCTCCGCACGCTCATCAAGCTGATCCGGTCCATCCAGGAACGGGGCGAGATTCCCGTCGCCAAAATGTGCGTCACCTGCACCCATTTCCGGCCGCATGTTTACGAGGACGCGCAACGGCCGCATCACTGCGCGCTGGTCGATGCGCCCTTCGGCGACCAGTTGCTGCGGATCGACTGCCCGGAGCAGGTGCCCGCATCACCGGAACAGCAGGAACGTCAGTGGCAGGCGTTTCTGAATCGCACCTCGGTTGCGTGATCGGCGTGCGTTGACCAGCCACTCGGGCTCCATCCCTCCAGTTCGGCCCCCGCGCGACTGAGAAGGCAGCACCGGGTCCACCACCATACATACTCACAAGAAAGGAACGTCATGCGTATTGTTGTGATCAGTCTCTGGATGGCCGTGTGCATGGGTCTCTCCACGGCGGCCGCCGCGCAGGATCCGGCCACCGACGATCAGAAAACGCTCTATGCGCTCGGGATGGCCATCAGCCAATCACTGGGCAACTTCAGCCTCAGCGAGGCCGAGCTGGAATACGTGAAGGCCGGCCTGACGGACGGCGTGCTCAACCGGAAGTCCAAAGTGGATGCCCAGGCGTTCATGCCGAAGGTGCAGAAGCTTCAGCAGGCGCGGGCGGCTGTGCTGGCGGACAAGGAGAAGAAGGCCGGAGAGGCGTTTCTGACCAAGGCGGCAGCCGAGAAGGGCGCCACCAAGACCGCCTCCGGCATCGTGATCCAGGTGATGAAGGAGGGCAAGGGCGCGTCACCCAAGGAAACGGATTCGGTCAAGGTGCACTACCACGGGACGCTGACCGACGGCACGGTCTTCGACAGTTCGGTGCAGCGCGGGGAGCCGGCGACGTTTCCGCTAGCGCAGGTCATTCCCTGCTGGACCGAGGGAGTGCAGCACATCAAGGTCGGCGGCAAGAGCCGGCTGATCTGTCCGTCCAACCTGGCCTACGGCGACCGCGGCTCGCCGCCGAAGATCAAGCCGGGCGCGACGCTCGCGTTCGAGGTTGAGCTGCTCGATATCGTCAAAAAGTAGAAGCGTCCGCCGCTACGGCGAGTCGGGCGTCACCAACTTCAGCCCGACGATGCCGGCGACGATCAGGAAGATGCAAGCGAGCCGCGCGGCGTCGCGCGACTCGCCAAGAGCCAGGACTCCGATCAGGGCGGTTCCCACGGCGCCGATGCCGGTCCACACCGCGTAGGCCGTCCCGATCGGCAACCCTTTCAGCGCCAGCGAGAGGAACCTGAAGCTCAGAATCATGGCCGCGAGGGTCCCCACGCCGGGCCAGAGCCGCGTCCAGCCTTCCGTATATTTGAGTCCCACGGCCCAGACCACCTCGAACAGCCCGGCGATCAGCAGATAGGTCCATTCCATCGTCGGCTCCTTATTTTTTCACGAAGGCCGATTGCAGCAGCGCGGCGTCGAAACCCGGCGGCACGGAACCGGTGCGGGCGTAGTGGTAGACCGCGACGTTGAAGATGGACGAGAGCGTGGTCATGGTCAGGCTGAGCAGGAAGCCGTAGGCGATGGCGGCGCCGATCAAGAGCAGCCCGTTCAGCATATTGCCGTGCACCAGAGACCCGATGCCGAACATTGCCACCGCGAGAGCCGGCAGGGAAAAGAAAAACGAGAGTCCGCCGTAGCTGAGTCCGCCGGTTAATTCCTCGCCCCACGTCCGTTTGAGCGTCATCGTCGATTCCTTGATCGCCTCGATCGGTCCCTTACCCTCGATGACGAGGATGGGGACGACGAAGAAGGTGGCGAGACTCCACGCGACACCGATCGTGCCGAGGATCAATCGCATCACCCAATCGGACCGTTCTTTCATCGCCTGCAGCATCACGCCGACCGTCGCTGCCAGCAGCACCCACGCAAAGAGCTCGCCCTTCCGCGCCCAGGCGCCGCGCATGCCGTCCATCAGCGTTGGGTTTCCTCCGGTCAGGCGCAGATGCACGGCCGCCACCAGCGAGGCGTTGAAGAACACCACCGTGAAATAAGTACTGACGTAGAAGAGGAACAGCCGCGTGGCGGCAACAAACTGGTCCCACTTGCTTGCCGTATCACCGGATTGGAGCCAGGAAGGATTCTCCGCCAGCGGCACCACGAAAGTCATCGCCACAAGTCCGACCGCGACCGTCGAGAGGATCGGGAACAGCAGCAGCTCCTTGTCCAGCATCAGGACCCGCCACGAGGCCCCCATCAACGCCCATGTTCTTGCAAAGACGCCCATGCGATTACCTTCTTACATGAACTTACGGCGTTTGAACATCGCTACATCCACTGCGTTGAGATCAAACAATTCGCCGTTCTTCCATTTTGACCCGAACCGTTTGTGCCAGTATGCTTCGATTCCGGTCGGATCGTCAGTTCGGATGACGTGAACCGTTGTGGCCTTTTCTGGAAGTTGTAACGCAAGCTCGCGCTCTCTACGCCCCGCAGCATTGGTCTTGCCAATTTTGTAGAACCGACCTGATTTGGTGAGATAGACAAAGCCTATTTCTACTTCCTGAGAGTCAGACTCATCGGAAACGTCCAGATTGCGATGAGTAGACGTATATGCTTCGCACAAGCTAACCACATCTTCATATCCTTTGCGGTTTCGGCAGTAGTCGATCAGTTGTTCGATCAGCTTCGACTTCGAGCCGATCCGAGTAAATGTATTGTGGCTTGGAAACCCTGAATCTCTGCGGGCCTTGAGGCGAAGGTCTACTGCTGTGGGAAGTCGGCCTAGTTCCTGTGCAAGCTTTGCGTACTTATCGAGAAGTTCTGCTTTGTCGTAGGCACTATTAAATTGGTTGGGAGCAAAGCCTGCTTCACGCACGGCATCACCCCAGCGAGCCCAGTGCACTCCTAACCAATCATATCTTTTAATTCCCGTTTCGGACTCAAACCTTTGCTGTCCGAACGGCTTGCCACCATTTGTCTTGGCGGTTCGCTTTATTTCCTGGAGTATGTGTTCTTTCTTCATAGCGCGTAGGTATGTTTGACTTCGTAAGGTGAGGAAAGGCGCGGAACCTTTCCTCACCTTACCAGTTTATTTTTAGAGGGATGGCCTGGGTAATCCAAGTGCGCGCGTGCAACGAGGGCCTTCCGAGGCTGCGCGTTGCGTGAGCACGGGATTACCAGGCCGTCCTTTCTTCCCGAGTCTGTGAATAAGGAGCGAGCCCAACGCTCATACTCCATGGCACTTCTTGTATTTCTTTCCTGACCCGCACGGACAAGGGTCATTGCGGCCGACCTTGTCGGCGGTGCGCAGAACAGGGGCCTGCGGTTTCGCTTCCTCTTCCCCACGGTTGAAGCTCAGGCGCGGCGGAGCGGCAGGACGCAGGGCGACCGGCGGCGGCTCTTCGCCCCTGACAGCCTGGATGTGGAAGAGCCGATCAAGCACGTCGCCCTTGATGCGGCTCATCATGCCCGCAAACATGTCGTAGCCCTCGCGCTTGTATTCGATCAGCGGGTCCTTCTGTCCGTAGCCGCGCAGGCCGATCCCGTCGCGCAGGTGGTCCATGCTGAGCAGATGATCCTTCCAGTGATAATCGATCACCTGCAGCATCACCATTTTTTCCAACTGCCGCAGCAGCTCCGGGCCCATCTCCTGTTCTTTTTGTGCGTAGGCCTTCGTCACACGCTCGTGCAGTTCCTGCCTGAGCGCTTCGTGTCCGAGGTCTTTCAATTCCTCGGTCGAGCCAGGCCCGCTGCCGTTGTGGGTGAACGTCAGGCCGAACTGCGCGTGCAGCGATTCGACGAGGCCGGGGTAGTCCCATTCCTCCGGGTACTGCTCCTTCGGGCAGTGGACGTCGAGGAGCGAGTTTACAACCTGTTCCGTCATG
>DASQGO010000064.1:0-2773 GCA_035632555.1 Nitrospiraceae bacterium | reverse complement strand
TGTCCTCGCCTTTCATCCGCCCGTGCAGCAGACCGACTCGGACCGTCCGGAACACCGATCGTTGCAGCCGCTCGGCCCCCTCGATCGCGGCGCGCAGATCCACTTTTTCGGACTCCTCGACCAGCGGATACACGATGTACGTCTGCCGGCCCGCCCTTACCTCGTCCTGCACGAACTGATAGGCCCGGCGGCGCTCAGGCTCTTCAAAAACCCGCGTCCGAATCGGCTTGCGCCCCGGGGGCAGCGCATCGATGACGGACACGTCCAGGTCGCCATAGACCGTCATGGCCAGCGTGCGCGGGATCGGCGTCGCCGTCAGGACCAGCACATCCGGGCGATAGCCCTTGGCCAGAAGCGTCCTGCGCTGGAGCACGCCGAATTTGTGCTGTTCGTCGATCACCACCAGGCCCAGCCTCGCGAACTGCACATGTTTCTGAATCAAGGCATGCGTCCCGATCGCCACCTGCGCCTCGCCGGACTCGATCTGCTTGCGGACCGCCGCACGCGTTTTCGGCGTACCCCCGCCGGTCAGAAGCACCGCCTTGAGCCCCAGCCCCTCCAGCAGGCGCCGCATGTTGAGATAATGCTGTTCGGCCAGAATTTCAGTCGGCACCATCAATACCGCCTGGCAGCCTGAGCCGCAGGCCGTCACCATCGCCAGCAGCGCCACCACTGTTTTCCCGCATCCCACGTCGCCCTGGATCAGCCGGTTCATCGGACGCGAAGACGCCATATCCCGTTGAATCTCCGCCAGCACCCGCTCCTGGGCCTGCGTCAGGCGGAACGGCAGCAGCGTGCGCAATTGGCCGGCTAGCGGAGTCGCCGTGTCGAACCGGACGGCTTTGGCCTCCTTCTTGACCGATTGCTGCTGCGAAGCTAGTCCCAGTTGCAGCAAAAAGAATTCCTCGAAAGCCATCCGCCGATGAGCCGGCGTGATCCCCTGATTCAACGCATCGAGATCGCCGGGTGACTGCGGGAAATGTACTTCGCGCAGAGCCGCCCGGATCGGCAGCAGCCGCTGCCGTGACCGGACTTGGTCCGGCACGACATCGTCCATCCCGTCCAGATGCTGGTCGAGCAGTCCCTTGATCAGCGTGCGGAGCTGCCGGCTCGTGATGCCCTTCGTCTCGGGATACACCGGGACAATTCTGCCGACATGAAGCGGTGCATCCTCGTCATCCAGCACCTCGTACTGCGGCACGTCCATTCTCAGATCCGTCCATCCCTTACGTCCGGCCAAAGCCTGCCCACTGACCATCATGCGCCGACCCGGCTTGAAGACGTCTTCCAGATAGGGCTGGTTGAAATACACGCACTGCAGCGCGCCGGTCTCGTCTTCGATCGTTACGTTCAGAATGGCCATGCGCCGGCGCGGAATCCGGCTCAGCTTGGCGCGGGCCACAGTCCCGCAGACTGTGGCGATAACGCCCGGCACCAGCTGGCCGATCGGCAGCAGCGCCGAGCGGTCTTCATAGCGTCGCGGGACGTACCAGAGCGCATCTTCGACCGTGGCCACGCCGAGCTTGGCCAGCAGGGCCGCACGTTTCGGCCCCACGCCCTTGGCGTACTGGATCGGCAGAGTCCAGAGTTCAGCTGGTGCGGAATGAGCAGATGCACTCCGATCGAATACGTCCGGTGCATTGAGCCTACTCAGAATGGCCTGCGCATCCACCACACGCTGGCGGCGTTCGGCGGGATCGGCCAAGGCATCGAAATCGCCGAACACGGCACGGAGTGCCAGCAAATCCGTTTCCACGTTCGGAGGATAGATATCGCCGGCCAGTGCTTCGAGCACCTGGGCCGACACGAACGGCCCCAGGCTCTTCACGTTGCCCAGATGGGCATAGGCGTCACGGCTGGCAAATTCGATTGGACGGGCGAGGCGCTGCACGAGCTGCTGCAGGCGCTCCAGGCGGGTCGGCGGCGATGCGGGCAACTTGTCAGGCAAAGCGGTCGTATGGTAGCATACGACCCGATAGCGAACAACGAAGCTCAGTGAGAAGGAGTGGCAACCGTGGCATTTACCTGTGACATCTGCAGCAAACGGCGTCAATCAGGGCACAACGTCAGTCACGCCAACAACAAGACCAAGCGGATCTTCAACCCCAATCTTCAGACCATCAAGGCCTTGATCGACGGCGCCCCCAAACGCATCAAGGTCTGCACCCGCTGCCTGCGTTCAGGACTCGTCAAGAAATCCGTTTAAGCTCCGCTCTGCGCCGGTCCGTCTGCCGGGGGATGTGTCTGCCCGGATGGCGGCAGTCCTCCCTGTGGTGCCCGGACGAACAGATACGACAGCCCGCCTCCAAGTCCCATCATCAGCAAAATCAGCATGAAGCCGGCTGCCCAAACCTGCACTTTCGACAGCCCCATCACCACGTTCACGAAACTGACCAGCCACAGCCCGACGGCGACCATGAACAGATGCTTGAATCGTTGCACCTTGGCGAGACATCCGCTGATCGTAAAACCCACGGTTCCCCAAAAGATGTTGGACACTCCGATCACGACCGGGCTGACTTCCTCGCCCATGGCTTCGATGATCTGGACGGCGGTAAAGCTGCTTGCCAGCACGAGACCAAAAACAATGGACACGTCCCGGGCGATGGCGATGAAGCGAAAGGGCATATGGGCTCACCATCAAATTAAGGATTTATCCGCCTCGATTTGATTGAACGCGGCGGCTCAAGCGAAGCTTGGTGTGGTGGGCCCACCAGGATTCGAACCTGGGACCAAGAGATTATGAGTCTCCCGCTCTGACCACCTGAGCTAT
>DASQGO010000063.1:0-16131 GCA_035632555.1 Nitrospiraceae bacterium | reverse complement strand
AGGCGCCCCAGCGTGCCTTCCAACTTCTTGCGTGCCAGGCGGTCCAGGCAATCCGTCACGTGCTGCCGCACGTCGTCATACGGCTGTTCCAGCATCGACAATTCTGTCGCCACCGTGGCGCAGGCCGCGTCGGCCAGCGCTGCATCCAACGTGGCGCGCACCGAAACGCGGCCCTCGTCCAGCGACTGCAGCGCGATCTCCACGATGCGCCGGCAGGCTGGCATCGAGAAGGTCTCCGCCTCCAGCCGCCGCACTTCCGCGGGCAGCAACTGCCCCTGCAGCAGCAGATGGACCAGGTCGCGCTCCTCCGGCGTCCCCTTGAACCGCGCGCCCGAGGGCGGCGCGCCGACCGGCGCATCCTTCCTGGCCGGCCGCATGTCCCGCGGCCGCAATTCCGGATAGCGCTCGATCAACCGCTGCTGGTTCACGCCCAGCCGCTCCGCCACGCGCTTCGTGCATTCCTCCTTCTCCAGCCGGTTGCTCGTCTTCTGGAGAATCCGCAGGATTTCGTCCACGCTCCGGATGCGGTCCTCGATCACGGTCGAGCCCGCGCGCTTCAGGCTGTGCTCGACGGCAAAGTCCAGCAGGCTCGGCGCCGACTCGTGAAGGCGCGCGAAGACGTCCGTCCCCTGGTTCCGGATGAAGGTGTCCGGATCGTCGCCGGCCGGCAGCGAGACGACTTTCACGCCGAGGCCGCTGTCCACGAAGAGGTCCAGCGTCCGTAGCGCCGCCCGCACACCCGCCTCGTCCGGATCGAACAGCAGCACCACTTTCGTCACGTAGCGCCGGATGATCCGGATATGGTCCGGCGTCAGCGCCGTGCCGAGCGTCGCCACCACGTTCGTGATCCCCGCCTGGTGCAGCGCGATCGCGTCGAAATAACCTTCCACGATGGTCAGGGTTTCCGTCTTGCCGGCCGCCTCCCGCGCCTTTTCCAACAGGTAGAGCGCCCGGCTCTTGTTGAACAGCGGCGTCTCCGGCGAGTTGAGGTACTTGGGCATCCCCTCGCCCAGAATGCGGCCGCCGAAGCCGATCACCTTCCTGCGCAGGTCGCGGATGGGAAACATCACGCGCTGGCGGAACTTGTCGTAATAACCGGAGGCGTCCTTGGGATTGCGCCCGGCGCCGTCTTTCGTCGTGATCAATCCGCCTGCCAGCAAATCCGGCAGCGTATAGCCGCTCTTCAGCAGGTGTTTCAGCAGGCCGTCCCAGTTTTCCGGCGCATAGCCGAAGCCGAACGCCTCCAGCGTATCCTCGAACATGCCGCGCTCTTTCAGATAGAGCCGCGCTTCCCGGCCGGATTCCGCCTGCGTGAGATTGCGCACGAACCAGGCCTGCGCCGCCTCGTTCAGTTTCTCCAGCTTCTCGCGATTGCCCGAATCCTGATGGTGTCGGACGCCCTGCGCTTCCGGCACCGCGATGCCGGCCTTGCGGGCCAGTTCGCGGACGGTTTCGGGAAAACTCGTCCCTTCCATCTTCATCACGAAGGTGAAGGCATTGCCGCCCATCCCGCAGCCGAAGCAATGAAAAATCTGCCGTGAGGGGCTGACCATGAACGACGGTGTTTTTTCCGAGTGGAAGGGACAGAGGCCTTTGAAGTTCTGGCCCGCCTTGGAGAGAGTCACGTAGCCCGAAACGACATCGAGGATATCGGTGCGGTCTTTAACTTGCTCGATGATCTCTTGAGGAATGAGACCGAGGCTCACGCGGTTACGCTCCTGTGCCCTGCAGGATATCAAAAACGAGTCGCGCCTGCGGCTGTTTGAGACATCCTCCCGCTGCCGTGAACCGAGTTCCAACAACACGGAAAGGCTTGAAATTTTTGATTTATTGACTGTGCAATCTAACAGACGGGAAAAGGCGAAGTCAATGAGGGGAAGGACGTAACAATTGCAGAAGTCTGCACGGTTCAACGATGCTTCGCCAGTTCGCCGGCCGACGCGCTTCCGTGCATGCGGTTCGGTGCTATAGTAGATGGCATGACGCCCATTTCGCCTGACGACAGCGGGCTGTTCAAGCATCGTGACATTCTCGCCGAGCTGAACAAAAGCCTGTCACTCGACGAGAAGGTGGGATCGCTGCTTGGCCAGATACGCGCGAAATTCCCCACCATCGAACGGATCGCGATCGCGCTCTACGAGCAGAAGACAGACTGGCTCAAGACTTACCTGGCCAGCGGAGGGGAAGGCGATCCCCTGCAGCACTACTCTGCGAAATTGAGCGAGGCCCCCTCGCTCCAAGCCATCCTGAAGAAGGGCCGGCCCCGCGTCGTCAACGATCTCGGCGTGTTCGACGCGGGGCAACACAAGCACACCCAGGCGATCCGCGCGCATGGGTACGGCTCCAGCTATACCATGCCGATGTACGTCAACGGGACGTTCTTCGGATTTCTGTTCTTCAATTCCAGGGATACGGATGTCTTCACGGAAGAGGTGCTGCACTACCTGGACACGGTGGGACACCTGATTTCGCTCGTGGTCATCAACGAGGTGGCCAGCATTCACACCCTCCAGGCCTCCCTCAAGACCGCCGTCACTATGGTGTACCACCGCGACGTGGACACCGGCTCGCACCTCGACCGCATGTCGAACTTCGCCTGGCTGATCGCCCGCGAGCTGGCCCCCAAGTACCGGTTCACCGACGAACAGATCGAGCACATCTTCTTCTTCGCGCCCCTGCACGACATGGGGAAAATCGGCATCCCGGATGCCATCCTGAAAAAGCAGGGCAAGCTCACGGATGCCGAATTCGAGGACATGAAGCAGCACACCGTCAAGGGGCTCGAGATCATCGACGTCATGCTGCGCAACTATGGACTGGAAGGGCTACACCACGTGGACATGCTGCGGAACATCGCCCTCTACCATCACGAAGCCATCAACGGTCGCGGCTACCCCAGGGGGCTCAAGGGCGAGGAAATTCCGATTGAAGCGCGGATCGTCTCCGTGGCCGACATCTTCGATGCGCTCACGAGCAAGCGTTCGTACAAGCAAGCCTGGTCGAACGACGAAGCCTTCGCCACGCTGCGGAAGATGGCCGGTACGCAGGTGGACCAGGACTGCGTCGAGGCGCTGGTCGCATGCCGGAACGAGATCGAGCAGATTCAGGCGAGGCTGAAGGAAGATCCCTACGGCTGATTCCCCTCGGGCAGGCGGGCGGCTCCCCTCGGTTTATCGCTTCACATCCGTGACGGCCAGAAACCACCTGGGCTTCATCCGGCCGAAGTCGGTGCGCACGTGACGGGCCAGCGCCTGCTTGGAATCCAGCACGTAGCCCCGGCCATGTTCCCTCACGAAAACAACCCAGTGCCAACAGGGGCGGCCGCCTTCCAGATGCCACTTGATCGAGAGCAGCGCGAGGTCGGGAAGCGACGCCCACGCGCGAAACGGACGCGGGGCCGCCGCGGCCCGTTTCTGAAACCGCGCGAGGAGCCGCCGGACAAAGGCCGTCTCCGACCAGAGCCGACGGTCCTGCGCCGAAATGCCCAGCACCCGCGCGACGGCCTTCGCCCGGGCATAAGAGACCCCGGCCACCGCGGCCACGCTCGCAATCCCGCAACCGGTCCGCTCAAGTTGGATAACGGGCTTCATCCGGGGCCTGCCGCACAGTCGACCGAAGGACACGCGGGGCGCTCAACTGTTCGAGAAGTCCGATTCCTGCGGCGGGATGTTGTACAGGAGTTCGAGATCGAATTCGTCAATCAGTTCGTTGGCGGCGCCCGCGCCGTGATCGGAGCGCACTTCACTAATCACAAGATCGATGGCCGCAGCCGCATGCTGGCCATATTGTTCAATCGCCGATTCGATGCGTTGCCGGGCTTCTTCCATTTTCATGACGGTTGCTCCCTGTCGATTGCCGGCTTGCATTGTAGCCGAACTGAAGCGAAAAAGGCTCCTGCACCTTATGTTTTCCACGCCGGCGTGGGATAATGACATCGATCATGGCGGGCACGGCGCAATTTCCAGACGAACAGACCGCCGAGGGCGCCTTCAAGC
Organism: Nitrospiraceae bacterium; assembly: GCA_035632555.1. Classification (GTDB taxonomy): domain Bacteria; phylum Nitrospirota; class Nitrospiria; order Nitrospirales; family Nitrospiraceae; genus 2-02-FULL-62-14. The sequence goes on along the minus strand of DASQGO010000063.1, from coordinate 12,136 downwards.
GCCAGGCGGACGCCTTTCAGCACTGGGTCACGGAGGACGGCCGGTCCGGCTACCCGGCTGCGGCCAATCGCTACCATTTATATGTATCCTGGGCCTGCCCCTGGGCGCACCGCACGATCATCGTGCGGAAGCTGAAAAAGCTTGAGCGTGTCATCGGCATGACCGTGGTGGACCCCATCCGGGACGACCGCGGGTGGGCCTTCCGCGAAGGACCTGGCCATTCGCTCGATCCGATCAACGGGTTTCACTTTCTCAGCGAGGCCTACCGCGCGACAGACCCGGCTTACCGGGGACGGGTCACGGTGCCGGTGCTGTGGGACACCCAGGGCAGGCGCATCGTCAGCAACTCCGATGACGACCTCATGCGCATGTTCAACAGCGCCTTCAACCGGTTCACCGACAGCACGCTGGACCTGTATCCCGAGGCGCTGCGGAAGGACATTGACGAACTGAACGCCTTCATCTACGAAAACGTGAACGACGGCGTCTACCGCGCCGGCTTTGCGACCTCGCAGCGGGTCTACGAAAAAGCCGTGCGGCGACTCTTCGACGCGCTCGATACGCTCGAGGCGCGTCTCACGACCCGGCGCTATTTGCTGGGCGCGCAGTTCGTGGAGACGGACTGGCGGCTCTTCGTCACCCTCGTCCGGTTCGACGCGGTCTACCACGGGCATTTCAAGTGCAACATCCGGCGGATCGCAGACTACCCCAACCTGTTCGGCTATCTCAGGGATCTCTACCAGACCGACGGGATCGCCGACACGGTCAACTTCGACCACATCAAGCGGCATTATTACGTTACCCACGACGACATCAATCCCACTCGCATCGTGCCCGTCGGCCCCGACCAGGACCTCACCGCCCCGCACAACCGCACGCGGTGAAATACCCGATATTCCCGGCCGATGATTTGGTACTATAGTGCCGGCATTGCATCCGTTCTCCCGCAGGCAGGCCCATGGTCGAGACCGAACAAGCAGGCAAGAGGCAGTATCCGAGGCGAAAGGTCTTTACCTATTGCCGGGTGATTTGGTCCAGCAAACAGGCGTCCTACCAGGTACCGGGCATGACCGTGGATGTCTGCCGGAACGGACTCTCCGTCCTGCTCCGCAATCCTGCCCAGCCGGTCTGGATGGAAGCCACCATCCACATCACGAACGATCTTGAACTTCGGGCCGCGCCGGTGCACAAGCAGCTCTGGAAAAAGCGGGTGGCGGGCTCTCAGGTCGGATTTGCGATCACGCAAATTGTCAGCGGGGAACGGCGGTGGGAGTCCCTGTGCAACGGCGCCAACGGATCACACTCGACGACCCCTCAGGGACAGGTCTAGCCCAACGACTGCAGCAGCGCGTGCATCTCCGGAATCAAGTCCGCGCCGCCGTTCGAACGCCCTGAAGATGCCGCATCAATCCCCGCCTTAAGCACCGGCTTCGCCTCGTCTTTCCGTCCCAATTTAACCAGCGCGCGGCCAAGAGCCAGGTGCGAAGCGACGTGCACGGGGTCGAGCTGCACCGCCACGCGCAGATGTTCGACCGCCTCTTCGATATTCCCGCCCTCCTGAAGAATCTTGTTCCCGAGGCCGTAGCGTCCCAGGAAACCATTCGGGTTCTTCGCAACCATCTGTCTGAATGCATCAAGATCCATAATTCCCCTCTCTCTGTGCCGATCCCGTCCGCAGGCGCAGAAACCACAATCGCAGGCGGTCGAGGTAAAGATAGACGACCGGCGTGGTGTAGAGCGTGAGCAACTGACTGACGAGCAGGCCGCCCACGATCGCAATGCCCAGCGGACGGCGCAACTCCGACCCGACGCCCATGCCCACCGCAAGCGGCAGCGCGCCCAGCAGCGCCGCCATCGTGGTCATGATGATCGGACGGAAACGCATCAGGCAGGCTTCGTAGATCGCTTTCTCGGGCGGTTTCCCATCCTTCCGTTCGGCATCCAGCGCGAAGTCGATCATCATGATCGCATTTTTCTTCACGATGCCGATCAGCAGAATGATGCCGATCAGCGCGATCATGCTCAGCTCCGTCTTGAAGAGCATCAGCGCGAGCAACGCGCCCACGCCGGCGGAGGGCAGCGTGGACAAAATCGTGAGCGGGTGGATGTAGCTCTCGTACAGAATGCCCAGCACGATGTAGACGGTGACGAGCGCGGCCAGGATCAGCAGCGGCTGGTTGCCCAGCGATTCCTGGAACGCCCTGGCCGTGCCCTGAAAACTGCCCCGGACGCCGGGCGGCAGGCCGATCTGCCGCACAGCCTGCTCGATCGACTGCACGGCTTCGCTAAGCGAGGCCCCCGGGACCATGTTGAACGACATCGTCACCCCCGGAAACTGCCCCTGGTGGTTGACCGACAACAGGGTCGCGGACGGCTCGTAGCGGGTCACGGCGCCCAGGGGCACTTGCGAGCCGGCCGGCGACCGCACGTAGATGTCCTGCAGCGCGATGGAACTTTGCCAGTATTGGGGCGCTACCTCCATCACGACGTGGTACTGGTTGAGCGGATTGTAGATGATCGATACCTGCCGCTGGCCGAACGCGTCGTAGAGCGTGTCGTCGATGAGCTGCGGGGTGAGGCCCAGCCGCGAGGCGGTGCTGCGGTCGAACACCACCAGCGACTGCTGGCCCTTGTCCTGCTGATCGCTGTTCACATCGGCGATCGCCGGCAGAGTGCGCAGCTTCCGCTCGACTTTGGGCGCCCAGGTGTTGAGCTCGGCCAGATCGACGCTCTGCAGTGTGTATTGATACTGGGCGCTGCTCGCCCGCCCTCCGATCCGAAGATCCTGGACCGCCTGCAGGTAGGTCGGCGCCCCCGGCAGCTTGGCGAGCTTGCCGCGCAATCTGGCGATGACCTGGTCCGCGCTGAGCCGCCGCTCCTCGAGCGGTTTCAAGGCGATGAACATGCGGCCGGTGTTCGTCGTGCTGCCGCCCCCGCCTCCGCTGAACCCCATCACGGTGTCCACGGCCGGATCGCTCTTGATGATCGCCACCACCTCGGTGAGCTTCTGCCGCATGGCCTGGTACGAAATGTCCTGCGAGGCCTGGATGTTCCCGCTCAGGCGTCCGGTATCCTGCTGGGGGAAGAATCCCTTCGGCACGATGATGTACAGATGGACGCTGAAGGCCATGGTGGCCAGCGTCAGCGCGAGCATGCTGCGCGGATGCCGCAGCACCCAGGCCAGGCTCGACGCATACCCGCCGCGCAGTCCCTCGAAAAACCGCTCGCCCGCCTGGTACAGCCTCCCGTGTCCCGCGGCCGGCGCCGCCTTCAGCAATCGGGCGCACATCATCGGCGTCGTGGTCAGGGAGACCACCAGCGAGACGAGGATGGCCACCGAGAGCGTGACCGCGAACTCACGGAACAGCCGGCCGACCATCCCGCCCATCAGCAGGATGGGGAGAAACACCGCGACCAATGAAAGGCTGATCGAGAGCACGGTGAAGGTGATCTCCTTGACCCCGCGCAGCGCCGCCTCGAACGGCGGGACTCCCCGCTCGCGGTACCGGCTGATGTTCTCCAGGACCACGATCGCGTCGTCCACCACGAAGCCGGTCGCGATCGTGAGCGCCATGAGCGAGAGGTTGTCGAGGCTGTACCCGCACAGGTACATCACGCCGAAGGTGCTGATGAGCGAGACCGGGACCGCCACGATCGGGACGAGGGTGGCGCGGAGGTTGCGGAGGAACACGAACACCACCAGGATCACGAGGAACACCGAAATGGCGAGCGTCCGCTCGACATCCTGCAGCGAGGCGCGGATCACCGGCGTCCGGTCCAGCACGATCGAGAGCGTCATGCTGCCGGGAATGGACGCCTCGAGTTGCGGCAGCATGTCCCGCACGCGGTCGACCGCTTCGATGATGTTCGCCCCCGGCTGCCGGTAGATGATCACGAGGACCGACGGCCGGCCGTTCGCCAGCCCCATGGTCCGCAGATCCTCCACCGAATTCTCGACGGTCGCCACGTCCGACAGCCGCACCGCCCGGCCGCCCTGATAGGACACGAGCAGGGGCATGTACTCGTCCGCGGTGCGGAGCTGGCTGTTCGTCAGGATTTCCCACGTTCTGGCCCCGTCCGACAGTTGTCCCTTGGGCCGGTTCACGTTGGTGCTGCCCAGCATGCGGCGGACGTCCCCGAGCCCGATCCCGTACTTGTTCAGCGCGGTGGGATTGAGATCCACCCGCACGGCGGGCAGCGATCCGCCTCCCACCCGCACCTCGCCGACCCCGTCGACCTGCGACAGTTTCTGCTGCAGGATGCTCGAGGCGACGTCGTACATTTGGCCCCGGCCCACGATCTCCGAGGTCAGCGCGAGAATCATGATCGGCGCATCGGCCGGGTTGACCTTGCGGTAGGTGGGATTGCTCGGCAGGAACGCCGGCAGGTCGCTGCGCGCCGCGTTGATCGCCGCCTGGACGTCGCGGGCGGCGCCGTCGATGTCGCGGTTCAGCTCGAACTGCAGGGTGACGCTGGTGGAGCCGAGCGTGCTGACGGAGGTCATCTCGGTCACGCCCGCGATGCGCGTGAACTGGCGTTCCAGCGGCGACGCGACCGAGGTCGCCATGGTCTCGGGGCTGGCGCCCGGCAGGTTGGCCGAGACGTTGATCGTTGGGAATTCAACCTGCGGGAGGGCGGCCACGGGCAGGAACCGGAACGCGACCACCCCGACGAGCGTCACGCCGATCGTCAGCAGCGTCGTGGCGACCGGGCGCATGATGAACGTGGCGGAGAAGTTCATGCCGGACCCGTCTTCAGCGCGGCGCGCTCAGCCGTCCGGGACCGGCTCTCCTCGGCGAAGCGGCGCGCCAGCCGGTCGAAGGCGAGATAGACGACCGGCGTGGTGTAGAGCGTGAGCACCTGGCTGACGATGAGCCCGCCGACGATCGCAATGCCCAGGGGCCGGCGAAGTTCCGCCCCCACCCCGGCGCTGACCGCCAGCGGGAGCGCCCCGAGCAACGCGGCCATCGTGGTCATCATGATCGGGCGGAACCGCAGCAGGCAGGCCTCGTAGATGGCTTCCTCGGGCGATTTCCCGTCCTTCCGTTCGGCCTCCAGCGCGAAGTCGATCATCATGATCGCATTTTTCTTCACGATGCCGATCAGCAGGATGACGCCGATCAGGGCGATCACGCTGAACTCCGTCTTGAAAGCATCAGCGCGAGCAAGGCGCCCACGCCCGCGGAGGGCAGCGTGGACAAAATCGTGAGCGGGTGGATGTAGCTCTCGTACAGAATACCCAGCACGATGTAGACAGTGACGAGCGCGGCCAGAATCAGCAGCGGCTCGTTTGCCAGCGAGGCTTGAAAGGCCTGGGCCGTGCCTTGGAAGCTCCCCCGGATGCTGGCCGGCAGGCCCAGCGACTGCGCCGCCTGTTCGATCGCGTCCACCGCATCGCCGAGCGACCGCCCCGGCGCGAGGTTGAACGACACCGTGACGGCGGGAAACTGTCCCTGGCGGCTCACGACCAGCGGCGACGTGGTTTCGGAAAACTGCGTGAAGACGTTCAACGGCACCTGGCCGCCGCCGGATGACCGGACATCGAGAAATTGGAGCGCCTGCGGCCCCAGCTGAAATTCCGGCATCACTTCGAGGATGACGCGGTATTGGTTCAACTGCGTGAACATCGTGGAGACCTGCCGCTGGCCGAACGCGTCGTAGAGGGTGTCGTCAATAAGCTGCGGCGAGATCCCCAGTCGCGAGGCGGTGCTGCGGTCGATGACCAGCATGGCGGCCAGTCCGCGATCCAGCTGATCGCTGCTCACGTCCTGCAGCTCGGCGAGCGTCTGCAGGGCCTCGACGAACTTGGGCGCCCACCGGTTCAACTCCACGGGGTCCGCATCTTCGAGGGTGTATTGGTACTGCGTGCGGCTGACCCGGTCCTCCACCGTAAGGTCCTGCACCGGCTGCAGGAACAGCGTGATCCCGTCCACGCGCGCCACGTGCGGCTGCAGGCGGCGGATGACGTCCAGCGCGCTGACCTGCCGTACCCCGAGCGGCTTCAGGTTGATCTGGATGCGTCCGCTGTTCAGCGTGGCGTTGGTGCCGTCCACGCCGATAAACGAGGACAGGCTTTCGACTGCCGGATCCTCCAGAATCGCCCGGGCCAGGGCCTGCTGCCGTTCCACCATCGCGCCGAACGAGATCGACTGCGGCGCGTCGGTGATGCCGAGAATCACGCCGGTGTCCTGGACGGGAAAGAAGCCTTTGGGAACGACGACGTAGAGCAGCACGGTGAGCACCAGCGTGCCCACAGCCACAAGAAGCGTGGCTGGCTGATGCGCCAGCACCCACCGCAACGTCCGTCCGTAGCTTTCGATGACCCGGTCGAACAGCGCCTGGGACGAACGGTAGAGCGCTCCCTGTTCCGCCGAAGGCCGGTGGCGCAGCAGCCGGGCGCACATCATCGGCGTCAGGGTCAGCGAGACGATGGCCGAGATGTGAATCGTGACGCTGAGGGTGATGGCGAACTCCCGGAACAGCCGCCCCACCACGTCGCCCATGAACAGCAGCGGAATCAGCACGGCGACCAGCGAGACGGTCAGCGACAGGATGGTGAACGCAATCTGTTTGGAGCCCTTGAGCGCGGCCTCCATCGGCGACTCGCCCTGCTCGATGTACCGCGCGATGTTTTCGATCATCACGATCGCATCGTCCACCACGAAGCCCGTCGAGATCGTGAGCGCCATCAGCGTCAGGTTGTTCAGACTGAACCCCAGCAGGTACATGGCCCCGAAGGTGCCCACCAGCGACAGCGGCACCGCCGCGGCGGGGATAACGGTGGCGGACAAGGTGCGGAGGAACAGGAAGATCACCAGGATGACCAGCGCCACCGCCAGCATCAACTCGAACTGCACGTCCCGCACCGAGGCCCGGATGGAGATCGTGCGGTCGGTCAGCACGATGACCTGGACGTCGGACGGCAGCGCGCCCTGCAGCTTCGGCAGCAATTGCTTGATGCGGTCCACGACCTCGATCACGTTCGCGCCCGGCTGCCGCTGCACGTTGACGAGCACCGCCGGGACCTCGTTCATCCAGGCCGCCTGCTTCACGTTCTCCACGCCGTCGATCGCGTCGGCGACCTCGGACAGCAGGACCGGCGCCCCGTTGCGATAGCTGACGATCAGCGGCCGATAGTCGCGGCTCGCCAGGAGCTGATCCGTCGAGTTGATGATGGAGGCCCGCTGCGGGCCGTCGAACGCGCCCTTCGCCTGGTTGACGTTGGCGGCGGCGACGGCGGCGCGCAGATCCTCCAGCGTCATCCCGTAGGCCGCCAGCGCCCGCGGGTTGGCCTGAATCCGCACCGCCGGCCGCTGCCCGCCGCTGATGCTCACGAGTCCCACGCCGGACAACTGCGAAATCTTCCGGGCGAATCGGGTTTCGGCCAGATCCTCCACCTGGGAGAGCGGCACGGTCTGCGACGTCAGCGCCAGCGTCAGGATCGGCGCGTCCGCCGGGTTGACCTTGCTGTAGACGGGCGGGGCCGGCAAGTCGCGGGGCAAAAACGTGGTCGCCCCGTTGATGGCGGCCTGTACTTCCTGCTCGGCGACATCCAGATTGATCTCCAGGCTGAACTGCAGCGTCACGATCGAACTGCCGCCGGAACTGGTGGAGGTCATCTGGTTCAGCCCGGGCATCTGCCCGAACTGGCGCTCCAGCGGCGCGGTGACGGCGGAGGCCATGACGTCCGGGCTCGCGCCTGGATAAAAGGTGACGACCTGAATCGTCGGGTAATCGACCTGGGGCAGGGCCGAGACCGGCAGTTGATGGTACGCGATGAACCCGGCGAGCAGAATGGCGGCCATCGACAGGGCCGTCGAGACCGGGCGCAGGATAAAGAGGCGGGACGGATTCACGACCGCGGTCCTCTCCGGGACGGATCGGCTCCTTTCTGCTGCGGGTCGGCTCCCGGCGGCGTCTCGCCGCCCTGGTTCCGGATCTCCACCTTGCCGCCCTCCCGCAACTTCTCGGTCCCGTCCACGACGACGCAGTCGTTGGGGGACAATCCCTTGTCGATGGACGCCTCCTCCGCGTGGGTGACGCCGACCTTCACCGGCTGCACGCCGACCGTCTGGTCCTCCTTCACGACGTAGACGAAGGTGCCCTGGGGGCCGCGCTGAATGGCGGCCGTCGGCACGAGCGTGGCTCCGCGCCGGACGTCCAGCAGCAGGCGCGCGTTCACGAACTGGTTGGGGAACAATTCGTTGTCGTCGTTCGGGAAGGTGGCCTTCAGCCGCACCGTCCCGGTGTTCGGATCGATCTGGTTGTCCACCGTCAGCAGGGTGCCCGTCGCCAGTTTCCGTTTCTGCTCCCGGTCGAACGCCTCGACCGGCAGGGACTGCCCGGCCTTGAGCTTGTCGAGCACGGCGGGCAGACTGTCCTCGGCGATGGTAAACACCACGGCGATCGGCTGGAGTTGCGTGATGACCAGCAGCCCGCTGGTGTCGTTCGCCCGGACGAGGTTGCCCTGATCCACGAGGCGCAGCCCGATGCGCCCGCTGATGGGCGACGTGATGCGTGAATAGGTGATCTGCAGTTTGGCGTTGTCGATCTGTGCCTGGTCGGTCTGGACGATCCCTTCGTACTGGCGGACCAGGGCTTCCTGCGTATCGAGCTGCTGCTTGGGAATATAGCCCTGCGGGATGAGCCCGCGGTACCGCTCCAGATCGAGCTGGGCGTTCTTCAGCTGCGCCAGGTCGCGCGCCAGCTGCCCCTTGGCCTGCGTCAGCTGCACTTCGAACGGGCGCGGATCGATTTCGGCCAGCAGGTCTCCGCTGTGGACGATCTGGCCTTCCTTGAACGCGATCCGCATCAACTGCCCGTCCACGCGGCTCTTCACGGTGACGGTGTTGAGCGGAATGACCGACCCGAGCCCGTTGAGATAGACGCCGATGTCGCCCGTCTTCGCCGCCGCGACCACGACCGGGACGGCGCGCGCGCCCGGATTGATTCCCCTGGCGCCGCTCGGCTGCGCCTCATCCGATTTCGTCAGGAGCGCGTAGGCGCCGATCCCGAGAAAACAGGCCGCCAACAATCCGATCAGCAGGCGCTTCAGCAAGGTTGGAAACTGCGTGGAATCCGGCATGTCATCCTTTGCGAACAGTCGAGCGCCCGGTGGACAGTCCGGCTCCGCAATCGGCCGCGTGGTGCATCATACCGCAAGTATCCCCGCCACCGCATCCGGCAGGTTGGAAACCGGCGTGGCGCAATGCCGTCCTGCTCCCGCCTAACTAGTTGTCTCGAATGGGAAAAAGGTTACAGCTCTTGCGGAAACGGTTTCCGTCGCAGGGTTCTCTCTTGAGATCTACGGGAGGATGATGGATGGCTCCGAATAGCCGATCTTCTTGAGCGTCGCTTCCAGGGCATCGACCATCGGCGGCGGGCCGCAGAGAAAAATCACGGTATCGGGATCGGGAAGAGGCAGATGCCGGCGGAGGATTTCCTCGGTGATCCGTCCGGTTCCCTGCGGCCATCCCGCAGGCGGCTCGTCCAGCACGTGGTAGCAACGGAAGTTGGAGTACTCGCGCACATACTGCTCCCACTCGTCCCGGAGAATGATGTCCGTCTCCGACTTGTTGGCAAAGACCAGGGACAGGCTCACCGCCAGGCGCTTCGTGAGAATCCAGCGGATGATGGCGATCATCGGCGTGATGCCGGTGCCTCCGGCGATAAACCCCGCCCGTTTCGCCATGCCGTCCACCCAATGGCCGCCCGGCTTGGGCCCGCTCATGAGCACGGTGTCTCCGATCCGCTGATCGTGGAGGTATTTCGAAATCGCGCCGGCCTCGTAGCGCTTGACCGTCAGCTCGAAGTGGCCCGTGGCGCCGGGCAGCGACGAAGGCGTGTAGGGACGCTTCACCGTCTTGCCGTTGATCGTCGCGTGGACATAGAGATGATCGCCTGGCAGCATGTCCAGAGTGGAACCGGCTGGCAGTTCGAAGCGGAAGGTCTTCGTGTCGTGGGTGTCCCGGTGGACGGCCATGAGCCGGTAGGGGCTCGGCTGGCTGGTCTTGATGCGGGTGACCGGCTCCGACATGGGGCCATCATACGAAGCCGGCGCGACGGACGCAACCGTCATTCGTCGACACTGGCGTCGACACTGGGTCGCACGAGGATGGGTCCGAAGAACAGGGCAAACAGGAGATAGGCGCCGCTCCAGCCGGCCGCCGCCAGGCTGAGCATCAGATCGGTCGGGAGACCGGCGGCCGGTCCGAACACCCGCAGCAGCGCGCCCAGGTTGACCAGCGTGTAGATAGCGACCGCCTGGGGACCGGCATGCAGCGGCCGGCCCGTGTGGCCCAGACTGGCGCGAGTCATCACTCCCAGCGTCATCGCGCCCACGGCGCCGGCCGTGAGCGCGTGCACGGCATCCGTCGCCTTCAAGCCCAGCTCGAAACTGGCTCCGCCCAACGCCAGCAGTGCCATCGCCAGCCAGCCATAGCCGACATGGAGGATCAACACCAGCGACTCCTTCCAGGTCACCCAGCCGCGCCAGCGCAAGAGGCGGACGACATGCACCGTCCCTGCCGTCACCAGCGCCCCGCCGGCGGCGTGAGCCTGCGGCGCCGCCACCCAGGCCACTGCGGCGACCGCCACAAGCACGAGCGCCGCTACGTCGAAACGGGAAAAGGGCGCGGGCCGTTCGGTCAGGCGTTCCCGCACGACGAATTCGCGGGTGAAGTTGGGCGCGACGCGCCCGCCGATGAAGGACAACAGCAGCATGACCACCGCGAGCGTCATGCGCGCGGCAAGATCTGTCTCCGCACCGCTCAAGGCCAGCGCATGGAACAGGATGTTGGCGACGGCATAGAGGCTGACCAGCACCCCCATCGGCACCAGCGCCAGGTTCCCGCTGGCCGCCATGATGCGCCAGACCATCCCCGCCACGGCGACGAGAAAGGCGCCGTCGATGACGGCGGGCACAAGAGGCACGGACCACGGAATGGCGATGGCCAGCCGTCCCGCGAGCCACAAGGCCCACAAGAAGATCAACGGTGTCCCTCTGACCGGAGCACGCCCGGTCCAGTTGGGGATGGCCGTCAGCAGGAAGCCGGTGATGATCGCGGGCAGAAAGCCGAAGAGCATCTCGTGCACGTGCCACTCGCGCGGGGGGTAGAGAAACGGCGCGGTGCCTTCTGCGGAAAAAATCAAAACCCAGGCAGGGATCGCGAGACCGGCAAAGAGCGAGGCGCCGAGGAAGAACGGCCGGAAGCCGTAGGAGAAGAACGCCGGACCGTGAAAGGTGGAGCGAGCCATCGCCCCTATTCCAGCCTCAGATGAACCCGCCGTTGACGCGGATGTTCTGGCCGGTGATCCAGCGCGCGTCGTCGGTGACCAAGAAGGTCACGACGTCGGCGATGTCGGTGGGCTCGCCCAGGCGGCCGAGCGCGGCCATCTGCGAGAATTTCTGCTTCTGGGCTTCGGTCTTGCCCTCGCCGAAGAGTTCCGTGTCGGTCGGCCCCGGCGAGACCGTATTGACCGTGATGCCGCGCCGGCCGAGCTCGTGCGCGAGGTGCCGCGTCATCTGCTCCACCGCCCCCTTCGTCGCGGCGTAGGCCACGTAGGTCGAGAGCATCAGTCCCGTGACCGACGAGGACACGTTGACGATCCGTCCGTTGTCCGGCATGCTCCGCGCCGCCTGCTTGCAGGTGAGGAAAACGCCCTTGATGTTCGTCGCCAGGATGCGGTCAAACTCCGCTTCGGTGATTTCCGCAATCATCTTGTAGAGCGGGATGCCGGCATTGTTGACGAGGATGTCCACCTTGCCGAATTGCTTGACGCTCTCGTCGAACAGCCGCTGCACGTCCGCCGCCTTGCCGATATCGGCCTGGATCGCCATCGCCTTGCTGCCGCCTCCTTCGATGCGGCGTACGACGGCTTCGGCTTTGTCCTTGCTCGTGACGTAGTTGATCACCACGTTCGCGCCATCTCGTCCGAGGTGTTCTGCGATGGCCGCCCCGATGCCGCGCGAGGCTCCCGTGACAACCGCCACCTTCCCCTTCAACCGTTGTCCGCTCATAACGCTCCTTTCGTCAGGAATGCGTCGAGATCCATAGAATACGCCTGGAAAAGCAGCCTGTCCCCTTTTTATTCCAGCACGGCCTTAACGCCGGCGGTCCTGAAGATTCAGGGTGGC
>DASQGO010000062.1:0-5607 GCA_035632555.1 Nitrospiraceae bacterium | reverse complement strand
GTCTCTGCGCCGTCGATTCGATCGGAGCAGACCAGCCGTCGGCTCCATCAACCTCTCAGGCAACCCCTCAGGCGGTCCGCCAGGCGGAGATTCTCCATCATGCGCTGGAAGTCCGGCTGGTCCCCGACCGACACGAACTGCTCGCCGTCGATCAAATGGCGGTCAAGGCCTTGGCCGATGGCGTCCAGGAAGCAACCTTCACGCTGCACGGCCATCTTCAAGTTGTACTGGTCGTGGAACAGCGGCCTGCCGGCGCCCAGCCGGTTTCCGTCCAGGCGGCACCGGCAACAGGTTCGCCCGGCACGGGGCAGGTCGTGACCATCCGTCTCAACCGACCCTTGAACAGGGACGAGACGGTCCAACTGATGTGGCAATATCGGGGCGCGATCAACGAGCCGCCGCGCGAGCCGCGGCACCTGCGATTCGTCACGCCGAGCGAAACCGCCGGGCACATCGGCATCGAGGGCGCGTACCTGAGCGGAGAAACCCTGTGGTACCCGGATCTGCCGGGCTCGCTTCCGCCCTTCACCGTGCGCGTGAAGACGCCCGGCGAGTGGACGGCTGTCACGCACGGCCGGCAACGTGCCCGGATGGTTCAGGATGCAGTGGCAGTGGCCGACTGGGAGGTGGCGGACAAGACTGAGGCGCTCACGCTGGTTGCCAATCGTTTCGTCGCGAAGCAGCGGGATTGGCCAGATCCATCTGGACGGCCCATCGAGGTCGCGGCCTATCTGTTCCCGGATGAAGCGCAACTGGCGGACGAGTATCTCGATGCCTCGATCCGCTATCTTGATGCCTACAGCAAGATCTTGGGCCCCTATCCCTTCCCCAAATTCGCCGTGGTGGAAAATTTCTTCGCCAGCGGCCTGGGCATGCCGTCGTTCACACTGCTAGGGAGCGCAGAAATAAAGCGACGCTACGTGCAACACGACAGGCTGGGGCACGAGGTCGTCCATTCGTGGATCGGAAACTCCGTGTTCAACGAGGCCGGGCAGGGCAACTGGGTGGAGGGCCTGACGACCTATCTCGCCAATTATTATTACGAAGAACTGACCGGCACGCCGGAACAGGCGCGCGAACAGCGCCGCAAGATGCTGCTGGGCTACGCCGTCTACGTGCGGCCGGAGGAGGACTACCCGGTCGCGCAGTTCACGCAGAAGAAAGATCAGAAAGATAACGCCATCGGCTACCAGAAAGCCGCGATGGTGTTCCATATGCTCCGGCGCGAGATTGGCGAGGAGTCGTTCTGGCGGGGACTCCGGACTCTCGTGGCGCGCTATCGCAGCCGGCATGCAGGCTGGAAGGCCGTCGAGCAGGTTTTTGCGGAGATGGCCGGACGCGAACTGCGCTGGTTTTTCGCCCAGTGGGTGGAGCAGCCGGGCGCGCCGGCGCTCGCGATTACTCAGACAGCAGGGCGGGTCCGGCTCATGCAGGGGCCGCGCGCCTACCGCGTTCGCGTTCCCCTGTCCGTCTCGTTGGCTGACGGGCAGGAGCAGAGCACGAGCATGCAGCTGACCGATGCGGAGGGAGACCCGTCCATTCCGTCCGGCGCGCGGTCCGTTCGCCTGGACCCGGACTATCACGTGTTTCGTCGAATCGCCCGCGAAGCGCTGCCGCCGATGCTGAACCTGTTTGTGACGGATCGCAACAGGGCGGTCGTCATGGCGGGCGGAGGGACGGAGACGGATCGCGCTCCCTATGTGGAATTGGCGAAGCAGATCGCTGCGCGCGAGCCGGGGATCACATCGCTCGATGACCGGGAGGTACGGTCAGCGACCGGCTCGATGCTCGTGCTCGGCGGGCCCGGCGTGAATCGGGCAGCCGAACAGGCCGTCCTTGGATGCGGGAATAGAGTGAGCCTCGGAGGCAATTCATTTACGATCGAGGGCAAGACCTACGACGGTCCCGGAATGGCGCTGCTGGTCTCGTGCCGCGATTCGGATAATCCTGGCCGGCAGGCGACGCTCTTTTACGGTCTGTCGCCTCAGGCGGCGGCGACAGTTTCCCGGCTCTTGTTTTTTTACGGCTGGCAGAGCTATCTGGTGTTTCAGGATGGGAGCGTGGTCGCGCGCGGGGATTTCCCGCCGCGGGTCAATGATCTGGAGGTCACACTTGGCGCACAATAGATCTAGGCGAGTGATCGGATTCATCGTCGTGCTCGTGCTGGCGGCCCTGCCGGTGACCCTCGGCTCTTCGATCGCGGAACCGACGGAACGGCATTTCGCCAACATCCGGCAGCTCACCGCCGGGCGCAAAAACGCCGAAGCCTATTTTTCCTTCGACGGAACCAAGTTGATCTTCCAGTCCACGAACGATTGGAGCCAGGGCACGGGCGCCCTGCCTCCGGACAGGCCCGCGTCCAGCGAGCGGGGCCTGGGCTGCTATCAGATGTACGTGCTGGATCTGGAAACCGGCAGCATCCGGCGGGTCAGCATGGGGACGGGGATGACGACCTGCGGCTATTTTTTCCCCGGCGACCGGCGCGTGCTCTTTTCCTCGACGCATCTGGCCGGCCAGCAGTGCCCGCCCGAGCCGAAACGGGAGGGACGGTACCGCTGGGCGCTGGACGACTACGACATCTTTGCAATCGGCATGAACGGGCAGGGGCTCCACCGCATGACCTCGACGCCTGGCTATGACGCCGAGGCGACCGTGTCGCCGGCCGGCAAGACGATCGTCTTCACGTCGATGAAGGACGGCGATCTGGATCTCTACGCGATGAACCTGGACGGGACGCATGTGCGTCGCCTGACGACGGAAATCGGCTACGACGGCGGCGCGTTTTTCTCGCCGGACAGCAAGCGGATCGTCTACCGGGCTTCCCATCCGAAAAATCCCGCCGAGCTGGATGCTTACCGGGCGCTGCTCGCCCGGAACCTGGTCGAGCCGGGCCAGCTGGAAATCTTCGTGATGAACGCAGACGGCAGCGGCAAGCGGCAGGTGACGGACAACGGCGCATCCAACTTCGCGCCCTATTTCCATCCCGATGGGAAACGGATCATCTTTTCCTCCAACCGGCACGATCAGGGGAAGGACGGCCCGCCGACGTTTCATCTCTATCTAATTAGCGACGATGGTACGGGTTTGGAGCAGGTCACGGCGATGGGCCGCTTCAACAGTTTTCCCATGTTCTCGCCGGACGGAACACGCGTGGTGTGGGTGTCCGACCGGAACACCACCGAGCGCGGCGAATTCAATCTCTTCATCGCGGATTGGGTCCCGTGACGGCATCGGAGATGAGACAGGATCGCCAGCCGACCTGCCCTATACCTACGACGCATAGTCTCTGGCCCGTTGCCTTGTCCTGTGCGGCGCTGGTTCTTCTGTTCTGCGCGTCGTTCCAGATGGACCATCCGGTCATCGAGTGGGTCAGGTCTCTGCAGGGGCTCTGGATCGAACAGATCGGAGATGCGGGCTATGTCATCGGCGGCGGCGCCAGCCTGATCGCCGTCAGCGGCCTGTTCGTCGCCATCGGCTATGCGCGCAAGAATCCGGTCTGGCTGCAGACCGGCCTGCGCGGATGGGCGGCCCATGCGGTCGTGGCCGTTCTGGTGCAGGGCCTGAAGCACGGCATCGGGCGTCCCAGGCCGCGCCTCCACCGCGAGGAGGAATTTTTTACCGGGCCCGGTTTGGAATCGGGGCTCGATTCATTTCCCTCCGGCCATGCATCTGTGTCCTTTGCCGTCGCCACGGTAGTGGCGAGGTGCTGTCCTGCGCTCGCCTGGCCCGCGTACGGCTTGGCCGGGTTCATCGCGCTGACGCGCATTTTCCGCGGCTCGCATTTTGCGTCCGATGTCATTGCGGGCGTGGTGCTGGGGATCGTGGTCGGCGCGCTGGCGGCGACACCGGTGCGGGAATGGAAAACCGCGCTGCGTCAGGTTCTGCTGGCCGGCACGCCGTGGCTGGTGGCGGCCTGCGCGGTCCTCTGGCTGGCGATCATGCCGTCGTCCGGCATGACGGCGACCGGCCTGCTGGCGGCCTCCGGCGCGGCGGCATGCCTGGCGCGCTATTGCTTGTATCGGGCGTGAGGATCCTTTTGAGGGTCGTAAACGGGCGGCGGAGGCAGGTTCGCCGGCAACTTCACCATGGTCTCGCTGGCGAGCAGACTGTACCCGTAGCGTTCCAGCAACGTGACGAACGGCGAGACCTCGGCTGGAAGCCGTGACTTCAGCCGCGTCGGCAGCACGATCATCGTCCGCCCCGGCTGCGTGAGGGACGGGCGCATCATGTCTTCCTCGCCGGGCCTGATCACGATCGCCTTGCGCTTCGCATAAAAAATCAGCGATGGACGGGCCGGTCCGTAGAGGATCAGCCGGTCCTCCCGTCCCAGATTGACGCCTGCGGCGTAGGCCAGTTCCTGCGGCGGCGCCACGAAGTACGTGTTGAAGCGGGGCAGCACGACCTGGATGGCCAGGAGCATGACGATCGCGATGGTCGCGCCAGCCGCCCAGAAGGCGCCGGCCCGCCGCTCGTCCGACAGTCCGAAATAACCCACCATGCCGCATCCGATGACGAGCGTCAGCCCTGCGGCCACCGGCCCGAAGCCCGGCGTGATCTGGGTGGCCACTGGAAATTCCTTCACGATCACGTCGAGAAATTTGTCGTAGAGCGGCAGCGTCGCCGCCAGCGCAATGCCCCACAGATAGCCGAGCCCCATCGTGACGTGGATGGTCACGCGGCGCCCCGGCGTGCCCGGATCGCTCAGGCTCCGATGCCAGTACGAGGCGGCCAGGATCGCCGCAGCCGGAAACAGCGGCGCGATGTAATGCGGGAGCCGCGTGGCGGACAGGCTGAAGAAGACGAACACCGCGACGATCCAGAGCGCGGCAAACAAGTCGAGTTCGCCGTTCGAGGTTCGAGGTGCACGGGAGGAGGCGTCCGCGTCGAACTGCGAACGTCGAACGTTCTTGAGGGTCTGGTACAACCCGGCCAGCAGAAATCCGCTCCAGGGGAAGAACCCGAACAGCAGCACCGGCACATAAAACAACAACGTGCCTCCGTGGCCTCCGGTGGGGCTCAGAAACCGGCCGACCGTATCGGCCTGGGCGGATGCCGTGTACTGCGAGCCGTGGATCGCGAGCATCGCGACATACCAGGGGGCGGCCAGCAGCAGGAGGACGCAGAGGCCGGCCAGCGGGAAACAGGTCCGCCAAAACTGCAACCATCGCCGGGTCAGCGTCAGGTAAGGCACGATCGCCAGCAGTGGGATTGCGATGCCGACGGGGCCCTTCGTCAGGGTTCCCAGCGCCATGCCGACGTACAAAAGCCAGATGCCGCGCCGCTCGCGTTCCTCGCCGTGGAAGCCGAGCCAGAATCCGTAGAGCGCCAGCGTCGTGAAGAAGATCAGCACGCTGTCGGTCAGAGCCATGCGGCCGATCGCAACGATCTCAAGATTCAGCAGCAGCATCAGAGAGCCGAACAGTCCCACGGTCGGGCCGCGGAGACGCGCGAGAAACAGATATTGAAGGACGATGAGGCCGACGCCGAACAGGGCCGAAGGCAGGCGGGCGGTGAATTCGCTGACGCCGAACAGGGTATAGGCGCCGCTCGTCAGCCAATAGATGAAGACCGGCTTGGCGAAGCGGGGCTGGTAGTTGAGGGTGGGGC
>DASQGO010000061.1:0-2177 GCA_035632555.1 Nitrospiraceae bacterium | reverse complement strand
GCTGGATCACACCCGTCTTCGCTTCCTTTGTCAATGCCATCCCCTCTTCTCCTTCCTTCGTACAACTTCCCTACCGACTGACTGTCTCCACATCCACCAGAACCTTGTCAATTGCGATGCCCGGCACGAGGTCGCTCCTCGCCGGCCCGGACACCATTTTACCGATGGCCAGCAACCGCCCCTCGGCGTCTTTCACCCGCACCACCGCCGGCGTCTCGCGATGAGTCGTTGCCCACCGTCCGGCACCGGCTGGAACAGCCGCTCCGTGCCGCACGCGCTCGGCCGTACGCTCATCCACCGTGACGGCGGGCATTATGTCGAGCGCGGCATCCAGCGGCAGCACAATGTCCGCCAGACGGCCGGTCAGTGCATGCGCGCCAACCTTGTCCAGCGCGAGCGCCCGCTCGACCGTCAGGGGCCCCACCCGTGTCCGCTGCAACGACAACAGGTGGCCACCGGCTCCCAGCGCAGTGCCGATATCGGCGCAGAGCGTCCGCACATAGGTGCCTTTCGAACAGCGGATCCTCAGCGTCACGTCCGAGCCGGCGATCCCGAGCACGTCAATTTCATAAATCTCGACCCTGCGCGACTCCCGCTCGACCGTTTTGCCCGCCCGGGCCGATTTATAGAGCGGCACACCGGCCACTTTCACCGCTGAATACATCGGAGGCATCTGTGCAATTTGCCCCCGAAACTGCGTCGTCGCAGCCCGGATCTGTTCTTCCGTCAGTCCGTCGATCGAGTGTGTCGCCAGCACAGTGCCGGTCGCATCCTGGGTATCGGTGGTTTGGCCCAGCCGCAAAACCGCGTGATACTCCTTGTCCCACTCCAGCAGGTATTCGGCAATGCGCGTGCCGCGTCCCAGCAGGATCGGAAGCACACCGGTGGCCGCCGGATCCAGCGTCCCCGCGTGGCCGACCTTCGGTCCCTTTAACAGGCCGCGTATTTTGGCCACCACATCGTGCGAGGTCCAGCCCGCTGGCTTGTTGACGTTTACAATGCCGTCACCAATGGCAATGCCTTGCGTCACCGTTGCCTCCGCCGTC
The DNA here is from genome assembly GCA_035632555.1 of Nitrospiraceae bacterium. Taxonomy (GTDB): domain Bacteria; phylum Nitrospirota; class Nitrospiria; order Nitrospirales; family Nitrospiraceae; genus 2-02-FULL-62-14. The sequence goes on along the minus strand of DASQGO010000061.1, from coordinate 1,131 downwards.
ACCGTCATGACGATCCTTCGCCTGTCTTTGCCGGTGTTGCGGGCTCATCCGGCTTGACGTCCCTCTTCCGTTCCTCGTCGAGATGATCGAGAATGGACAGAAGCCGGTCGCCGCGCGGGCCGCTGACGTCTTTCTGAAACACAATCTCGGGCGTATAGCGCAGATTGAGGCGGCGGCCCAATTCCGACCGGATGAACCCTCTGGCCTTGTCCAGTCCGATAAATGCCTCGCGCTCGTGTTCGGCGTCGAGCAGGGTCGTCACAAAGATGCGGGCCAGGCGCAGGTCGTCGGTGATCTCCACATCGGTGACCGTCACGGACGCCACCCGGGGGTCCTTGGTCTTGCGCATGATGATGTCCGCCACTTCCATGCGAATCTGGTCCGCTACCCGCGTCGCACGCTTATACGCTGTCTTGGCCATGCTGCCGCCTCACAGCAGTTCGATGCGCGACTGCACGATCTCGATCATCGGAACCGACCGGATCTGGTTGAGCACCTGATCCAGCACCTGATTGACGTAGGCCTTCTCGTTGGCCACGCAGGCGATGCCCAGCACTGCCTTCTGCCACAAATCCTGCTCGCCCACCTCCGCCACGGAGACGTTGAACTTGTCTCGGAGCCGGTCTTTCAAACTGCTCAACACCTGCCGCTTCGATTTCAGCGACTGCCCGTCCGGGATGAACAGCTCGACCGTGCAGACCCCGACGATCATGTCGTGCTACATTTTCGTGGCGATCTTGTCCACCATGAACACTTCAAGGATGTCGCCGACTTTGATGTCGTTGAAATTCTCGACGCTCATACCGCACTCGTAGCCCTGCTGGACTTCCTTCACGTCGTCCTTGAAGCGGCGCAACGACCCCATCTTGCCCTGATAGACCGACACATTGTCGCGCAGCACCCTCACATTGGCGCCGGAGCGTTGAATCGTCCCGTCCTTGACGTAACATCCGGCAATGGCGCCCGCCTTGGGAATATTGAATACCTGGCGGACTTCCGCGCGGCCCAGCACACGCTCCTTCAGCGTCGGCTCCAGCAGGCCTTCCATCGCTGCCTTAATATCCTCGATTGCGTTATAGATGATTGTGTAGAGCCGGATGTCGACGCCGTCCTTCTCCGCGAGCGCGGAGG
>DASQGO010000060.1:0-9622 GCA_035632555.1 Nitrospiraceae bacterium | reverse complement strand
GTGTAATCGTGCAGGAACTGCAGCACGGCGAACAGCGGCTTGGCGACCGCCTTGACCATGTCCCAGCTGCCGAAGATGAACCATCCGAAATCGATCGTGTCCTCGAGGCCCGCGTCGAGCGATTTCAGGATCCCGAATTCTTTCGGGCCTGCGTAAAGCCGGAGGGACAGCGGCGTTGACGCGGCCGGAGCGGGGAACCGCACTTGTGCCGAGGCGAGCCTGTCGCCTTCTTTCTTGACCCAGACGGCGGTGGCGCCGGTCGGGATGGCCACGCTCATGAAATATTTATCCTGGAGCGCCACCCATTTGACATTGCCTTTCAATTCATGCTCGGTGTCCGGGAGATCCTTCTCGATTTTATCGTCGACACGGGAGGCCGGCCCGATGAGGCCGATGAGGCCTTCGCTCCATTCGACAATGCCGAAGTTGGTGCCCAGCCTGGCGTTCAGCGCTCCGGTGATGCCATCCGTGGTGACCGCCACATCCACCACATAGCTGGCATGATGGAAAGTTAGTTGCTTCTGCACGCGGACCGGCGATCCCGGTGCCCGATAGGTCAACGTGATGTGCCCGGTCGGGTGGGCCGCGTCAAGCTTGTTGAAATCGCGTTCAACCTCATACAGCGCCTCGTTCACACGCCGGGTGAGCGCCTCATCGCCGGTATGCAACGACAGCGGCCCGGGAAATTTCCCTTCTTTGTGCACGAGCTGGACTGGCGGCGAGTCACGTTCCGGCGTGAGGCGGTACCGCGTCAATTCCCAGCTCGCGATGACGCCGCCGCGATTCGAAATTGTGGCTCGATACAGGTCAGTGACGATCTCCGTCGTTTCCTCCGTCACTGCCTGCGGAGACTCGTTGGGGTGTGCGGCGGGTGAAATGGAAGCGGCTGCTGCCGCAGGCAAGTCTTTTGGGGGAGCGGTCGTTGCGCCGGGCTTCCGTGGAACACTCGCCACGGGAGCCTGCTGGTCCGCTTCCTGCGCTGGTGGCGGTGCCAATCCCATCTGTCGCAGGAGAAACTCGTATCCCACTAGGATGGTCAGGGACAGAATCAGGAAGATGATGACTCGTTTTTCCATGGTGATGGACGCGCGATGAGCGTTGTTACCGGACGGGATCTTCCCCGCCGGGATGGAACGGGTGACATTTCAACAGCCGTACGCAGGCTTTCCCCACTCCCCTGACGAAGCCGTAGCGGCGGATAGCATCCGCCGCGTAGTGCGAACACGTGGGTTCAAACCGGCAGGCAGGAGCCAACATGGGCGAGACCCATCGCTGATAAAATGTGATGACGGCCAATCCAATCGTCTGCATGCCGTGTTTCCTAGGAACGTACCAGCGCCTGCTGGTGCAGGGCTGTTAGCCACGCCTCCCTCAAGGCCAGGGGCTTGACGTTCAAGGCACCGTGCCGTGGAAAGACCAACAAGTCGTAGCCCGGCGTCAACTGCCCGCGAACTTGTCTGGCCAGTTCACGAAAGAGGCGCTTGGCGCGATTACGCGAGACCGCTCCCCCCAGACGTTTGCCTACAATCACGCCCACTCGCGCATGAGACATGTCGGAACGGCAGGACACGAGGTTAAACAGCGGGGTGGGAAGCCGTCGGCCGGTTTTTTTGACGCGCTCGATGTCGCCGCTCTTTTTGAGAAATAACGAGCGGTCTTTCGACAGACGCGTCATAGGCCGTTCCTACACAGTGAGGCGCTTGCGCCCCTTCTTGCGGCGGCGGGCCAGGACTTTGCGTCCGTCCTTCGTTTTCATCCGTTTCCGGAACCCGTGATCGCGTTTCCGTTTCAGTTTCGAAGGCTGCTGGTATGTGAATGACATTCATCGGCTCCTTCATCAGACATGGAACATAAACAGGCTGCGCATTATAGGTAGCGACCGATTGGAGTGTCAACGAAGACACTCCGCAATGTCCATGTACGCGGGCCGAATGGCACCGATCCGGTGTGGCTTGCCTGGGCCGAAGAAATCTGCACCGCCTCAAGCTGAGGCGGTTTTGCATGATGACAGCCAATCCGCCACAAAAGACAAGCGCAGCCTGGGGAAGCGAAAGAATAAGCCGTTGATAACACGTGCTCCCTATTGCCATTGCCGCTTCGAAGTGGTGGCATCGCCCTTGCTCCATCCAAGACCGTCTCTGAAATGACTAGGGCATTCGATTTAATGAAGGGGGGTGACTCGATATGATGAAGGCAATGTTTGCCATGCTGGCGCTGGTCCTCGGTTTGACCTTTGGCGCTACGACCTTCGTGCAGGCCGACGAGAAGAAGGCCGCTCCTGCTGCTGAAAAGAAGGAGGAGAAGAAGGCCGAGAAGAAGGCTGAGAAGAAGGAGAAGAAGTAAGCTGTCTTTTCCGGAAGGCCCGGCCCCCTTCGAGGGCACAGCAGACCTCGAGGGGGCGCCGGCTTTTCCATTTATCAAACCATCACAAAACGTGCGGTTTACGCTGAACGATGAATCACACATGAGCGGGATTGCGAATCAATAAAAAGGAGAGGATGCCATGAAACGGATCATGACAATGCTGCTGGCGCCGACGCTTCTGCTGGCGATCGGTTGCAGCAAGGCGCCGAACGACAAGCTGGGCGAGGCCGAGAAAGCCGTGATGGACGCCAAACTCGCCGGAGCTCAGGCTTATGTGGCCGAGGATTTTTCCAAGCTCGAAGGCATGCTGAATAATGCCAAGAAAGAAATGGACGATCAGAACGTCAAGTTCGTTCTCTTCCGTGATTATGGCAAGACGGAACAATTGCTGGCGTCGGTGCAGGCCGAGACACCCAAGCTGCTTGAGGAAACGGCCAAGAAAAAGGAAGAAGCCAAGGATACGGCGCTGAAAGCACAGGAAGCAGCCAAGGAAGCCGTCAAGAAGGCTCAGGCGCTGGTTGCCAAGGCTCCGGTCGGGAAGGACCGGGCGGCCGTGGAAGCGATCAAGAACGACGCCAAGGCCTTGACAGCGTCCCTGAATGATGTCCAGATGGCGATGGACGCGGAAGATTATCTGACGGCGCAAGCCAAGGCCAAAGCTGTGCAGGATAAGAGCCTGTCGCTCTCGTCGGAAGTGCGTGGCGCGCTCGCGAAAACGGGGGGAGCCAAGACGTCACAGGCAAAATCGACGACAGTGAAGAACACGAAAAGCACGAAGAAAAAGAAGTAACGGAACGGGCAATCGATCGATGAACCGACTCTCTTCAGGCAGGCAGTGCACGGGCGCGATCAGCATGGCGTTGAGCCTGCTGGTCCTGTCGGCCTGCATCCAGCAGGCTCCGCCGGATCTTACCCAGTCGGTGGAAGCCCTGGACCGTCAACTTGTGGCGGCTCATAGCGCCGAGTTCGCGCCGGAGGACTATCGCCGGTTTATCCAGCATTGGGTGGCGTTGAAAGAGCGGCTGCAGTCCGATAACGACATTGTTGGGTGGCCCTGGGAAGAGAATCCGTTTGAGACCGACCTGAACGCACTCCATACAGAAGGTTTGCGCGTGTTGGCGTTGGTGACCGACCGGCGCGACACCGAACGGCAGGGCGCGGCGTCCCATGTGGCCCGCCTGGAGCGGAGGCTGCGGCGCTTTACCAGCCGCGTGGACCGGATCGGCAGCCGCGTGGCGCTCGGCGAAAAGCGGGTGGAGACCGAGTTGCTGGTGAAACAGGCCCGGTCCTTCATGGAGCAGGGGCAATTTGTCTATTCGAAACATGCGGCTCAGCAAGCGGCCGAACGGATGACCAGGCACGCAGCGCAATTGAATTCCGAGTTGGGCCGCTATGCGGACAAGGCGCAGGTGGACCGCTGGCGTGACATGGTCCGTCGTACGGTGGACTGGTCCAGACAGCACCATGCGGCGGCGCTGGTAGTCGTCAAAGCCACGAAGCGATTGACGTTGTACCGGAACGGCCAGCCGGTGGCGTCCTATCCGGTGCGCCTCGGCTTTAACGGCGTCCAGGAGAAGCGTTACGAAGACGACGGCGCAACACCGGAGGGTACCTATCGAGTGATCAGGGTGAAGGACCACGGACAGACGGAATTTTACCGGGCGTTCCTGCTGGATTATCCGAATGCCGACGATCAACAGCGGTTCCATTCGGCCCGGACGACCGGCGCGATCCCCGCCCGGGCTCGCATCGGCGGCAATATCGAGATTCACGGCGAGGCCAATCGGCAGCTCAGCCAGACGCTCGGCTGCGTGATGCTCGGCAACCGCCAAATAGATGCGTTATTCAGGGAGGTCGAAGCCGGCACTCCCGTCGCGATCGTCGGGGCCGTAGACGTGGACAATACGGTGGCGGTAGTATTGGCGCAATTGGATCAGGGCGACGATGACATGGATGTGGACGGCGCCGATCCCGATGACGCGCAGACCGCTACGGACGAGACGGACGTCGAGCAGAGTTAAACGGTGATATCACGGGTCATTGAGCGATCAACTCGAAGCGCTGCCAGCGCCGCGGCTCTGGCGGTCACCGCCATTGTCGCGGGATTGTTCGCCTATCAAATCGGCGGCTCGCGAGATGTCGAAAGCCGTATCCTGCCCGCCGCGCCGAGCAACGTGCCGAGTCTCGCGCGCCTGCGCGCCCAGCATGCGGCGCTGAAGCAGCAACTGGCTTCATACGCCCCGACCGGTTCCTACATTGTCGTCGATACGGCCCGCAACCGGCTCTATGTCAAGCGCCGAGAAACGGTCCTTCTGGACGCCGTGGTGTCTACGGGCAGCGGAACCATTTTAGACAGCCCCGATCAGCCGGAGCGCCGGTGGGTCTTTGACACGCCGCGCGGCGCCTTTGCCGTCCAGTCGAAGCTCGTCAATCCTGTCTGGGTAAAACCGGACTGGGCCTTCCTTGAAGAAGGCCGACTGATTCCCGCGAATGACGCGGAGCGCGTGGAAGCCGGCATCCTCGGCGAGTACGCGTTCGGATTCGGAAACGGCTACTTCATTCACGGCACCCTCTATACCAGAATGCTGGGCAGGAACGTCACGCATGGCTGCATCCGGCTGAACGACGACGACCTGCGCACGGTGAACCGGCTCGCCGACATCGGAACTCCGCTCATCATTTTCTGACTTGCGTCACCGAGGGTTTCTCATCGTTCTCGGGCTCACCTTCATGTTCTTCGAAATCTGCCTGCCGGCCGGCGCCCAGGCGCAGCGCCGGGAGGCTGCTGACGAACGGCATGCGACCTTGGAAGCGAACACCGTTCTTCAGGAGGAGATCAAGCTGGCCGCGAGGCCGCAGACGTACTTGCTGATTGACGTGCACCACGGTGTCGTTCTCGTGAAGGCCCGCGGCATCGAAGTCCATCGGCTCCCGTTGCTTTCCTGGCGAGCCCGTGAGGAGCGGCCGCCGACGGGCCTGTTTTGGCTGACGGCTAGGCCGCCGGTGGATCGCCCCAAGACCAAGCCGGGAGAAGACGCCACCGAGCATCCCATCGACCTGTCCGATATGCCGGCTGAATATCAGTTGACGCTGGAGCCGCCGTTGATTGTGGCGATCGTCCCACCGGTCGAACACCATCCCTGGCTCTGGATCAGAGGCCTGCTGCGGGAATGGTGGAACCTAGCATTTTCACAAGGCTCCGGCCCATGGCTTCGTATAGTTCTTCCACCTGAAAGCGCCCGCTCTCTGGCCTGGTTGGTAACCGACGGCATGCCCGTGTTAATCGGTCGTTCGACTTTCCCCTAGGGGGAACTCTCCCAGTTCACACCGTTTGGCCCCGTTTGCGTTTTCTCCTATGCCAGCCTAAGATACGGCCCCCAATGCACGGGATTTAGCGTGGAAGCGGAGGCCAGCGATGCCGAAAGAGCCAATGACGAGAATGCACGTGAATCTGGGGGCACTGCACGGAACGGTGGAAGCAGCGCTGCATGAGATGGCGCTGACGAGGCTCGTGGCGCGCCTCTGGTCGAAGGATCACACGCTGTGGAAGCCGGAACCGACGGAAATCGCCAACCGCCTTGGCTGGCTGACCGTGGCGGAACAACTGCGCGAAAAGGTCGGACCGTTGCAATCTTTCGCGCAGACGGTGCGAAGCACCGGCTTTCGCGACGTCGTCCTGCTCGGCATGGGCGGGAGCAGCCTCGGGCCGGAAGTATTCCGATGCACGTTCGGTTCAAGACGCGGGTTCCCGCGCCTGTGGGTGCTGGATTCGACGGTGCCGGGCTTCGTCCGCCAGGTGACAAAAGCAATCACGCCGTCCCGCACGTTGTTCATCCTGGCCAGCAAATCCGGAGGGACGATCGAAGTCATGTCCCTCTATGCGCATTTCTCCGGCCTCGTGGCGAAGGCACGCAAGAACACCGGTGCCGCGCAGTTCATCGCGATCACAGATCCAGGCACCAGTCTCGGCGCGCTGGCGCACGAGCGCGGCTTCCGCACCACCTTCACGAATCCGCCCGACATCGGCGGACGCTATTCGGTGCTCTCCTACTTCGGTCTCGTGCCGGCGGCGCTGCTCGGTCTCGACGTGCAGATGCTGTTGGACCGCGGCATCGAGATGGCGCAGGCCTGCCGGCCCGGTATTCCACCCGACCAGAATCCCGGCGCCTACCTGGGGGCGGTGATGGGCATCCTCGGCCGGTCCGGCCGGGACAAAGTCACGATCGTCGCATCCCCCACCATCAATTCATTCGGTTTGTGGGCCGAACAATTGCTGGCGGAGAGTACGGGCAAGGAAGGCAAGGGCTTGATTCCGGTCGCGCAGGAACCGCTCGCGCCGCCGGACGCCTACGGCAACGATCGCCTCTTCGTCTATCTGCGGCTGGAAAGCGACGCCAATGCCGAGAACGATAAACACATCAAGGCGCTGGAGCGGGCCGGCCAGCCGGTGGTCCGGTTCGCGTTGCGCGACACCTACGATCTAGCCGCAGAATTTTTCCGCTGGGAATTTGCCACGGCCATTGCCGGCCATTACCTGGGCATCCATCCCTTCGATCAGCCGAACGTGCAGGAGAGCAAGGAGAATACGGGCCGCGTGCTCGACTATGTCAAGGCGCACGGACAACTGCCCCGCAACGATGCGCCGGAGAGCGGCGCGGAACTGCTCCTGTCACAGGCGGGACCGGGGCGGTACCTGGCGATCTTGGCCTATCTCACGCCTTCGCCGAAGGCTGATGCGGCGATCAGAACGCTTCGGAAAACGCTGCTGACCAAACACCATCTGACCACGACCGCCGGCTACGGGCCCCGATATCTGCATTCGACTGGCCAGTTGCACAAGGGCGGGCCGAACTCGGGGTTGTTTCTGCAATTGATCGAGGATATGAAACCGGACGTTTCAATTCCCGGCCAGCCCTATACGTTCGGGACGCTGGCGCAGGCGCAGGCTGTGGGTGATTTTCAGTCGCTACAGGCCCGTCATCGAACGGTGGTCCGCGTGCGCCTGGGCAGCCGGACCGCGCAATCCATCAAGAAGGTGCTGAAGCCGTCACGCAAACATGCCTCGGCGGGAGCGCATGCGGGCAGCAAGCGTGCGAGCAAACGTGGGGGCAAGCGGGGCAAGAAACGGTAACCGTCCTATGAGCGCGTCGGAACTCCGCATTCTGGAGAATGACGAAGAGCTGGTGCGCGAAGCGGCGGAGTTCGTCGTGTGGGCGGGCGAACAGGCCATCGCGAGTGTCGGCACGTTCCGGTTGGCGCTTTCAGGCGGCACGACACCGAAGGCTCTTTACGCGGTATTGGCCGGCACCGAGGCTCTCAAACGACTGGATTGGCGGCGCGTGACGGTTTTCTTCGGGGATGAGCGATGCGTGCCGCCCGAACATGCCGACAGCAATTTTCGAATGGCGAACGAGACTCTGATTAGACCGCTGGACATTCCTCAGGACCGCATCTTTCGCATGCACGGTGAAGATGATCCGGATCAGGCCGCGCGCCGATACGAAGAACGCCTCCGGAAAGAATTCGGTACGCCGGCTCCAGCGTGGCCGCGGTTTGATCTGATCTTATTGGGGCTCGGGGACGACGGCCATACGGCGTCATTGTTTCCGAGCACGCCGGCTCTGAGCGAACAGAAACGGCTTGTCGTGCAGAGTCACGCGCCGCAGGGTGCGAAGCAACGGCTCACGTTCACCGCCCCCTTGATCAATCAAGCCCAGGCGGTGGTGTTTCTCGTCAGCGGCAAGAGCAAGGCGCCGGCGCTCAAAGCCGTGCTGGAGGATCGAACGGCGGACAGCAAAAAATATCCTGCGAAGCTGATCCAGCCGGAAAAGGGGCGATTGATCTGGTTTTTGGATCACGCGGCCGCGGCCGAACTGGCGATTGAAAAGCAGCGGGTTGTGTCCCACGAGGAATAAATGATTTTAGCCGGCGACATTGGCGGCACCAAGACGAACCTGGCGCTCTATGAATGGGAAGCCGAACGGGTCGAGCCGACCCGCGAACAGACTTTTGTCAGCGCCGACTATAAATCGCTGGAAGACATTCTTGAGGAGTTCCTTAATCCCCCGCTGGAGCCTCCAGACAAGAAAGACGATGCATCGCAAGACGCTCCGGCCGGGCAGGAGCCGCTGATCTTGGATGCGGCCTGTTTTGGCATCGCCGGGCCGGTCATCGAAAACACCTCCAAAACAACGAACCTGCCCTGGGTGGTGGATGGAGCGGCCCTTTCGAAGCGGTTTGCAATTCCGCGCGTCCGTCTGCTGAACGACCTCGAAGCGACGGCCTACGGCATGCTCGTCTTGAAACCGGATGAAGCTGAAGTTCTGAACGCCGGCGCGCCGCCCAAGACCAAAAGCGCCATGGCGCTGATCGCCGCCGGCACCGGTTTAGGCGAGGCGATTCTCTTTTGGGACGGCACAGGGTACAAGCCGATGCCCTCGGAAGGCGGGCACTGCAGCTTTGCGCCTACGAGCGATCTGGAGATCGAATTGCTTCGTTACCTGCGCGTCCAGTACACGCACGTGAGTTACGAGCGCGTGCTCTCCGGCATGGGCCTGCATGCCATCTACGAGTTTCTGCGGGACACCAAGAAGAACGAGCCGACGTGGTTGGCGGAAAAGATCAAGGTCGGCGATCCGGCCGCGATTATTGCCGACGCCGGTCTCAAAAAACAGGCCGAAATTGCGATCCAGGCGTTGGATCTGTTTGCAACCATCTACGGAGCAGAAGCAGGCAACCTGGCGCTCAAGGCGCTGGCGCTGGACGCGGTCTATGTCGGCGGCGGCATCGCGCCCAGGCTGCTGGCCAAACTCAAGGATGGGATGTTCATGAAAGCGTTTGCTGACAAGGGCCGGTACAAGAAGCTGCTGGCCAGCATTCCCGTGCGCGTGATCACGAATCCGAAGGCCGCGCTGCTGGGCGCGGCGTCGGTGGCGGCGCAATTGCACAGGGTGTCCGCATGACGACGGCGAATCTTGACGATTTGAAACGGCAGGCTGCGATCAAGTCGGTGGAGTACGTCTGCGACGGGATGGTGGTCGGGTTGGGGACCGGCTCCACGGCCAAGCATATGATCGTGGCGCTCGGCGAGCGGGTTAAAAAGGGGCTCAAGATCAAGGGCGTGCCGACGTCAAAGGAAACAGCTAGGCTGGCAAAGAAGGCGAAGATTCCGCTTCTCGCGGATGACGGGGTCTGGCCGATCGACGTGGCGATTGACGGGGCTGATCAAGTCGATGCGCAGTTCAATCTCATCAAAGGC
>DASQGO010000059.1:0-6249 GCA_035632555.1 Nitrospiraceae bacterium | reverse complement strand
GCCCCGCCATATCGAAGTGCAGATCCTGGCGGACGAAAAAGGCCGCACGGTGTTTCTGGGCGAACGGGACTGCTCGATTCAGCGGCGCTATCAGAAACTGGTGGAAGAATCTCCGTCCCCGGCCATTGACGACCGGCTGCGACGGGAAATGGGGAACGTGGCGGTTGAAGCCGTCCGGTCCGTACACTATCGGAATGCCGGCACGGTGGAATTCCTTTTGGACAAGGATCACAATTTTTATTTCATGGAAGTCAATTCACGGATCCAGGTCGAGCATCCCGTCACGGAGATGGTTACCGGCATCGATCTGATCAAAGAGCAGATTCGAATCGCGGCTGGGCAGCCGTTGGCCTATCGGCAGCAGGATATCAAGTTGACCGGGCACAGCATCGAATGCCGCATCAACGCTGAATGTCCGGAGAAATTCACGCCGTGCCCAGGGACTGTGACGCACTTCCACCAGCCTGGCGGACTGGGCATCCGCGTCGATTCGGCGATTGAAAACGGCAGTGTTGTCGTCCCGCATTACGATTCGCTGATCGCCAAACTGATCTCCCACGGACAAAACCGCGACGAAGCGATCGCGCGCATGCGGCGCGCACTGGGCGAATTCGTGATCGACGGCATCAAAACCACCATTCCACTTCATAAACGGATTATGAGCGATCCCGACTTTCAAAAGGGGCGCGTCTCCACCGGTTTTCTGGAACGGTTCACCGTCGGTCCCTCGACCTGATCCCGTGCCATCAACTTCTCCTCCACCGCCAGAACTCAACGGTCTCTATGTCATTCTAGACCCGGAGGCCGCTCGAGGACGCGCACTGCTCGACATCCTGAAGCGGGCCGCCGAGGGCGGTGCACGGCTTTTTCAGTATCGGGACAAAACGTCTTCTCTGGCGGATGCCTATCGCCAGGCCGTCCCGTTACGGCAAGCGGCAAGGGACGCGGGAGCGACGTTTCTGGTCAACGATCGATGCGACTTGGCGGTGGCGGTGGACGCCGACGGAGTTCATCTCGGCCAGCGGGACCTGCCAATACAGATGGCCCGCACGTTGATGGGCGCGGGAAAGCTGATCGGAATCTCAACCCATGCCGACACGCAGGTGTCCGCTGCGACTCAGGCAGGCGCAGACTATCTCGGTTTTGGCCCCATCTTCCCACCTGGCTCCAAGCGGGATCACGACCCGGTCGTGGGAGTTGATGGATTGCGTCGGATCAGGCGTCTCACCGGGCTCCCGGTGTTTGCCATTGGTGGAATCACTCTGGATCACGTGCCATCGATCATCAACGCCGGCGCGAACGGGGTGGCCGTCATTTCCGCTATCATACGCGCGACCGACGTGACGACGATGACGCGCGCGTTTGTCTCGCAGTTCCCAGCACGCAATCCGCCAGTTCGTTGATCATCGCACTGCGGGCCATCGCCGCAAGCCCCTGTTCCCAGGACTGCTGCAGGAGTGGCTCGTGGGGAAGGGGACCGACTACCGGCACTCCACTGCGCTCTTTCAACAGTGCAACCGTGGATGACTCCTGCATGCCATCCACGGTTGTCGACAGGCTTTTCCTGGCTCGATTCAGAATGATGCCGGCGATGGCGGTCCGGTTCCGTGCGAGCGATTCGACGGTCAAGAGCACATGGTTGATGCTGCCAAGAGCCGTGTGGCCGACGACGACCACGGGCAAGCCGAATTGTCGGATCAAATCCCGCATGTCTGCTCGTTCTGAAATCGGCACCCTGACCCCTCCAGCGCCCTCAACCAACAGGAATGGATACCGCTTTGCCAGTGCGTGGAAAGCGGCAACGATCCTCTCCACACGAATGGTGGTACCAGCTCGCCGTGCAGCATCGAACGGAGCGAGGGGATCGGGAAACCGATAAGGACTCATAGCTTCGACGGAATCGGTCATGCCGACCGCAGCATGGAGGCGAGCTGCATCGGATCCGGCCGCGCCATCGGCCCCATAACCGGTTTCGACTGGTTTCATCACTCCCACGCCTATGCCGCGCTGTTTCAAACAGACAGCGAGGGCAGCCGTCACAAGCGTTTTTCCCACGCCCGTGTCTGTTCCCGTAATGAAGCAGCCGGCCAAAAGGCAGGAAGAGGATTTGTTATTCGCTTGGCGTGGCATCCTGCCTCAGGTAATCCGGCTATCGAGATTCCAGACCTGTCCGGAACTATCCCGCAACAGAGCCAGCTGATAGATGATGCGAGCAACCTCTTTGAGCGAAGACGTGCGGCGCAGGACGTGATCGGCAGGAGCTTCGTCCGGAAAGGCTGCCCCTGCCAGCGCAGTGTTATGCCAGCCGGGCAGGACGGCATTTACTCGAACATTCTGACCGCCCCATTCCTTTGCCACCGTTTTCACCAATCCCAGCAAGCCGGCTTTGGATGCAGCATAAGCCGCCTGGCCGGCAGTGCCTTGCGCACCGGCCAGCGAACCGACGATGAGCACCGTGCCGTCACGCTGCTTGAACAGGACCGGACCGGCCGCCTGCAAGCAGTGGAACGTTCCCGTGAGGTTCGTATCCACGACGGTCGCCCATGCCTCCGCATCCGTGCGCAACACCAGCTCGCGTGAGGCAACCCCGGCATTGCAGATCAATACATCCAGCCGTCCCCATCGGTCCATAAGCTGATTGACCATCTCGCGCGCCTGTTTGCCATCTCGAATATCGGCCTTGATGAGCAATGCCGTCCCACCGCGCTGATGGACCATCGCTGCCGTGCGTGCGGCGGCCTGCGCACTTGTGTAATAGTGCACGCCGACCCTCCAGCCGGCGGTTCCAAACGCCAGGCACAGGGCGCGGCCGATCCCACCGGATCCTCCCGTGACGAGAACGGTCGGACGAATCTTTGTATTACGCTGCGGCACATTGCGTCGTTGGGGACGAAGACTCGGCATCGTGGGCAGCATTATCCCAATCGGGTCGACAGATGGCAAGGCGACCGAGCGGCGTTGTTGCGAGCCTGTCAGTCTCTATGGTACGGTTCGCCTCCACACACGGTATGCACACCATGCTTCGTCAACTGTACAGACATCGCAGGCTTGCCCTACTACTGATTGCCGCCGTTCTCTTCGCGGTGTCAGCAGACGAGGCCTGTGCCCAGCCTAGGGCGCGTCCGGAAGCAATTGAAGATGCGCACCTGTATTTCCCCGATGCGATCGGCAGCCACTGGCGCTATCGCGGCCGTATCGAGGAATGGCCGCTTCAAAAAATCTCTGAATCCAAAGGCTATATCAACGTCTCTACGGTATCCGGCACCCAGACGATCAAAGGCGCCACCGTCACGGTTTTTCACGATACCAACCCGGGTAACCATGGCCCGACCGACAGTTATTACCGGCGGGACGCTGTCGGAGTCGTCTATTATGGTTCGTCGCCGGGCACACCCGTCGAACGGCAGGTAATCCCGTATCAGATCGTGAGATTCCCGATCGCCATCCCGTCATCCTTCCAACAGTTTGATCGGAGGGGGATCGACTTCGGCACCGATGTGGACGGGGATGGCACACAGGAGAAAGTCGATGTGGACGCATCCGTGACGGTGGTAGGCACGGAATCCGTCACAGTCCCGGCAGGGTCCTATGCCGATGCCGTCCGCATGGAAGCCCGCATGTCGCTGCGCATCCACCTGTCGAAATCAAAACAATCCGTGGTCAGCACGGACGTACTCACCGCGTGGTTCGCCAGGGGAATCGGGCTGGTCAAATACACCGAGCACCAGGAGATGCCGCCCGCCGCAACGGACAAGGGATGGATCACCGAGATTACAGAAGAATTGGAAGAAGCAGAGGTAAAAACCATACCTGCCGCCACCCCGACACCAAGCCAGTACTAGCCAGCAGTGCCGGTCGTATCGTCTGCGCGCCTGAAAGCACTTGATAAATCACGCATCGTCTGTTATTCTCTCTCCACTCGTGTCAACGTTCCATGCAGGACCGGTCCAGGAGGGACTCGTGCAGGCAGCGATGCGTCCGCGTGATTATCCGACGATCGTCATCTTTTCGATCGTGACCCTTGGGGCCATGATCGGAGTGCCGGCCTATGCCTATTACTACGACTTCACCGCGTTCGATTGGACGATGTTCGTCGTCCTCTACATGGTGACGGGGCTCGGCATCACGGTCGGTTATCACCGCATGATCTCGCACCGTGCCTTTGACTGTCCGGGATGGGTCAGAGCCTGTTTTCTCGTCGCCGGTGGATGGGCACTGCAAAACTCGGCGCTCAAGTGGTGCGGCGACCACATTCGCCACCACGCCGTCTGCGATGAGAACGACGACCCGTATAACGCCCTGCGGGGATTCTGGTACAGCCACTGCGGCTGGCTGTTTGAGAAATCCGCGCCGGATGACAACGCGAAATACGACGGCAAGCTCCGCAAGGATCCGCTGATCATGTGGCAGCATCGCTATTACCTTCCAATCATTCTGTCCGGCTTGGCGCTGCCGTTTGTCGCCGGCGTGGCTGTCAATGGCAGCTGGATGGGCGGATTGAGCTGCTTCCTGCTTGCAGGCGTGTGCCGGATTTTCCTCGTGCTGAACTCAACCTTCTGCATCAACTCCATCTGTCATATCTGGGGCGCGCAGCCCTACGGCACGAAGGACAGCAGCCGGGACAGTTGGTGGGTGTCGTTGATCACGTTCGGCGAGGGGTATCACAATTACCACCACATGTATTTGCGCGACTACCGTAACGGCCCCCAGTGGTATAATTTTGATCCGTCGAAGTGGCTGATTTTCTCCCTCTCCAAGGTCGGCCTCACCTATAATCTTCAGCGCCGGTCGAATTAGCCGGTCGCTGCTGGGTCTTTTCCATTCGGCTTCAAGCCCACGGATCACTTGTCAGTGATCGATGCCATCGTATAGAGTGTGTCTGTCGCGCGCCGGATTGAACCGGCGCCATGAGGTTTGTCTATGGCAGAGAACGCGCCACCCCATACCCACGGTCATCCCGAGCAGCTCAAACCTAACCTGTTGCCGGACGTAAAGCACATCGTGGCGGTCAGCAGCGGCAAGGGTGGTGTCGGCAAATCCACGGTCGCCGCAAACCTGGCTGTCGCGCTGGCCTTGTCCGGCGCCAAGGTCGGCCTGATCGATGCCGATATCTACGGCCCCAACATTCCCATGATGCTGGGCGTCCGCAAGCCGCCGGAGCAGAAGGATGGCAAATTGCTCCCGGCTGAGAGCTACGACGTGAAGCTCATCTCCATGGGATTTTTCGTGCCGGAAGAAAAGGCTATCGTGTGGCGCGGACCGATGGTGCACACCGCCATCCAACAGTTCTTCCGCGACGTGGTCTGGGGCGAATTGGATTATCTCCTCATCGATTTGCCGCCCGGCACCGGCGACGCCCAGTTGAGCATCTCTCAGCTCGTGACGCTGGCCGGTGTCATCACCGTCACCACTCCGCAGGAAGTCGCACTGCACGATGTGCGCAAGGGTATGATGATGTTCAAGGGAGTCAACGTACCGCTGCTCGGTGTCATCGAGAATATGAGTTACTATGTCTGCGGCCACTGCGGGGAGCGCACGGACATTTTTTCGCACGGCGGCGGACAACGTGCGGCTGAAAAGCTTGGCGTGCCCTTTCTGGGCGCCATCCCCATCGATCCGGCCATCCGGGCCGGCGGGGACGAAGGCCTGCCGATCGTGATCGCCGATCCGGACTCGCCGCAAACCAAGGCATTCAAGAACATCGCGGATGCAATCGTCCGTGAGTTGAAGCAACAGGAATCAGGCACGTCAGCCGCCGGCGGAATCGCCGGCCTGCTGAAGAAAATCAAACGGCCGGCGGCCGGCGCCTAGCCTTCTTCTTCGGAGACACATCGCATGGCAGAGTTCGTACGAATCGCGGGAACCGCAGACATCAAGCCAGGCAGCGGTGCAACGGTTGAAGCCGGCGGAAAATCTCTCGCCGTATTTAATGTCGAGGGAACCTACTACGTCATCGACAATGAATGCGTCCACCGCGGAGGCCCGCTCGGAGAGGGCGACTTGGATGGCAACGTGGTCATGTGCCCCTGGCACACCTGGACCTACGATGTCACAACGGGCAGGTGCATCAACAACCCCTCGGCCTGCGTAAAATCGTACCCGGTCCAGGTCGAAGGAAGCGACGTCAAGGCCCAACTCTGACTCGGCGGCAACGCATCCTCGCACCGAAAAGGAGGGATCGGATGGCCTCTCAGTCGAGCGCTCGCAATCACGTCGAAGCCACTGAGTTGCTGGTTCGGCTCTACGTAT
>DASQGO010000058.1:0-13588 GCA_035632555.1 Nitrospiraceae bacterium | reverse complement strand
AGTTTCCCTGATTTTTCCTCCCAGCTGGCACCCGTCTCAGCCTTATCTGAGTCTGCCGTCCCTGACCGGATTTCTTGTCCAGGCCGGCGTAACGAATGTCCGGCAAAGAGATCTGAACATCGAGGTACTGGATACCATTTTGACGGAATCCTACGGCAAGGAAACCTATGCCAAGCTGCAGGATAAGGTGAAACAGCTGGAACGCGTGCGGCAAGGGGAAACAGGCCCGTCCAGCGAAGAGCACTATGCCAGGGCCGTCGAAGCGGTCGAACGCTTTCCCTTTCTCATCGATCGGATCGAGGTTGCCAAGGAAATTCTTCGGGGAGAGGAGTTTTACGACCTGGAACGATATCGGGACGCCCTCTTTTTGATCGACAAGTGGATGGAGATGGTGTCCACACTCTATTTCCCGACGCGGATGACGGTCGTGGACAATCAGGTCAGCGGGTACTCCATCTATTCGTCCAAGGATCTGTTGAAAGTCATCAAAGATGAAGAACAGAATCCCTATCTCTCGCTGTTCCGTGAACGGTTCCTTGCCTCGGTCCTGGCCGACCAGCCGGATATGGTCGGGGTGTCGATTACCGCCACGTCCCAGATCATTCCCGGCCTCACGCTGTGCCGGTTGATCAAGGAGGCGAACCCCGGAGTCCATCTGACGATCGGGGGCAGCATCTTCACCCGGCTCGTGGACAATCTCCGGCGCTGCCACGGCCTGTTCGATCTGACTGATGACATTATTGTCTTCGAGGGCGAGACGGCGCTGCTTGAACTGGTCAACCAATTGGCCGGCAAGCGTGACTTCAGCAAAGTACCGAACCTGATCTACCGGCAGAACGGGAAGATCACCGTCAATCAGCCTTTTTACTCGGAAAACATCAACGAGCTGCCGGCGCCCAATTACGACGGATTCCCGCTCAGTCGCTACCTGGCGCCCGAGACGGTCCTGCCGGTCCAGTTTTCGCGGGGCTGCTATTACAAGGACTGCGCGTTTTGCGCCTTGACGCTCGACCATCAGAATTTCCGTCAGAAGGATCCCGGCAAGACGGTGGATGAGCTGCAAATGCTGTCTGAGAAGTATGACACGCCGTTCTTCTTCTTCACCGACGAATGCCTTGCGCTCTCGCCGACCAAGCGACTGTGCCAGCAGATTCAGGAAAGACATTTGAATCTGCAATGGACCGCGGAGATGCGGTTCGAAAAGAACCTGTCGCGCGAATTGCTCGCGAACATGCGTGATGCCGGCTGCCTGAAGATCGTCTTCGGACTGGAGTCGTTCAATCAGCGCATCATGGATTTCATGAAAAAGGGAATCAGGCAGGAGAGCGTCCGGCGCATTACCGAAGATTGCCTCGATCTGGGCATCGCCATTCACTGCTACATCATCGTCGGGTTCCCGACCGAAACCGAAGAGGAATCGCTGGAGACGATGAACTTTATCGTGGAAAACAAGCGGCTGAATTCCTCCTATGGCTTCTCCTGCCAGCCCTGTCTTTTTGATTTGGAGAAGGAAGCGCCGATCATGAGTGATCCGGGCGGGCACGGCATCCAGCGCATCATGCGGCCGGCCTCGGAAGATCTCAGCCTCGGATTTTTCTACGAGGTGTCATCCGGGATGACGCCGGAACAGGCGGAGCGGGTGTACCAGCACGTGTATGGAAAGATCAGCGAAGTCGTCTGCGAATTACCTTTCAATTATTCGATGGCGGACGGATTGCTCTACATTGCCCGCGCCAAGGCGCAGGCACAACAAGTACCTCTTCCAGCCGGCCCATGAGCTGGAGACATTGCGCCGAATTCGATCACCAGCGTCAGAAGGAACGCAGTGGGTCGGGCGCAGGGGGCGCCGCGCGAGAGATGCGTGGCAGGTTGGGCTGAGCATCGAAGGCAAATCATGAGCGTTTCTCAGGTTATGGACAAGACATCGGGGTGGGCGGAGGAGCAGGGATTGCTCTTCGATACAGCCGCCAAGGTCCTTCTCTGGGCGGCGTTCTGCGAACTCCTGCTGTATCGGCTCGTTTCACGACTGGGCATGCACTTGAGCAAGCTGGCTGCCAAGTACGAGTCTGTCCGGGTCACGTTCAAGGTCCTCTCCTCAATGGGATTCACATTGCTCAATGTGGTCTCCATGCTGGTCTTTCTGGTCTTGTCCCTCGCGCTTTTGAACAAGGTTCGCGCCATCGGAGGCGGACGGTATGATGCGCTGGTGGTTCCCGCCGCCTCGTTTCTGCTGCTGTTGACCGTGGGATTTCTCATCTTTCCTCCAGCCATGCTGGGAGCTATCGTCTATAACGTGGTCTCCTGGGCGATCCTGATTCTCCTGGTTGCGGACTATCTGTCTGTTCCCCGTCCGTGGAGCCAGCGGATCATGATCGTCGTGTATCTGTTGGGCATCTCAGGCTGGCTGTATTATCAGGTCGTGTCGACGTCCTATGGTCTGGTGGGTTCGGTGCAGGCTCCACCGTTCGTGCACGAGATCAATCGAATCGGAGAGGCGCTGATGGTGCTGTCCAGCATCCTCGTGTTCTGGGCCTATGGCGGGCTCTCGCTCACCACCAAGAACAAGCGGCAGCAGCGGCGGACAATCGCGTTCATGCTGACGGCGGTCGCCTCGTTCGTGCTGCTGCTGTTCGTCGATTCCCTGGCTGGATGGTACGATCCGGCGTTGGCGGAGACTCTACGCAAGGCCGGCGAGGGAATCGGGTGGATTTTTCAAATGGGCATGGGCTACACCTTTTACCTGCCCTTTGCGCTGTACATGGTGGGACTGCTGGCTTGGTCCTACACGGTTGTCAAACTCTATACTCAGGGCCGGTATGAGGGCATCGGCATCGGTCTGATGTTTCTGGCCGGCTATGCCTTGCAACTTTCGCATTTGACGTTGATGATGCTGCTCGGGGTGCTGCTGTTGACGTTGGAGCGCCGGCGCGCTGCATCTCAGGCGGGCACACGAATGGAAGCAGCTGCGCTGGCAGGGGGCGCCCGCCCCATGCTCGGCCAGCAGGCGTGATTAGGGGAATCAGAACCATGGACGAACAACAGACGACACCACATGCGGATGCAGGCGGAGCTGCGGTCGATCAGCCGGAGCCGCAACTGACGCCTGACGAGGAAATTGCCGAGATCGAGAAACTGCTGGCAACGGACGGGGAGGATTTCCAGGCCCGCTGCAGGCTCGGCGAACTGTATTTCAGCAAGGGCCGGCTGGACGATGCCCTGGCCGAGGTCAAGAAATCCATCGAGATGGCGGAGGGATTGCGCCAAGAAATGAACCGGTCCCTGGCCATGTACTATTCCAACCTCGGGACGATTTATGCCACCAAGGGCATGGCGGAGGAGGCGGAGACGCAGTTCAAGCGCGCACTGGAGCTGCATGCCGACGACGTGCTGGCGCTTTTCAACATGGGACGCGTGCATTCCGACAAGCGGCAGTTCAGGGACTCCCAGAAGTACTACGAACGACTGGTCGAAGTGACGCCCGAGGATCCGATTGCGTGGTACAATCTGGCAGGCGTTTACGTCGAGCTGGATAATCCGGAGGTGTCCGACTACAACACCATGGACATGGCGATGCAATGCTATCTCCGGACCCTGGAACTCGACCCCAAGCACCTCGAGGCCAGTTTCAAGTTGATGGAAATCGCCTTCAACCACAAGAAGGCGGATCTGGCCATCAAGGTGCTCGAGGACGCCGTCGAGCACAATCCGGACGAACCGCTCGCGTATTACAACTTGATTAGCGCGTACGACAAATGCAAGATGTTCGAGCAGGCTGAGCAGACGCGGCAGCGGTTGAAGGATCGGTTCGCGAAGCGTCCGAAGGAATCCGGCACGGCCTAGGCTGATTTTTAGCGCAAGGAGAACAGGTCACATGTTTGGAAGTATTGGCATTACGGAACTCGTGCTGATCCTGGTCATCGTGCTCATCATCTTCGGGGCGGGCAAGCTCCCGCAGTTGGGCGAAGGACTGGGCAAGGCGATCAAGGGGTTCAAGAAGTCCGTGCACGAAGCGGATGCGATCGAGGCCGAGGCGCAAGCCCAGGCTCAGGCGCAGTTGACGGCCACGCCACAGGCGCAGCCGGCGCCGCCTCAGACCACGGCAGCCCCTGCTGAGCAGCAGGCCGTGCCACCGCCGCCCAAAGCCTGACACGGGAGACAACCATGGGGACGCAGGTCGAACTCGGCGTCGGATTCATTGAAACCTTCGCCGGGAACGGAAAAGCGAGGAGCACCGGAGACGGCAAGCTGGCCGCAAAGGCCGGCATTCCGCTTCCGCACCACGCGGCGCTGGATCGTGACGGACGATATCTCTACTTTGCCGAATCCGGATCCGACCGGGTGCGGCGCGTGGATCTGCAGGCCGGCACCCTCCACAATTTTGCTGGCATCGGGGAAACCTGCTACAGCGGCGACAGCGGTCCCTGCGGTGAAGCGGGCTTGTACCTTCCCCTCGATGTCGCCTTCGATTCCCAAAACCACCTCTATATCTGCGATTCCGGAAGCAATCGAATCCGGCGGGTCGATCGCGACACCGGCGTCATTACCACCATCGTGGGAACAGGGCAGCACGGCTTCAACGGTGACGGGCAGGCCCTCGAGGTCAATCTCACCTGGCCGGCCGCGATCGCGTTTGATGCCGATGACGTGCTCTATATTGCCGACACCCAGGCGCACCGGGTGCGCCGGTACGATCCGAGGACGGGACAGGTCACGACGATCGCCGGGACCTGGACGGCCGAGGACGAAGCCCGTGAGCAACCGCTGGTGGCTAGAAGCCTGGTGGTGCTGTCCGGGGATGCCATCGGAATTGATTTCAGCGACGACCACGGGTGGTTAATGCCGGTCTGCTCGGACGGGCTCGATCTGTCGTTGTATTTGGATGACGGACGCCCCGCCACGGAAGCCCGGCTCTACGATATCGTGGGGATTGCCGTGGACGGCCGCGGCCATGTCTATGTCGTGGACAAGGGCAGCAACCGTGTTCGCAAGATTGATGCGTCCAGCGGAGTGATGTCCACGGTGGCCGGCATCTGCCGGTACGGGTATGACGGCGACGACAAGCCGGCGGTCAAATCCATGCTCCATGCGCCGGAGGCCGTGGTTGTCGATGCTCATGACAATCTCTATATCTCGGATACGATGAACCATCGTGTCCGGAAGGTGGACGTCCAAACGGGGATCATCACCACGGTCGCCGGGAACGGTGAGAGCGGCTACGAGGATAAAAACATGGGCGGCTGCGGCGCGGCCCGGTTCGTGGCCAAGGAATCCGCGGGCCAACTCAAGCACGGCGACGGTCTGCCGGCGGTGGAAGCCGTGGTGAATTCTCCGGTCGGTCTCGCGCTCGATCCGCAGGGGCTGCTGTATATCTGCGAGCGCGGGGAAAACAAAATTCGTCGCGCCAGGCTTTGGTAAGTCGACGCAGGATGCCTTAATCGCAGTCTGATGAGGGTTCGGCATGGCCCGGTGTCGTAACCGGTCTCATTCCACCATACCTCTGCTCGCTGGTCTGTTCGTCGCGGCGCTGGTCCTGGGAGGGCTCGGCATTCCCATGGTCAGCTCCGAGGGCATGATCATCCGGTCACAGTTCGTGACGGGCGAGCTTCCCTCCTTGCCAGACGATCCCGCCTGGGACAAGATTCCGGTCATGGCAATTCCGCTCAGCGGTCAGGTGATCACCAGGCCGGTCTGGCCGGAGCCAAGCGCGCGGGCATTGAGCCTGCGCTCGATTCATAACGGCACGGAGATCGCGTTCTTGCTGGAGTGGCAGGACAATACAAAAAACGACCGCCTGACGCCCGGCACGTTCCGCGACGGGGTGGCGATCGGACTGCCGCTTGGCGACGCGCCGGCCTTTTTCTGCATGGGCCAACTCGATCACTACATCAATATCTGGCACTGGAAGGCGGACTGGCAGAGCGATATCGACCGGCGGGCCGCCCGTGCATCGGAGGGAAAGGCGAGCGGGGAAGTGCGCCGGTTCGAAGTGATCCCGCGGCGCAAGTCGTCCGTCGAAGACTTGATCGGCGGGGGATTCAGCACGCTGACGACCAAGGAGGATCAGGGCCGGGTGCAGGGCAAGGCGACGTGGAAGGATGGCGTGTGGCGGGTGGTCATCCGGCGTCCGATGGCCAACACGGGCCAGGAGAACGAAGCCAAGCTGGAGCCGGGGCGCCTGCAGGCGGTCGCGTTTGCGATCTGGAACGGGGAGAACAAAGAGCGCAACGGCCAGAAAGCTGTGGCGCCGTGGTTTCAATTGGCGATCGATCCGGTAACGAGTCTGTGATCGGTTGGGTGCGGTCAGAGAGGCCGGTCGGACGAGAAGCCCTCCCACTGGGTAGGGCTTTTTTGATGTGCCTGATGGCTCTCGGTTCGTGGGAGGGCGATCTTCAACACGCGTGTGCCCAGCCTCCTGCGGCTCACAAGGCGGCTCCGAACAAGGAGATGACGAAGGAAGATGCCGTGCGCCTCGGGGAGGAATTCGGAATTGTGGTGGACGAGGTAGATGAGGGTATCCGAAAAGAACTGAATCTCCAGAAGACCGAAGGCGTGGCGGTGCTCGAGGTGATCGGCAACTCTCAGGCGGATTACGCCGGCATCAAGGTCCGGTCCGTGATCAAGGAGATCGACAAGGTCGAAGTTAAAAATTTGATCGACTTCGGCAGGGCGCTCAAGCGTGCCATGGAACAATGCAATTTCACGGTCGGCACGTATGAACCGGCGGACCCCGGCGACCCGGTCGGCTGGGGCGTGAATTTTCATTTCGTCGGCTGCAAACGGGACTGACAGGGATTGGGAAGACGGTTGAGCGAATGGGATTTGTGAAGACAGCGACGGTGGCCGGCATGCTCGCACTGGCGGTGACGGCCGGCTGGGCGTTGTCCGGACCTGCCGGGGCTCAAAAATCAGACGGCCAGGCGCCGGCCGACTGGGTGGAGCAGATCGAGAAAATTTTCATCCGGTCGGAAGATTGCAAACAGTGCCACGACCGGCACTACGAGGAGTGGAAAGGCGCCCGCGAGCAGACGCCCGACTTGAAGACGTTCGGGCGGGTGGATGCAGCGCTGTTGCACGGCACGTCGCTGGAATCGCCGATCTTCCGAACGGTCCTGGGGGTCTGGCTGCAGACCAACCCCACAACGGATCAGAAGCGGCAATGTCTCTCCTGCCATGTCCCCTCGACGACCGTCTTCCCACAGCATGTCGAAAAAATCGCCAATCAGGTGCTGGCAGGGAAGGTCCAGGTCGAGGGCATCGGATGCGCATCCTGCCATCTCATCCATGAGACGGCGAAGGATCCGGCGGCCCCTGCGCCGACGTTCAAGCTGAAGCCCGGCAAGATGCTGTACGGCCCCTATGCCGATCCGGAGGAGAACCTGGTCCATCCGGCCACGCAGTCGGATCTCTTTCGCGGCGTCAATTTTTGCGCGTCCTGCCACTTCGACAAAGTCAAAGACGTCACGAAGCGGGAATTATCGGGAGAAATTCTCC
Organism: Nitrospiraceae bacterium; assembly: GCA_035632555.1. Taxonomy (GTDB): domain Bacteria; phylum Nitrospirota; class Nitrospiria; order Nitrospirales; family Nitrospiraceae; genus 2-02-FULL-62-14. The sequence continues at coordinate 6,097 of DASQGO010000058.1, read as the reverse complement.
AGGGAACGGTGTGCCAGGATTGTCATATGGAACCGTCGACCGGCAGTTCGACGTCCAAGCGCGGCGCGATGACCCGCGCCATCGGCCGGCACTGGTTCCGGGGGGTCGTGATTCCCGGCATCATGTTGAAGAACCGCAACCTGCAGGCGGAATGGATGCCGCGTGTGGATATCGAAGCCGCGAAATCCGGCCAAGCCGTCACAGGCACGGTGCTGGTCCGAATCGGCAGTCTGCCGCATAGCTTCCCGGACGGCGATCCCGTCCTGAAGCAGTTTTTCGTGACGATTACGGCCAAGGATGCGAAGGGCTTGGTGGTGGCGTCCGAAGTCAAGCGGTTCGGCCTGCCGTTCGAGCAGATTGCGAGGGGGCCGTTTCCTGAGCCGTTCATCAAGGGGGGCACGACGAGGCGGGTGGCGTTTGCCCTTTCGCTGAAGGATGGGGCGGCCCCGGCCAGCATCGAGGCGATGCTGACCTACGCGCTCATTCCCGAGCCGTCTCCCGCGCTTCAAGAGCGGTATCTAGCCACGCTGACAGGCGAGAAAGAGCGTGCCGATGCGGTGAAACTCATCAGGGAGTATGCCCAACCGCGGGTTCTGACGTTCCGAACCAAGGCATTGTAATGGAGGCGCGCGCGTTGATGGCGATCTGGCGGCGACATGCGTGGAAGCTGGTGCTGGCCGGCGGCCTCGCGGCCGGGTTCACATTCTGGGGAATCGGCCCTCTCAGCCTGGCTCAGGATGCCAAGTCCAAGGGGCCGATGGAGAAGGTGTTCCCCGCGTCCGCCAAGTGCAAGCGTTGCCACGAACGGGTGTTTGAAGAATGGGAGACGTCGCCGCTTTCGCGTTCGATCCATTCCCCCGTGTTCCGCGCCGCGCTCGATGCCTATCTCGCTTCCGGATCAAGCAAGGACAAGGTGCTGTGCCTGCGGTGCCATGCGCCGCATGTGAATGAATATCAGGAGCAGGCCCCGGCCTTTCTTGGGGAAGCGAAATCGGGCGATCCCAAGATCGATGGAGTGGGGTGTGCCCAGTGCCACCTTATCAAGCAGGTCGACCGGACGAATCTTCAGCCGAGTCCAAAGTATGAAACGGGCGGCAAGACGCTCTTTGGTCCCTACAAGGATTTTGTGCAGAACCTGGCGCACCAATCCATCGAATCGGCGCTGTTCCGAAAATCCGATCTGTGCCTGAACTGCCATTTGGCGGTGCCGGCGGCGGCCAATCTCGGCAAGAGCAACGATCTGCTGGGCGGGTGGGAAACGAGCCAAGCGGTCAAGTCCGGGAAGGAATGCCAGACCTGCCACATGCCCGAACAGGTCGGCGAATCGGCCAATGGCGAAAACAAGCGCAAGGTCGCCAACCACTCGTTCCCCGGCCGGATCGGCAAGCTGCGCCAGGAAGCAGCCAAGCTGGAAATCGTCACCGCCGTCAAGGGTGACCAGACGACCGTCACGATCACCGTTCAGAGCCTGGTTCCGCACAATCTCCCGGCCACGCATCCCGGTTGGGCGAAAGTGGTGCTGGAGCTGGCGATCAAGGGCAAGAATCTCAAGACGGTGTTTACCGAGCAGCGCATCTACGGCCGGACCTATGCCGACGCGAAAGGCCAGAAAACGGTCTTCGACTTCGAAGCGGCGAAAGTGCTCGACAATACGGTCTTGAAGCCGGAGGAAACGCGCATCGAGACCTTTGCATTCCCCACGCCCAAGGACACGAAAACGTTCGATGTCGAAGCGTCGCTCAGTTATGCGCCGGTCTCGGGTCCTCCGGCGTTTCTCCAGCGCATCGAGGCCGAATCCTCGGCGGGCACGCAGGATCCCGCCTTCCAGCCGATCCCGATCACGAAGCAGAGCGTGAATGTTCCAGTGACGACGGGCGGGTGAGAGGCGGGCATTATTCGGCGACCACCGTCGAGCCGGGCGATTTCATCTTGAAAATCTGAATCGCGGCGTACATCCCCTTGGCAGGATGGTTCAGGATGAGGCGGCAGTTCGTCACGCGCGTGTCGATCAGTTCATACTGGCCGCCGCTGTAGTAGATCTCGCACGCGTCGATCTGGCAGTTCTTGTAGACGTGATTGTCCAGCACCAGCTTGGTTTTACTGAAATTCTGCCCGTCGATCACGATATAATTCGGCTCAAGTCCCATCGGTCGTTTCTCCGGCGCGCACTATAGCAAGTCTGTTCTCCATCCGCAAACAGCCGGTCGGGAGTATTTACTGCCGCCCGTCATCTGTGTTAAGTAGCCTTCGGTCTGTTGCGCGAACAGACCGTTGTCACCGGTCGGTGCGTGCGGAACGTTCAACGAGGTTGAATGGCCAAATCAGCGGCCGCTCCTTCAAAGTCCAAGTTTCCATCCACGTCTCAGGCCAAGCCTCAGTCCAAGCCCGTCAAGCCGGTTGCCGAGCCGGCGGAGTCCGGCAAGCCGGCCTCCCGCAGGAACCGGCCCGCGGAGCCCATGACGGCCGTCGAGATGGGCGCGCGGCAACGGGAGATTTCCGTCTCCGAGTTCTTTACCAAGAACCGGCATCTGCTTGGCTTCGACAACCCCCGCAAGGCGTTGCTGACGTGCGTGAAGGAAGCGGTCGATAACGCGCTGGACGCCTGCGAGGAAGCGGGGATCCTTCCCGACATCCTGGTGAAGCTCGAAGCGGTGGCGGATGGAGCGACCGTGCCGGCGGTGAGCCAGGCCACGCGGTTCCGTATTACGGTCGGCGACAACGGACCCGGAATCGTTAAGCAGCAGATCCCGAGGATTTTTGCGAAGCTGTTGTATGGCTCGAAGTTCCATCGCCTGCGGATGAGCCGGGGCCAGCAGGGCATCGGCATCTCGGCGGCCGGCATGTACGGCCAGCTCACCACCGGAAAACCTGTGAAGATCATTTCCCGCACCAATCCCCGGTCAGCGGCCCACTATTTCGAGGTTCAGATCGATACCAAAAAGAACGAGCCCCGCATTCTTGAAAACAAGCAGATGGAGTGGGGCCAGGCGCGTGGCACGCAGGTGACAATTGAAGTAGAGGGGCGCTATCAGAAGGGACGCGCCTCGGTCGACGAGTATCTCGAGCAGACAATCATTGCCAATCCGCACGTGCACCTGGTCTACACGACGCCGGAGGGCGAAACGAAAACCTACCCGCGCACCTACAAGGAGCTGCCTCCCTCGCCGCGGGAAATCAAACCGCATCCCTACGGCATTGAGTTCGGCATGTTTCTCAAGATGCTCCATGACACAAAGAGCCATACCCTATCCGGATTTTTAGCGAGCGATTTCTGCCGCGTCTCGTCCGCGCTGGCGGCGGAAATGTGCAAGACGGCCAAGCTTTCGCCGCACGCCCGCCCGCGGGACGTCCACGGGCATGTGGCAGAGATGCTCTACAAGACGATTCAAACCACCAAGATCATGGCGCCACCGACGAATTGTCTGGCCCCGATCGGTGAGCAGGCCATCCTGTCCGGTCTCTACAAGCAGATTAAAGGGGAGTTCTACACGGCGGTGACCCGTCCGCCGACGGTCTATCGCGGCAATCCCTTCGTCATCGAAGCGGGACTGGCCTACGGCAAACAGCCCGAGGAAACCGCGGCGGCCCAGAAGCCTGTCGAGCAGCCGCTGGCCGAAGGAGAAGAGCGGACGGACGATGACGAACTGGCCCGCGTGATTCGTTATGCCAATCGCGTTCCGTTGCTCTACCAGCAATCGGCCTGCGCCACCTTCAAGGCGGTCCTCGATACGACCTGGCGGAATTATGGGATCACGCAATCTCGCGGAGCCCTGCCGGCCGGCCCGATGGTCATTTTCGTTCATATGGCGTCGGTGTGGGTGCCGTTCACGAGCGAATCGAAGGAAGCAATCGCGGATTACGACGAAATTCGCAAGGATATCACCCTCGCGCTTCGCGAGTGCGGCCGGCGCCTGGGACTGTTTCTCCGGCGGCGCGAGCGGGCGCAGGGCGAGTTTCGCCGCCGGAATATTTTCGAGCTCTACATCGAGGAAGTGGCCGAGGCCTGCAACCGCCTGAAGGGCGGGAAGCTGCGCACGGAGAAACTGAAGGCCCAGTTGCAGAAGATCGCCAACTCGCGCACGGGCGGCATGAAGACGGACGAGGCGCTGGGAAAGACCGGCGGCGGTCCCGAAGGTCTGCCCCATTCGATCATCGTCACGCCGGAAGGGATCGAAGGCGAGGTGGCGGTTGTCGAGGGCGTCGGGGCCGGCCAGGACAGCGTAGCATCAACCGTCGAGGCGCCGGAGGCCGGCCCGGTTCCCGGCAAGCCAGCGTCGGAAAAGCGGGGCAAGGGCAAGGCGAGCGCGAAGCCGGCCCGCCGCCGGAAGAAGTAGGACCCATGGCCAAGACAAAGCCCAAGAGCAATGGAGCAGTGGCGAAAAAGCTGATCGGCCTGGCCGACGTGGTCATCACGGCGGCGGAGCGGTCCAAGGACCCGACGCTTGCGATTCCCATCCGCGCGCTGTCGAACGTTTCGTTCAACCCGCGCAACGGCCTGATCGAAATGGGGAAGAAGAAGCAGGCGCGGTCCTTCTTCAACGTGGGAATGGCGAAGAAGTTCATGCAGACGATCCTCGTGGCGGACGCGCTCTCGGAACTCCAGCGCTCGGACCTCACGACCTCGCTGAGAGAGATCTATTACCGCACGAAACACACGATCAAGGATTCGCACGAAAACACGTTTGATACGCAGGACGAATCGGATCCGGTCATCGAGGATCTGGAGGTGTCGCTCGCGGCGCTTCGCGAGGAACTGCACGTGCGGGCGGAGAATGGCGGCAGCGTGGTCGGCCCGCTAGTGCTGGGCGACGATGGGGACCGCGTGGATTGCGCCAAACTGGGCAAGGGCGGCTATTCGGTGCCCTCGATCGTGGAGCCGGAATACGTGGAGATCCGGCGTTGCACGGCCGATTTCGTGCTGCTCGTCGAAAAGGGCACGCAGTGGAACCGGCTGTCGGAAGACAAGTTTTGGAAACGCTACAACTGCGTGCTGCTGACGGGCAACGGCCAGCCGCCCCGCGGGGTCCGCCGCCTGGCGCGCCGGCTCCACGAAGAATACAAGCTGCCGGTGTACGTGCTGGTCGACAACGATCCCTGGGGCTACTACATCTATTCGGTGGTCAAGCAGGGCTCGATCAATCTCGCGTTCGAAAGCCAGCGCATGGCGATTCCGAAAGCGAAGTTCGTCGGCCTCTCCAGCGCGGACCCCGAGCGGTACGGGCTGCCGCGCACCGTGGGGATCAAGCTCAACGACAAGGACATCACGCGCGCGAAGGAACTGCTCAATTATCAGTGGTTCCAGAAACCGGCCTGGCAGACGGAGATCAAACGGATGCTCACGAGCGGGCTCAAGTACGAACTGGACGCCCTCGCCAACAAGGATTTCCAATATCTCACGAAGAAATATCTTCCCCGGAAACTGAAAGAAAAAGACTGGCTCGATTAGATTCGGCGTCAGACCGCCGGTATTTTGCCTTGATACCCCGGAATCATCTGTATAGAATGGCCCAACTTTTCAGGCCATTCGCTGCCCCAACTGAATCCAGCCCCCCTCTTGATGCTTCCCAATCCTGGGGTGCGGGTGGGTTGAAGCATGGGTACCGTACCACGGAAGAGTTCTTAATCACGGGAGGAAATTGAAGTGAGCGATTCAGCGATTGTCACGTTCGCACTCATCGCGGCGGTGGCCGGGATTGCCTACGGCCTGTATCTGGCCATGTGGGTGTTCAAGCTCAACGCCGGCAATGCCAAGATGCAGGAAATTTCCAAGGCAATTCAGGAAGGCGCCGGAGCCTATATGAACCGCCAGTACAAGACGGTCGGCGTCGTAGCGGCCGTGCTGTTCGTCATCCTGTGGGCGGCGGGGTTTGCCTCGGATAAATTTGGCATGCTGACGGCGATGGGTTTCCTGATCGGGGCCGGGGCTTCGGCGATCGCCGGCTATGTCGGCATGATTATTGCGGTGCGAGCGAACGTCCGCACGGCGCAAGCGGCCCATGACGGCATGAATGCGGCCCGGACCGTGGCCTTCCGCGGCGGAGCGGTGACCGGGTTGCTGCTGATCGGCCTGGGCTTGCTGGCGAGATCGGAAGAGCGT
>DASQGO010000057.1:0-29880 GCA_035632555.1 Nitrospiraceae bacterium | reverse complement strand
GAATCTCGTGCCGTAGCGCAGCGTCCTCCGATCAAGGCCCATATGGACACATCCGCCCGGATCGTGATGCCATAGTTCAGCAGATTCCCGCTCCACGGGTAGCCCACCGGGCAGGTCGGGATGGGGGCAACGGCGGGGGGATTTGCCGCGGGGTTCGCAACCAAGGCGTTGCCCCCATAGGCGCTGACTTGATAGTTGTAGCACTCGGTAGCATCGAACGGACCCTGGTTGACGTCCGTCAACGGTTGGAAGCCCGTGCTATCGAACGCCCGGTTCATGCTGCCGGATGTGTCCAGCAGGATCATGACATTGGGCGCCACCGTCTGGGACACGTACGGCGGAACGGTTGTGTACGCATCTTCCGGAGGGACCTGGGCGCCTCCCGTCAGAGCCAATCCCACGATGAGCACCAACCCTGCAGCTGCAACCATGACTTGCTTCAGCGTTACCATGACTGTCCCTCCCCCGTTGCTTTCGTTCCCGTGGCCTGCGCCGTGTCACGCGGCTTACGGTCCCATTCCGTTGCCAGCCTCAACGCCTACTCCGGCAGCATCACCTCAAGTTGGTCGATGCCTCCCTGCTTCAGGTGAAATCTGACCAGCGACCCTTTTTGTATATCTTTCACGTGCATCTCTATGCCGCCTAGATTTTGGATCTGCACATTAGGGCGCAGTACATAATCCTTGTTGTCGATTTGAACCGTATTCCCAGAGACCCCCGTGATATGGCCGATCTGGAAGGTGGCCAGCTGCTGAGACGAAAAAGGCTTGGGAGGCGACTCCTCTTGCGACCAGCTTGTGACCGCTCCACCCAGCGTGAGACCCCAAGCCAGTAGCAACACCAGCGCCAAGTCGCCGGCCTTTTCACAGTCACGCCGGTGCATAGGGGAGCTTGTTCCGATCTGCGCGCGCTGAGTTTCCATTGTGGCCTCCTAGATTTTCCTCTGACAACTTCCGCCGGCGACCAAGCAGGAATAGACCGCCGTGAGCCGCGCGCGGGCGTTCGTCGCTGCGTTCGTTGACAAGCAGTTGACCTGATACAGGATTTGGATGCCGCCACCGGCGGCCCCGCCGCCGGTGCCTTCATAGCCCCCAAACTGCGACATGCCGGAGCCCTGCGTCGCTTGCACGTAGAGCCGGTCGATGTCGCCTTGGACCGTGAAGTTGTTCAACGTCTGATTCGGAGTCGGCACTCCTATATTGAAGTTGGGATAGGTCGCGGGAAGTGTATCGCCAAAGTTCACAAACCCTGGCGCGCCCAAGATCTCGTTATCCAACGTCGTTTTATTGCCACTTGGAACGGGGCCGGGCTTCGCTGCATTGTCCAGTAACCCCGGGACGGCTCCGATCGGACCGACAGTTCCGTTCGCCATCCCTTGCTGAATCACGGTCACCGAGGCGGCCAGACACGACTCGGCTGCAGCGGAAGCGGCTTCGCCGACACGGACAAAGCCAGCCAGCCGGTTTTCCAGTCCTGTGAGCGTGATGGATCCGATGCCGATCACGGCCATGATTATCAAGATGAGCATGCTGGTCAACAGGGCCACGCCCTGTTGGCAGGCTAGCGTTCCAGCAGTACAGTGTACTTGCGGCATAGACTCCCCTTTCGGACGTGTTCAGAGCGGCACGACACGCATCATCTAGAACAATCCCAAGTTCCTCAATTGCACGATCCTCGTGAGCACGCGGCGTTGCTGCTTCTGATAGGTTGTCAACGCAGTGGCGGTGCCAAGGTCACCCGCTGCGAACACGCCGTTGGCGTGATTGTGATCGCTCACCACGAGCGGGGATAGCGTGAAGTTTGCCTTGGCTCCCTGGGAGGCGCTTTCCGAACCGATGGACGTCCCTACCTGCCGGGCCACAACAGACACTTGGGCCAGCCGGATGGTTAAGGGAGTGAACACCCCGGCATTCCAGGCGCTGTTCGATACGAAATCAGCTGCATCGAACTGATTTGCTATTCCACCGGCCTGATCGTCGATTACGCCGTCTGCAAGGCCTACGCATCCGTCGCAGGCATAAGACACTTGCAGATCTTCGATGCCGTCGGCCACCGCTACGCAGGCGGGACCTGGCTGCGTCGTCAGACACGGCGGCGTGCCCCGCACCAGACATGGCAGGGTACCGCCGCACAGCGGCTGCTCCGTCGCCACATTGCTGCTGGGATGTACGATTTTATACATGACGCATTTCAGCCAGTATATCTGTGTCCCGACCGGCAGCACGGCTGTCGCCGGGAGTGTCACCGCTGCGGACAGCGTCACCGTATCTGAGGGAGCGGCGGTGACGGTACCAATCTGAAGACCGGCGAGAGAAATGACTGCGCCGGGGGCGGGCATCGCGTAGGGCGTCCCCGCGACTCCGAATCCATCAATCGCCGCGGTTGCCACGGCACCGGTTTGTAACACGACGTTCGCGGTTGGTGCCGCGCCGGTGATTTGCGTTTTCAAGGTGGACAATTCGACCGGCACGATCATACTGATTGAATCGGGCCCCGTATCGTTGCCCGCTGGGTTGTTGTCCGCCGGAAGAATTGCGTTGACGCCGCAGTTGCCGATGCCTGCGGCCAGGCTCTGCGCATTGAAGCCTGCGTCCTTGAGATCCAGTGCAATGAGCTCCATCGCCAAACGCGAATTCTGTTGTGTCTGTACCGCCTGCTCGTTAACCGTTTGGATCTGCTGGCTGTTGTAGAGCACCTGGTACGCACCCCCGAAAACAATGACGCTGATGGCCAACGCCATCATCACTTCCATCAGCGTGAGGCCGCGCTCATTCACGCGCAATCCTCGATGATCTGTCGGGCCGTTCATTCCTGACTCCTCATCTGCTTACATGATGCTTACAATGGTTGAAAACTTCAGCGGCACGACCAATCCCTTCCAACTGATCTGCACCGTCACCAGCCACTGATTCAAGCTCGCGGGCCCGGTGGTCGTCACAGTGACGATCCCGCTGGGAGTGGGTAATCTGGTCGCCAGCATCCGTGTTCGCCACTGGGTACAGTCTCCGTTCGTCATGACCGGAGTGGCCGGGCACGTGTTGGTGGTCGACGACACGTTAATGCCGTTGTAGGTTGCAACATTCGCCGGATTATATTCGATGCGATCGATCATTTCTGCGGCAAGATTCGTGGCGATGCCCAGCTCGTTTGCATCGAGACTGCGCGTGACTGCAAACTCCAGCATTGCCGCATATCCCAGCAGGCCGACCGTCAACACCATCAGAGCGATCAGCACTTCCAGCATCGAAAACCCTCGCTGGGCATCCGGCCAGTGCCTGTGCCGTCGCATCATCATGCTCGTTGTGTGCATGCGCCTTCGTATGTGCTCATATTTATGGACAGGTCGCCGCAATGCACCACTTGGCCTTCCCGCCCGGCGCCACATTGATCGAATAGGTCCGCCCCAGGGTATTCGTGAGCGTAACAATTACATTGCCGGCCCCCGTGCGCAGCCCCATCGAGTTGTACTGGACCCAGGGTTGGACCGGCGGGACATTGAGGCCCGGCGCCACGGTAAGTTGCGCGATTTCCCCCGAAAGAGCGTGTGATTGGATGACCGTCTCCGCGCCTGCTATCGTGCTTGTGACTGTCACGAGGATCGGACTGGCATAAGAGCCCAACATGGATACGGTAGTGCCCGAGACTGCCTGACCTGTACCGGACAGCTTAACCTTGATAGTGGCGTTTTGGCTCATCGCCTGCATCCTGCCAAAATTGAACGAACCGTGAAGCTCCGTTGTCGCATCCCTGAGCCGGCTTTGCGGAATCGCAGTGCGATAACTGCCGATGGCCATGGCAGCAACGGCGCAGCTGATGGTTATGACCACTATAATCTCGAGCAGGGAGTAACCGTGCTCCCCCGCCACCCGCCAGGTTCGGTGCTGTCTGTGAACGTTCTTCATCACTGTATGGTGAGCAAAGGTTGTGCCGATATGACTGATTCGTTTAATACTCTAACCTATTGATTCTGGCTCTACCCTGCCGGGCTGTACGAGGTAGTAGTATACCTCTCGCACACATAAGTGCCAAGCGATGACAATTTTTGTCCGCCTACCACTTAAGTCCTTTTTTCTCCATAATTTATCAAGCCAGATTCCGAAGTGAGCGACGGCCCCTCAGGGGGCCAGAAAACCCACGTACCAGGCTTTTATATGGTGGAAGAAAAACATTGCCACAACGGCGCCGAGGGCCAGGAACGGGCCAAAGGGAAGATACTGGTCGCGCCGCAGTCGCTTGAGCGCAATCAGAAAAAGTCCCGTCACTGCGCCAGCCGATGCCCCGACCAGCACGGTCAGCAACACCGGCTCCCAGCCCAGAAACGCCCCGACCATGGCCAGGAGCTTGATGTCGCCGCCGCCCATCCCCTCTTTCCCGAACAGATAGGGGCTGAGCCAGGCCATGAGCCAGAGGAGTCCGCCGCCGAGAAGCACGCCCAGGATGGAATCGATTATCCCGATAGGCAACAGAGTGGCTGCACACACCATGCCGAGTGGGATACCGGGAAGCGTGATGAGGTCCGGGATGATTTGATGATCGAGATCAATGAACGTGATCACCAGCAAGGCCGAGAACAGTGCCGCGTAGGCCGCCGATGCTCCGCCGAGCCCGAATTGCCACACGATCCAAACGTAGCCGAATCCATTCGCCGCCTCGACGAGCGGGTAGCGAAACGAAATCGGCGCACGGCAGGCGCGGCATCGCCCTCGCAGCCAGAGAAAACTCAGAATGGGAACGTTGTCGTAAGGAGCGATCCGGCCGCCGCACGCGGGACAACGTGACGATGGCCAGACGACGGACTCGTGCTTGGGCAAACGATAGATGCAGACGTTCAAAAAACTGCCGATTGTGGCTCCGAGCAGGCCCGCGGCGGCATATAAAAAAATGTCAGGCCGCACGGCCGGCATTGTAGCCAGTTTTCGGTTCCCTCGCCACTGCGTCCTGTTTCCCCTATCTTTCCGCCTTCTTCCAACCTTTCACTATCCCGCAAACAGCAGGTGATATAATTTCAACAACTGCTGCGAGTATATCTTCGAATGGCAGTCCGTCTCGCGGGAACCAGGAAGGAGCATCCATGATGAAGGGAGCTGTATCCGTTGTCTTGCATCGTCCTCATAATTTCAAACGGGCAGGAGCGCCGCTGTCTCCAAAGAAACGGCCTGAATCGCTGACCGGCCGCGAGCAGGAAATCTTGGAATTGATCTGGTCGGGATTGAAGAACCGGGAAATTGGTCAGCAGCTCAGCATCAGCGTGAAGACCGTCGAGGCGCACCGTGCCAACATGATGAAAAAAGTCCGCGTGTCGAACACCGCACAATTGCTCAAGACGGCCATCCAGGACGGCCTGCTCAAAATCCGCTAGCGGCCGGTCCTCTGGCGAACCACCTCGAACAGAACAATCGCCGCCGCCGCCGAGATGTTGAGCGATGCCACCCGCCCGTGCATCGGAATCTTGGCTCGGTCATCGCATTTGTCCAGCACGCCGGCGCGAATGCCCTTGCCTTCACCTCCCAATACCAGCGCCACCGGCCCTTTTAAATCGAGCGCCGTGTAGGATTTCTCCGCCGAAGGATCCAACGCATAGACCCAGATGTTCTGCTCTTTCAATTGCTCGATAGTGCGAGACAGGTTCGTCACGCATGCCACCGGCAGATGCTCCACCGCGCCGGCGGAGGCTTTGGCCACGGTTCCCGTGAGCCCGACCGACCGGCGCTCCGGGATCACGACGCCATGCGCGCCAGCCGCTTCCGCCGTCCGCAGCACCGCGCCGAGATTGTGAGGATCTTCGACGCCATCCAACAGAAGCACCAATGCCGGCTGATTTTGTCTGAGAGCAGCTTGGAGAATTTCCTCTGGCTCGGCGTAGGCCTTCGCTCCGGCCAGTGCAACGATACCCTGATGGCGGCCAGACGGGACCAGCCGGTCCAGCGCCTGCCGTGGTTCTATTCGAACTGGCACGCCGGCAGTGCGGGCGAGCTGGACGAGCGCTTCGAACTGGCGGTCCGTATGCACGACGACCAGCCGACGCAGCGGCCGTGCGCCGGAGCGCAGCGCTTCCTCGACCGCGTGCAGACCGAAGATGATTTCGCCGGACTCACCGCTTCCAGCGGGTGGTTCCGTCGGACCGGTCTTCCAGCGTGATTCTTTCCTCGGCCAGCGCTTTTCTGATTTCATCCGCTCTCGCAAAATCCCTCCGCTTTCTGGCTTCATTCCGTTCGACAATCAGCCGTTCGATCTGCTCGTCCGTGAGACCATGGATGCCGACATCGGAAAGATCAACATTAAATTTCCAATTTTCTAATTGAAATAGCCCCAGAACGGAACCGAGAAAACGGAACAACTCACGAGCCCGTTTCCCAGCATTAATCGAAAGACCTGCTACGAGCAGTTTATTCACCTCACCGCGAAACCCCTGTAACTCCGCAACCGCTCCCGGCGTATTGAAGTCGTCGTCCATTGCTTGCTTAAAAGCAGTATGTGTTCGTTCAATGGCGGCTTTAAGTGGCACATTGATTGGACCATCTGTCTTGGCCGGTTCTTTTAGTCGGTTGAATAGGTCGTAAAATCCGTCTAGTGCGTACTTGGCCTCCCTAAAGCCTTGATCAGAAAAATCCAGCGGACCGCGATAATGATTCGTCAACAGATAATAGCGGAGTATCTCTCCGGTCATCTCCTCGGACCACTCCGACTTTTCAAAGATTTCCCGGATTGTGAAGAAATTCCCAAGCGACTTGGACATCTTCTCCTGATTGATCTGCACAAACCCATTGTGCAGCCAGTAGCGGGCGAACTCCTTGCCGGTCGCAGCGCAGGACTGAGCGATTTCATTCTCGTGATGAGGAAAGATCAGGTCCGCCCCGCCGCCGTGGATGTCGAACGTCTTGCCAAGGTACTTCATGGACATGGCGGAACACTCGATGTGCCAGCCCGGCCGGCCTTTCCCCCAAGGACTGTCCCATGCCGGTTCGCCAGGCTTTGCGCCTTTCCACAAGGCGAAATCCATCGGATGCCGCTTGCGTTCATCCACTTCAACTCTGGCACCGGCTTGCATGTCCTCCAGTTTGCGTTTTGAAAGCTTGCCGTATGCCGAAAACTTCTCGACCTGAAAATAGACATCGCCATTTACCTGGTAGGCGACATCTTTTTTGATCAGCGTCCGGATCAGCTTGATGATTTCGGCCATGTGCGTCGTCGCTTTCGGTTCCTTTGTCGCACGCGTGATGCCAAGCCGCTTCATGTCACGGTAATAGGCTTTGATGTACTTCTTGGTCACCTCTTGCCAGGGGATGCCAAGTTCCTTGGCCCGGTTGATGATCTTGTCGTCCACGTCCGTGAAATTCTTCACGAAGGTGACAGAAAAGCCGCTGTGCTGGAGATACCGCCGGATGACGTCGAAGACGAGCGCGCTGCGCGCATGGCCGAGGTGACACTCGTCATAGACCGTGACGCCGCAGACATACATTCGGACCTTGCGGCGGACAAGAGGCTTGAAGGGTTCCTTCTGGCCAGTCAGCGTGTTGTAGATCTTCAGCATAAGCGTCGAGCGCTTACGAACGGCGGCGTTCGATCAGTGCTTCCCACTCGCGCAACTGTTCCATCGCCTCGTGGTGCGTCACGTCCAGATGAATCGGCGTGAGCGTCACGAACCCGCGCCGCAACATTTCATGGTCGGAATTTTTCTGCCGTGACCAGGATACCCGCCGACCGGCGATCCAATAATACTTTCTTCCATGGGGGTCCGTCTTCTCAATAATCGGCTCGTCGAATCGCCGCCGGCTGAGCGCCGTGACCCGGACCCCGGAAATCTTCGCCTCCAGCCGGTCCGGCACGTTGATGTTCAGAAGCGTTTCGGCGGGGAGCCCATACTTGAGCACAGTGCGCGCGGCGCGCGCCGCATAGATGGCCGCCACCTCGTGGCGAAAAGTCTTGCCGGTCTCCTGGGACACGGCAATGGAAGGAATGCCCATGATCGTGCCTTCCAACGCCGCAGACACGGTGCCCGAATAGGTTACGTCATCGCCCAAGTTGACCCCCCGGTTGATGCCCGACACGACCAGCGCCGGCGTCCCACGCAGCAGTTTTTTCAGGGCCAGATTGACGCAATCGGTCGGGGTCCCGTTGACGGCAAAAACGCGCGGCCCGACGCGTGTGATGCGCAGTGGTTTGTGCAGGGTCAGCGCGTGAGCAGCAGCCGTGCGCTCGCGGTCCGGCGCCACGATCCAGCCCTGCCCCAACGGACGCATCGCCCTGGCCAGTGCATGCAGGCCCGGAGACGCAATGCCATCATCGTTGGTGACGAGAATTTTTATCATAGCAATAAAAAAGCTGCCGGCAGGGGCAGCTTGGGGAAAAATGGAATCAAGAACTCGAAACCGCACTTGAGGAGTTTACTGCAGCGTCCTTTTCATTTGAGGATGCTGCCCTCGCAAGCGCGGGATGGTCGGGGCGGCGGGATTTGAACCCACGACCACTCGCACCCCAAGCGAGTGCGCTACCAGGCTGCGCTACGCCCCGACTCAACTACCCGCTACTGTTCGTACGATTCGAGAAGCTTCAGAATCGCCCGGAGGTCTCCCCGGATACGCTTGGCCAGCTCTTGCGGACGGACCTTCCGTTTCCCATGGCGGCCGCGGCGTGTCCAGAATCGCTGGAGCCCGGCAATCGTGTACCCCTCTTCATACAGCATGCGTTTGATTTCGAGCACCGCCTCAACGTCCCGCTGGAGGTAGAGCCGCTGGTGCCCGCGGCTTTTCTGCGGCTTGAGAAAGCTGAACTGGGATTCCCAGAACCGCAAGACATACGGCGGCAACTTTGTAATCTCACTGACTTCACCAATTTTGTAGAAGATCTTGGTGCCCAGTTTGGGCTCAGCTGCCATGCCGGCCCTCACACGTGTTGGGCTTAGGAATTGACGTATTTCTTAAAGACCTGACTCGGACGGAATGTCACCACTCGGCGGGGGGTAATACCGATCTCCTGGCCCGTTCGTGGATTGCGGCCTTTTCGCGGGCCTTTACTGCGCACGACGAAATTCCCAAACCCGGCGATTTTGATGGATTCTCCCTTATGCAGGACGTTCTTCATCAGGTTCAGGACAAATTCCACGATGTCGGCGGCTTCCTTTTTGGAAACCCCAACTTTTTCATAAATTTCGTTCGCGATGTCGGCCTTTCTCATGCCGTCCCTCCAGGCTCGTACGCAGAGCAGCCACTTTCCTCCGGCCTTTCTCTGAGGAAAGTCCCAGCCAATTTTCACGATAAATTACGTGAGGTTAGAGACGGTGTCAAGGGAATTTCTGACCCCGAACGAGTCGCTGGACGTTACCGATCTTTTGGCAAAAGCTTGTATTCGATGCTGTCAGCCAGGGCCTGCCAGCTGGCTTCCATGATGTTTTCTGATACGCCGACGGTTCCCCATTTCTCCTTGTGATCGCCCGATTCGATCAGGACACGCACTTTGGAAGCTGTCCCGTGGCTGGCCGCAAGCACGCGCACCTTGTAATCCAGCAGTTTCACTTCCTTGAGCTGGGGATAAAATCTTTCCAGGGCTTTTCGCAGGGCATGGTCCAGCGCATTGACCGGTCCGCCGATTCCCCCAGCCGACGTATGCTGCACCGCATCTCCGACCTTGACCGTCACCGTCGCCTCGGAGGTCGGCACGGTATCGGCCTCGCGCTTTTCCACCACGATGCGGAAGCCGAGCAGCTGAAACGACGGCTTGTGCCGTCCGACTGCCTTGCGCGTCAGCAGTTCCAGTGAACCCTCAGCGCCCTCGAACTGATAGCCCCCGCTCTCGAGATCCTTGAGCGTCGTCAGCAATTCCTGCAGCTTGGGGTTCTCCTTGGACAGGGTAATGCCGTAGGTCTCGACCTTCTCCAACAGGCCGCTTCGGCCCGTGTGGTCGGACACGAGCATCCGCTGCCGGTTGCCGACCTTTTCGGGGATCACATGCTCGTAGGTCACCGGATTTTTCTGGACCGCGTGGATGTGCACGCCGCCCTTGTGGGCAAACGCGGAATCGCCGACGTAGGGCTGGTGCTTGTCCGGCATCAGATTCGCGATCTCCGTCACGAAGTGTGAGACTTCCCGCAACCGGGCCAGGTGCTTCTCCCCAAGCACCCTCCGCTTCATTTTCAATTCGAGGTTCGGAAGGATTGAGCAGAGATTGGCGTTTCCGCACCGTTCGCCGATACCGTTGATCGTCCCCTGCACCTGAACGGCGCCAGCATCGAGCGCGACCAGCGAGTTGGCCACCGCCATCTCCGTGTCGTTGTGCGCATGGATGCCCAGCGGGACCTTGCATTCGCGTTTGATCGCCTGGCAGATATTTCGAATCTCCCACGGCATCGTGCCGCCGTTCGTATCACAGAGAATCACGCGCTCGGCCCCCGCCCGCACCGCCCGCTGAAGGGTCTTCAGCGCGTAGTCCGGGTCGGCTTTGTAGCCGTCGAAGAAATGCTCGGCGTCGTAAAAGACGCGCCGACCTTTCTCCTTGAGATAGGCCACGGAATCCTCGATGATTTCCAGGTTCTTGGCCAGGGAAATGCCCAACGCATCCGTCACGTGCAAATTCCAGCTTTTCCCGAACAGCGTGATCGTACCGGTGCCGGCCTCCAGCAGCGCATGCAGGTTGGCATCTTTCTGGACCGGATTGCTGGCCTTGCGCGTGGAACCGAAGGCCACGACGGTCGCGGACTTCAGCGGCACGGTTTTGATCATCCGGAAGAACTCGATGTCCTTCGGATTGGCGCCCGGCCAGCCGCCTTCGATGTACTGGACGCCCAGCTCGTCGAGTTTCTGCGCGACGCGGACCTTGTCCTCGGCCGAGAAGGTGACGTCCTCGGATTGGGCTCCGTCGCGCAGCGTGGTGTCGTAGATCTCCAGCCCCGGAGTCCGGGGAATGGCGCCGAGATCCGTATGCGGCATCCGGGGTGCTCTCGTTTTGCGTACGGCCTTGCGTTTCACGTCTTCCGCCTTAGGCACCCTTTCGATCCAGGCCGAACGCCTTGTGCAAAGCGCGCATGGCCTGCTGCAGATGCTTCTCTTCGATCACGCAGGAGATTTTGATCTCCGAGGTGCTGATCATCATGATGTTGATGCCTTCTTTCGACAAGACTTCAAACATCTTCGCCGCCACGCCCGAATGGGTCCGCATGCCGACTCCGACCAGCGAAACCTTGGCGATGGATTCCGTCACCGCGACCGATTTGGCGTCGATGTCCTTCGCGATGCGCTTCACCAACGGCGTCGCCTTCGGCAGATCCGCGCGCGGGATCGTAAAGGACATGTCGGTCAGCGAGGCCTGGCTCACGTTCTGGATGATCATGTCCACGATAACATTCGCCTCCGCGACGGGGCCGAAGATCCGCGCCGCAATGCCGGGCCGGTCCGGCACCCCCACGATGGTCAGCTTGGCCTGATTGCGGTCGCCGGTCACGCCGGAGACCGTTACCCGTTCCATGTCCGCATCTTCTTTGACCACGAGCGTCCCCTTCCCTTCCTTGAAGCTGGATTGCACTTCGACCGGCACGTTGAACTTCGCGGCGAACTCGACCGACCGGCTCTGCAGCACCTTGGCACCCAGACTCGCCAGCTCGAGCATCTCCTCGTAGGAAATCTTGTCCAGCCGACGGGCGGCCGGCACGACGTTCGGATCGGCCGTATAGACGCCGTCCACGTCCGTATAAATGACACACCGATCCGCCTTGAGCGCCGCCGCCAGAGCCACTGCTGTCAGATCGGAGCCACCGCGCCCCAGCGTCGTGACGTCAGACTGCTCATTGATGCCCTGAAACCCGGCGACGATCGGAACGACGCCCTGCTTCAGAGCCTCCCGGATGCGATCCGCCGCCACGCGCGCGATCCGCGCCTTCGTGTGCGCGCTGTCGGTGATGATGCCGACCTGCCGGCCGGTAAATGACCGCGCGTCGATGCCGCGACCGCGCAACTCCATCGCCAGCAGCGCGATCGTCACCCGCTCGCCCGTCGAGAGCAGCATGTCCATTTCGCGCTCGTCGGGATTCTTGGTGACCTCGTGCGCGAGCTTGATGAGCCGGTCGGTCTCCCCGCTCATGGCCGACAGGACGACAACAAGGCTGTGCCCTTCCTCTTTCGCCTTCGCCACCTTGTCGGCAACCAGATGAATGCGCTCGATCGTGCCGACGGACGTGCCGCCGTATTTGTGCACCAATAACGCCATGGGCGTCGGTCATCCTTGAGTCAAGAGTTTCGCCGACAATTTGGTCGCATCCCGCACGCCATCCTTCACAGCGGCTGCGTCGGCCTCATTGAACCCGCGCGAGCCGGATTTGGATTTCTGGAGCGGGCCGTTGCACAACGCATAGAGCGGCTGCCTCGATCCGTCGTTGCGGACGCGCCCGCCGTCGCACACCAGCAGCAGGCGATGCGATCCGATCTTTGCCAATCCGTCGAGCAGTGTCCCGACAATCTGCCTGTCGAATTCCTCCACGATCTTCACAGCAGCCTTCGCATCCCCCTTGGCGCTGCCAACCGGCATCTCCGCATGCACATAGACGAAGTCCTTCTTGCCCAATTCGCGCAACGCGACCTGCGCGCGGCTTAAAAAATCCGAGCCGTTGGCGACGGTCACGTCGGACGGTTCGATCGCATCGAGTCCGGCACACAGCCCGATGCCGCGGCGCACATCGTTCGTCGCCACGACGGCGCCCGAGACATGGTGCCGCTCCGGAAAGCTCGGCCACCGCGACGCGCGTCCCTGTCCCCACAGCCAGAGGCAGTGGATCGGCTTGAACCCGTCCTCACGGCGCTGGTCGTTGACCGGATGATCACGCAGAATGACCAGCGAGGCATCCATCAGCTTGCGCAACATCTCCGATCCGTCTCCCGTCGGCAGGCAGTCGCCGACCGGACGTCCCGCTCCTTCGCGCGGATCGAGACAGACCGCCCGGAGCTTGCCGCCGACCCACACCATCAGATGGCGGGAACCGCTGCCCGGGTAAAACTGGATCGTCTCCGAACCGAGCTGTTCGTTGACCGCCTCCAGCAACTCGCGGGCCTCTTCCCGCTCCAGATGCTCGGCTTCCCCTTCCACTGTCACGGGCGCTGCCAGTTTCTTGATATCGCGATACGCGTCCAAGCCCTGGGCACTGCCGCGCAGCGTCACCATGCTGCACCGGTACACGACATCCTGCTCACCCACCGTCACGCCCAGACTGGCGGCTTCCAGCGGCCCGGGGCCCGGATAGAGCTTGCGCGGGTCATATCCCAGCATCGCCGTTTGGACCATCCCGCTGGTCACGAAAGGTCCGTCGGCGGGCACCACCGCAACGCCCATTTCCCCGTGGCGCGCGACGGCATCCATGTTGGGTGTGGACGCCGATTCGAGCGGCGATTTTCCTCCCAATTCCTTCCGCGGCCCGCCAGCCAGACCGTCACCGTGCAGAACGACGTATTTCATTCGTCTCGTCCCTGCACCTGTCCGTGGATGTTAAAAAAGACCCCCGGCTTTGTTCTCGCATCGCTCAAAGCCTCAACGCACGGGAAAAAGTACGCCTCGGCTTCTCGCTCGCTGCGGCCTCGCTGGATGGTCTTTTTGAACATCCTGAAATGATCCGACATTGAATGTCCCTTACCGACTGTCAGAGTTTGAGCAACTTCGCAACATCATCACGGCTGGCCTTGACCGTCACCGGTTGCTTTGACACGCTGATCGCCGTATCCGCATCCTTCAACCCATGCCCTGTCAAGGTGCAGACCACCGTGTCGCCTTCTTTCAATGCGCCCTGCGCGCGCAGCTTGATCACACCGGCCACTGAGGCCGCCGACGCCGGCTCGCAGAACACGCCTTCCTCCGCTGCCACCAGACTGTAGGCGTGGAGAATTTCCTGATCCGTGACCATGTCGATCTTCCCTGAGGATTCTTTGACCGCCTCCAGCGCCGCTTGCCAGCTGGCTGGGTTGCCGATCCGGATGGCCGTGGCCACCGTTTGCGGATCCTCCACCACGCGGCCCAGCACGATCGGCGCCGCGCCGGCGGCTTGGAATCCCATCATCCGCGGCAACCGCTGAACCTGTCCCGCAGCACGGTATTCCTTGTAGCCCCGCCAATAGGCCGTGATGTTGCCCGCATTGCCGACCGGCAGGACGTGCAGCGCGGGCGCGCCGCCCAACTGGTCGCACACTTCGAACGCCGCTGTCTTCTGCCCCTCGATCCGGAACGGATTGAGGGAATTGACCAGCTCGATCTTGTGCGTCGCCGACAGTTCTTTCACGATCGTGAGAGCCTGGTCGAAATTGCCCTCGATCTGAATCACGGTCGCCCGATGCATCATGGCTTGCGACAGCTTGCCCAGCGCAATCTTGCCCGCCGGGATCAGCACATATACGGCCAGCCCCGCGCGGGCCCCATAGGCGGCCGCGGATGCGGATGTATTACCGGTCGACGCGCAGATGACGGCCTTCGCGCCGGACTCGAGGGCTTTCGACATCGCCATCGTCATGCCCCGGTCCTTGAAAGAGCCGGTCGGGTTCGCGCCCTCGAATTTCACATATAATTCAATCCCGGGTGCGATCTTCGCGGCCAGACGGGCGGCCTTGATCAACGGCGTGTTGCCTTCGCCGAGCGTGACGACCGGCGTCCGGTCGGTCACGGGCAAAAACTTGCGATACTCGTCAATGACGCCGCGCCAACGCATCAGATACGACACTCTGGTGACAGACTCGGAACGAACCGTTTGAGGCGCATCAGTTACTCGTCATGCCCCTCGACGCGGATGGGAATGGATCGGGTGTTCTCCGAAATCCGCGTGCAGCATAACGGGAGCATCATGGGCTACTCGTCATGTCCTTCCACGCGAATCAACGTGGTGGGCTCGGAGATGAATGCCATCTTGTCGATTTCACGAAGCGCGGCCTGCACGTCGCGCTCGCGCGCGGTATGCGTCATGATCACGACAGGCACGGTCTGCCCTTCCTTGCGGCCCTGCTGGATCACCGACGCAATACTGATGTTGTGCCGCCCCAGCACGCCGGCAATCTGCGACAGGACGCCGGGACGGTCGAGCACCATGAACCGCATGTAGTACTGCGAGAGAATCTCCTCCATCGGCCGGATGCGCAACGGCCGCCGCTGGTCCTGCTGGAATGAGGCGGGCGGCACGCGACCCGCCGCGTCGCGCAGCAGATTGCGTGCGATCGCGATCACATCGCTGAGCACCGCGCTGCCCGTCGGCATGGAACCGGCCCCCTGCCCGTAGAGCACAATGTCGCCCACCGCGTCGCCGACCAGTTGAATCGCGTTGTACACGCCCTCCACCTGGGCAATCGGCGAAGCGGACGGCACCATCGTCGGATGGACGCGCGCTTCGATTTCACCGTCTAGGGATTTCGCAATTCCCAGCAGCTTGATTGTGTACCCGAACTCGTCGGCATAAGAGATGTCCACCGGCGTGATTCGGGTGATTCCTTCCGTGTAAATGTCCTTCACGTTGACCGGCGTGCCGTAGGCGAGGCTCACCATGATCGCCAGCTTGTGCGCCGAATCGACGCCCGCCACATCGAATGTCGGGTCCGCCTCCGCATAGCCGGCGGCCTGGGCCTCGGCCAGCACGTCCTCAAAATTCTGCCCCTCGCAGGTCATGCGGCTCAGGATGTAGTTCGAGGTTCCGTTGATGATGCCGTACAGCGACAAGATGGTGTTGGCCGCGAGCCCTTCCGTGAGGGCGCGGATCACCGGGATGCCCCCGCCGACGCTGGCCTCGAAGCCGAGATCGACTTTCTGCCGCACGGCAGCCTCGAAGATTTCCTCTCCATGGACGGCCAGCAGGGCTTTGTTGGCCGTGACAACCGGCTTACCCTTGGCCAGGGCGTCCAGAATCACCCGCTTGGCCGCGTCGTAGCCGCCGATCAATTCGATGACGATGTCAACCGCCGGATCGTCGATCAGCGCCTTCGCGTCGTTGATCAGCACGCCAGGCGGCAGCGTGACGCCGCGATCGCGGGTCATGTCCACATCAGCCACGCGCACGAGCTCGATCGGCACGCCGGTGCGCCGCTTGATCAGCGCGCTGCTGCCCATCAATATTTTGGCAACGCCGGTGCCGACCGTTCCGAACCCGATCAGGCCGACGCCGATCCGTTCCTTTTTCACCTTGGCTTCACTCCGCTTCTCCGAGCTTCAACGCCTTCTTGATGCCCCGCACGGCCTGCCTGGTCCGGTGCTCGTTTTCGACCAGCCCGAACCGCACGTACTCATCCCCGCCCTCGCCGAAGCCGATCCCCGGCGACACGGCGACCTTTGCTTCTTTCAGCAACAGCTTCGAGAATTCGAGCGAGCCCATCCCGCGAAACGGTGGCGGAATCCTCGCCCAGACGAACATCGTCGCCCGCGGCTTCTCAACCGCCCAGCCGATACGGTTCAGCCCGTCCACCAGCACATCGCGGCGCCCCTGATAGCGGGCGACCGTTTCCTTCACGCAATCCTGCGGCCCGTTCAGCGCGATGATACTCGCGATCTGGACCGGCTGGAAAATGCCGTAGTCCAGGTAACTCTTGATCTTGGCCAGCGCGCCGATCACTTCGCGGTTGCCGACGCAGAAACCCACGCGCCAGCCCGGCATATTATAGCTCTTGGACAGCGTGTAAAATTCCACCCCGATATCCTTGGCCTCCGGCACTTGAAGAAGACTCGGCGCGCGATAGCCGTCGAACACGATGTCCGCATACGCCAGATCGTGGACCACGATGACGTTATGCTCCTTGGCGAACGCCACAATCTTTTTGAAAAACTCCAAATCCACCACCGCCGTCGTCGGGTTGTGGGGAAAGTTGATGATCAGCACGCGCGGACGCGGCAGCGTCTGCCGGTATGCCCGCGTCAAGTCTTCGAAAAAATCGCTGTCCTGGCGCAGCTCGACGCCACGTACGTCACCGCCGGCAATGATCACGCTGTACATGTGGATGGGATAGGTCGGCGTCGGTGTGAGCACGACGTCGCCCGGTCCGATCATGGCCAGCGCCAGGTGCGCAATCCCTTCCTTCGACCCGATGGTGACGATGGCTTCCGTCTCCGGATCCAGATCCACGTCGTAGTGCCGCTTGTACCAGCCGGTGATCGCATGGCGGAGCTTCGTGATGCCCCGCGATGCGGAATACCGGTGATTTTTTGGATTGCGCGCCACTTCGATCAGCTTGTCCACGATATGGTCCGGCGTCGGCTGATCGGGGTTTCCCATGCCGAAATCGATGATGTCCTCGCCGCGATGGCGCGCGTCCAATTTCAACGCCTGGACTTGCGCAAACACGTAGGGCGGCAACCGCTTGATTCTATAAAACGTTTCAATCATCGCAACTCGCCTATCTGCTGAATTCCCCAAAACCTTCAGGACGGACGGAGTCTTGGAACGCACCGCCTCGCCCCAGGCTCAAAGCCCCTGTGTAAGGAAGGTTTCATTCTAATGCAGCGCACCAAATCAGTCAATTTTCTTCGGGGGTTGGGTGATTTTCGGCGCGACCGCCCAACGGCGTCCCGTGGAACGCCTGGAGAGTCCTTGCCTGCCAGGAACGTTTTTGCAATAATGCCTTCACCAATTGCAATCGATTGTAAACTAGGCTCCATTTCCGATTTCCACCTCAACGGACAGTCCGGAGTTTAAAAATCTAGTGCCTCGTCTCGGCGTCAACGTTGACCATGTCGCCACCCTCAGGCAGGCTAGGGGCTGCAGCGAGCCCGATCCCGTAGCCGCCGCCATGCTGGCCGAACTGGCTGGGGCGGACAGCATCGTCGTCCATCTGCGGGAGGACCGCCGTCACATCCAGGACCGCGACCTCACGCTCTTGCGCCAGACCGTCAAAACCAGGCTGGATCTGGAAATGGCCGCCGATGACGCGATGGTGAAGATCGCGCTGGCTGTCAAACCGCACTACGTCACACTGGTGCCGGAACGGCGGCAGGAATTGACGACCGAAGGAGGACTGGACGTCGCCGGCCATAAGAGTCGGCTGAAACGGGTCGTGGACCAATTGCACGACGGAGGCATCCCCGTCAGTCTCTTCATCGAGCCCGATGCCGCTCAGATCAAGGCCGCCGGAGCCGTTGGAGCAGACTATGTCGAACTCCACACCGGCCGCTACGCCAATGCGCAGTTCGAGCATGAAGTTGAAACGGAATTTCGGGCCATCGTGAGGGCTGCGCAACTGGCGGCAAAATTGAAGCTGGGCGTCAATGCCGGCCACGGTTTGAACTATGTCAACGTGCAGCGCCTGACGACGGTTGGCGAGATCGAGGAATACAACATCGGCCACAGTATCGTGGCACGCGCCGTGCTGGTCGGATTGGATCAGGCGGTGCGCGAAATGAAACGGTTGATCGGCGGGCCTGCATGACCGTCGTCGGCATCGGGCTGGACCTCGTCAAAATCGACCGCATTCGTGCCATTGCCGAGCGGTGGCAGGCGCGGTTCCTCGATCGCCTCTACACGGAAGCGGAGCGCCGCTACTGCGCGGGCCGTCCGTCGCCCTACGCCTCCTTTGCCGGACGCTTCGCCGCCAAGGAAGCCGTGCTGAAGGCATTGGGGACCGGCTGGTCGGGCGGAGTCAGCTGGCACGATATCCAGGTGTTGAACGATCGAGCCGGCCGGCCGCGTGCGACCGTAACAGGCCGCGTCAAAATGCTGATGACGCGCGCCGGCGTCACCAGCATCCATGTCAGCCTGTCGCACGACACCGACTACGCCGTCGCCGAAGTGGTGTTGACGAAAGACCGTTGACGGCCATCGCTCAAACACGAGCAGACTCTTCCATGAAGATCGTCTCCGCCGCCCAAATGAAGGAGCTGGATCGCCGGACCATCGCAGAGGCGAAGATGCCCGGCGCCACGTTGATGGAGCGTGCCGGGAGAGGCGTGGTTACGGCAATGGAACGGGCCGCCGGTTCCCTGTCAGGAAAAACCGTCGCGATCCTCTGCGGCAAAGGCAACAACGGGGGGGACGGCTTCGTCGTGGCACGGTTGCTTCGGAAACGGCGTGCCCGCATACGGGTCCTGCTGCTGGCGCACCCTGGTGATCTGTCAGGCGACGCTAAAACGATGCATAGAAAATTTCTCTCCGTCGCCGGCGCAAAATCCGTGTTGGCAGCGCCGGCGCCCGATGCGATCCGTGACGCGCTCGTTCAGAGCGATATGATCGTGGATGCGCTCCTGGGTACCGGCCTCTCGGCGACCGTGTCAGCTCCCTACCGCGCCGCGATCGAAGCGATCAATGAGGCATCGGTCCCTGTCGTGGCGGTGGACCTCCCGTCCGGCATTCATGCCGACACCGGTGCCGTCATGGGCGCGGCCGTGCGGGCCGACATGACCGTCACGTTCGGGTTGCCGAAGCTGGGCCTGTACACCGGCGCGGGCCTCGATCACGCTGGACGGATTGAAGTCGTGGATATCGGCATTCCTCAGACATTCGTCGAAACTATCGCGAGCCGCGTCTCGCTCATCACCATGAAAACCGTGCGCCGGCTGATTCCCGATCGCCGGGTATCTTCTCACAAAGGCACCTACGGGCATGCCGGCATCGTCGCGGGCTCGGTCGGCAAGACCGGCGCCGCGGCCATGGCCGCCAGAGCCGCGCTGCGGGTCGGCGCCGGCCTCGTGACGGTCGCCACGCCGGCGAGCGTGAACGACACGCTGGAGGCCAAGCTGCTGGAAGCGATGACCGTGCCCATGCCGGAAACAAAAGCGCGAACACTTGCGCGGGCCGGTCTGGAGGAGATCTTGTCGTTCGTCAACGCGCGGACGGCGGTCGCGATCGGGCCTGGCCTCACCACGCATCCGGAGACGGTCGAGCTGATTCATGCGCTCCTGCCCCGATTGGAAAAACCCTCCGTGCTGGATGCCGATGCTCTCAATGCGCTTGCCGGACGGACCTCGCTCGTGGAGCAGTGCAAGGTGCCGCCGATTCTCACGCCGCATCCGGGAGAAATGGCCCGCTTGGTTGAAGGCGCCTCGGCCCGCGCGATCAACGACGATCGCATCGGTACCGCCGTGGCATTCGCGCAGGCCCGGCGGGTCATGCTCGTCTTGAAAGGGGCCCGCACCGTCGTCGCGCACCCTGATGGACGTACGGCCGTCTGCTCGACTGGCAATCCCGGCATGGCGACCGCCGGCACCGGCGACGTGCTTACCGGCATGATCGTCGGATTGCTAGCGCAGGGGCTCAGTCCGTGGGACGCGGCCTGTGCCGGCACATACCTGCACGGATTAGCCGGGGATCTGGCGGCTGCCGAACGAGGACTGGCCGGCATGACTGCGGGTGACGTGATCGAGCAGATTCCCCATGCCCTGACTGGGACCGTCCATGGCGCGCGCGGCTAGGATGATGCACAGGCCGCATCGCGGCGGCCCTGCGCCACGGCGGTTCCCGTCCGACGCGTGGCACTGTCTGTCGAAATCCATCGCGGAAACCGATCGTCTTGGCCGCCGCATCGGCCGAACACTGCAGGGAGGCGAAATTGTGGCGCTGTATGGTGAACTGGGTTCCGGGAAAACGGCCTTGGTGCGCGGAATGGCCGCGGGGCTCGGCGCGCCGCCCCGGGCCGTCAGCAGCCCGACGTTCGTGTTGATCCACGAATATCATGGCCGCATGCGGCTTGCCCACGCAGACCTGTACCGGCTCGACTCGGCCGCCGAGTTGCCGCACATCGGACTGTCCGATTACGATGATGGCCACACCGTGATGGTGATCGAATGGGCGGAGAGAGCGGGCCATGATCTGCCCGCCGACCGTCTGGAGATTCATCTTCGGCATCGCAGTCCCGACGTTCGCGAGATTGCCTTCATCCCGAGAGGGGCCCGCGCTCGCCGCCTGCTGGCGCGCGTGCGAACGTCTCGACGCTCAGGTCCGGCAACCGGACGAAGGAGACTACCGCGATGAAAGTCCTCTGGGCGCCCTGGCGCATGGCCTATGTCAAGAACGCGCGCAAGCCTGCCAAATGCATCTTCTGCGTCAAACCGAAGGAACGCCGCGATGCGGCCAATCTCTTGTTGCACCGTGGGCGCCATGCGCTCGTGATGATGAATCTGTTCCCCTACAACAGCGGTCACCTGCTGGTGGCGCCCTATGCGCATGTCAAAAGCTTGGAACAGCTTCCCGATGAAGTCGCGCTGGACCTGCTGCGCCTCACCATGCTCTCGCTGAAAGTGCTGCGGGCCGAAATCAAGCCCGAGGGATTCAACATCGGAATCAATCTTGGGCGTGTCGCCGGAGCCGGCATCGAGACCCACGTCCACCTCCACATCGTGCCGCGCTGGAACGGCGATACGAACTTCATGCCGTTATTCGCAGAGACCCGCGTGATGCCTGAGCATCTGCAGGCGACCTATCGGAAGCTTCTCGCGCGATTCAACAAACTGGCCCCGCCTACGAATAGGCGCGCTCGAAAGCGGACCCGCAGATGATTCGCCTGATTCTCGTCTTCATCCTGCTTGCCCTCTCGCTGAGCTTTTTTCTGCAGAATCAGGACCAGGAAATCACGCTCCGGTACTTTTTCGGATTGAAGTCGGCGGAGACCAAAGTGTACGTGCCGATCCTGAGTGGATTCGTGATCGGCCTGCTGGTTTCCTCCATCCTGCTCTTTCCCGCCTGGGTGCGGGGACGAATCGACCTGCGACGCAAGACCAAACAGCTCCAGGAAGCCGAAGCCGAGCTGGAGCAACTGCGGGAGGCTCAGCGCGGATCGGAGCCCGATCAGCCCTCTTCATCAACTGGAAACGACGAGCCCACGGCATGAACGACGCCGATCTCTCCCCGCTCATGCGCCAGTACCGGGAGATCAAACGCGCCTATGAGGGCGCCATCCTGTTCTTTCGCGTAGGCGACTTTTACGAAATGTTCTACGAGGACGCGGAAGAGGCCTCGCGGCTGCTCTCGATCGCCCTCACCTCGCGCGACAAGTCCAGCGCCGCGCCCGTCCCTCTCTGCGGCGTCCCCTTCCACGCTGCTACCGGCTACATTGCCAAATTGCTGAAGGCGGGCCGGACGGTCGCCCTCTGCGATCAAGTGGAAGATCCAAAACTGGCCAAGGGGCTGGTGCGCCGCGAAGTTGTCCGGCTCTATACGCCCGGCACCCTCACGGACGCCGAACTGCTGCGCCCGACAGAATCCAATTTTTTGGCCGCTGTGACCGCGGCATCCCTTTCGTACGAGAGGCCCGCAGCTGGGTTGGCCGCCCTCGATCTGTCCACCGGCGAGTTTTGGGTGACGGAGTTTGCGGGAGCGCAGGCCCCTCATGATCTGCAGGATGAATTGGCGCGGTTGGAACCCAAGGAGTTGATCCACCCCGCTTCGCTGACCGGGCCGATTCGCACAATTTGCAGCCGGGCGGGCGGCGTGCGGCTCTGCGCCCGGGATCAGGCATCGTTCGACCTGCGCGAGGCGGAACAGATGTTGCTGGAGCAGTTTCGCGTCGCCTCACTGGAGGGATTCGGCTGCAAGGGCCTGACGCTTGGGATTCAGGCTGCCGGCGCGTTGGTGCGGTACCTGCGCGAAACCAGGCCGACGGCCAGCCTGGTGCACCTGCGCGGACTCCGTGTCCGCCGTTCCGGCGAGGACATGCACCTCGACGGTGCAACCATCAGAAATCTCGAACTCGTCCGGTCACTGATCGAAGACCGGCAGGACGCGACCCTGCTGGCAATCCTGGACCACACCGTCACGGCGATGGGAAGCCGGGTGCTGAGAGAGTGGATCGTCCGCCCCCTGCTCCGCATCGACCCGATCCGAGCCCGACTCGACGCCGTCGGCGAGTTGCTGCAGGCCCTCGAAACCCGTGTCGCGATCCGGGCCGCGCTACGGTCCGTGCAAGACATCCTGCGCCTCGGCAGCCGCGTATCATTAGGGGCGGCATCGCCGCGCGATTTACTCGCACTGAAACAATCGGTGGCGGTCCTGCCTGAGCTTCGCACGCGGGTGGCTTCCTGCCGCGCCCAGGCGCTGCGCGAGATGGCTGCGGACTGGGACAACCTGGCCGACGTCCATGATTTGATCGAGAAAACCATCCTGTCGGACGCGCCCGCCACAATCAGGGATGGCGGCATCATCCGCGAGGGCTATGACGTTGCGCTCGACGAACTGCGGACGATCGGACGGGACGGCAAACACTGGATCGCGCAGATGGAAACGCGGGAACGCGAGCGGACTGGCATCGAGTCCCTGAAGATCCGGTTCAACCAGGTCTTCGGCTATTATATAGAAATCACGAAAACCAATCTGGCGAAGGTCCCCGCCGACTACAGTCGCAAACAGACTCTCGCCAACGCCGAGCGGTTCATCACACCGGAACTCAAGGAGCTGGAGGACAAGGTCACCGGCGCAGACCTGAAACAGAGGGCACTTGAACAGGAACTCTTCGAGCGCATTCGGGTGCAACTGGCGCAGGAAACTGCCCGCGTCCAAGCGATGGGCGCTGCCATTGCCGTGCTCGACGTATTTACGTCTCTGTCAGAAATAGCCGCGCGCAACGGCTACGTGCGACCCGAAATAAATGAGGACGGTGAAATTCGAATCTGCGACGGACGGCATCCGGTCGTGGAACGGCTGGATCTGCCGCAAGGCTTCGTGCCCAACGACACACTCCTCGACTTGGAGACCAACCGGCTCTTGATCCTCACCGGCCCCAACATGGCCGGCAAGAGTACCTATCTCAGGCAGGTGGCATTGATCGTGCTGATGGCCCAGATGGGCGGTTTCGTACCGGCCCGATCCGCCCGCATCGGCCTCGCGGACCGGATCTTCACCCGCGTCGGCGCATCCGACAATCTGGCCGCGGGCCAGAGCACGTTCATGGTCGAAATGACAGAAACGGCCCAAATTCTTAACAGCGCCACCACGCGCAGCCTTATCTTGTTGGACGAGATCGGGCGCGGCACCAGCACCTACGACGGCCTGAGCATCGCCTGGGCCGTCGCGGAATACATCCAGGACCGCAGCCACGTCGGAGCGCGAACGATGTTCGCCACGCACTATCACGAGATGACGGAACTGGCAAATAGGCACGAGGGCGTGAAGAACTACACGGTGGCGGTGAAGGAACGGGACGAGGAAGTGCTGTTTCTTCGCAAGATCGTCGAAGGCGGCGCCGACCGGAGCTACGGCATTCACGTGGCCCGGCTGGCCGGCCTCCCACTCCCCGTGATCAGCCGCGCGCAAGAAGTACTGGCGCAACTGGAACAGTCCTCGGCCTCGGCGCAATCGTCCCAGCAGACCAACTTTGGCGTTTCTCCCGACCCCTCCCTACCACCGCCCCACCCGATCATTGAAGAGGTCCGGCAGATCGATCTTTTCTCGATGACGCCGCTCGAAGCCATGAACCGACTGGCAGATTTACAGCGCCGCTTGGACGAGCAGGATAAAAAGTAGGGGCTGGCTCATATTCCTGAAAAGCAAAAGGGGCGATGCCTCCTGCAAAGCACCGCCCCTTTTTCATAGTTCCAATGGAACGCGCGGCTTAGTGCCCGCCGCTGCTACCGCCGGGCAAATTATACTCGGCAGTCCATGGTATCAACCCACCCACCGGCTTCCCACCAGGAAGAAGCACATCGTAGTCCATGGGTACCGTGCCGGCACCTTTCGGAGTGGTATTGAGCATCTGCTTGGCCTTATAACACCCAGCCTCGAATTCATCCTTGCCCTGGCAGGCCGCTTCTTTCAAGGTACGGATGCCACGCGGTTTCGTCGGCTCGCCGGCAATTTCAGGCAGCTTCTTCACCGACGTGATCACCCGGTGATTCTGCTCCGTCTCCTGCACCGTAAACTCAATCAGCGCCGTCTGTGAGGACGGAGGCACGTCCTTGGCCGCTGCCGGTCCTGCATGCGGGCGGGCCAGTTTCTTCAACTCGTCCCACGCACCCTTATCGGCATAGAACTTCAGATTTTTCCCCGGGTGAATCCTCTGCCAGAAATAGCCGCTCTCGGCATTGCCGCCAAACACGGCGACATTGATCCACACCGCTTCATCGTAGGGATCAAGGATGATCACCCGTCCCTGAAGCGTCGTCGGCTTGCTCATGTCTCCCCATTCAAACCGCTCCTGGAACGCTTCGATGGCCAGAGCGGTGGAGGTCACGCAGACCACCAGGGCCATGGCGGCGAGGAACGCCCAGCCTGTCTTATGAACTCTCATGATGCTCCCTCCTTAAAAAGAACCGAGATGATTGTCGTCAAAAAGACGGTCTGTGGCTGAATCTACTCTAGTCCTTCTTCAGCAATTTAAAATCGGTGATCGTCCGGCCGTCCAGTGTCACTTCCATGGCCGTGAGTTCCTGCGACGCCTTGATGATCTTGTCCATGAGCCCCTTGTCCTTCACTGATAGGCGCACGGTCGTGGCGGCATGGTACCAGCCGGCATAGGGATTGTTCTTGTCGGTCCCGCCGGTGAAGCCCCACGCGCAGCAGACGAACAACGGATCCGGAGGCCGCACATCGAGATCGGAGGAAGACCGCCCGCTCGGCGTCCCCGAGGCAGGCTGATCCGTATTCCAGTATTGAATCCCGAACAGGAGTTCATGTTCCGGATTGTCCGCCCACTGGGCCCACACACGGCCCTTGAGCGTCTTGGCCGCTTGAGCCTTGAACGCACCAAGCTTCCCGTCTGCCGTGATATCAGCAGGTCCGGTCGGTGCACCAGGCGCATCCGCCGCCACGGCAAAGCCGGCCAGCGTGAGGCCCATCACAAAGAAGAAGGAAACCGCCGAGATAACGACTCCTCTCTTCATCACTCGTCCCTCCTTACAAATAAAAAAACAACCAATCACAACCTTGACTTATAAGCGCATCAAAAGACCGAAGCAGGGGGCAATCGTACTGAATCCCTCAAACCTTGTCAAGGAAATATTTGACCGATCGGTCGCTGTGAAAAACGAGAAAAATCAATGACCCGTCAATGGGTTACGCGACCGTCGGAGCAGTATTTAGCGGACTGCACTTGCCAGAGCCCGGCGGGACACGGGTCCAAGCGCTGCAACGGAGAGCCGGCGCTGATCGAACAGTTCACGGCTTAGTGCCAACACCTGCGCTTCGCTCACGCGGTCGATGCCCGCCATCACTTCCTCCAAAGAGACCCGGCGCCCATGGTGCAACTCATCCTTGGCCAGCTTGCCCATCCGGCTGGACGTGCTTTCCAGCCCCAGCATCACGCTGCCCTTCATCTGGTTCTTGGCCCGCGCCAATTCGTCCCGCGGAATCCCGTTCCTGCAGAGTCGCGCAAGCTCCCGCGTCACCAGCTCGATGACGGTCGGCGCTTCCGAAGGGCGGGTCCCGGCATACACGGACCACATGCCGCCGTCGCTGTAGGCGGAAAGGCAGGAGTAGATAGAATAGGCCAGGCCGCGTTTTTCGCGGACCTCCTGAAACAGGCGCGAGCTGACATTGCCGCCCAGTACGGCATTGAGGAGAGCGGCCGCATACCGGTCCTTGTGTTCGACGGAGATGCCCTTGAGTCCCAGGCACAGGTGCGCCTGCTCCAGCTTTTTCTCGTGCACCTGCAGCCCGCCGTGAATTTCCGCCGGCCGCCGGTTTCGCCGCGTGGCCGCCGGACGCTCGAACCGGCCAAAATGGGTGTCGAGCAGGGACAGCAGCCGCTTCTGCTCGAAGTTGCCGGCGACGGCCACGACCGTTTCATGCGGATGATAGTAGCGTTGAACGTACCCGAGGATATCCTGGCGGCCCAGGTTTTTGATCGTAGCCGCTTTCCCCAAAATCGGCCGGCCTAAGGGATGCGCGCCGAACATCTGCTGCGTGTGCAGATCCTGCACCCACTCCTCCGGGTCGTCCTGGACCATGCGCATCTCTTCCAGGACCACCCGCTTTTCTTTTTCGATTTCTTTTATCGGGAAACGGGAGTGGTGAAACAGGTCCGCGAGGAGCGCCAGCCCCTGTTGCAACTGCTCGTCCAGGACCTTGACGTAGAACGTCGTCGTTTCGCGGGTGGTGAAGGCGTTCATCTCGCCGCCGAGGGCGTCGATCTCGCGGGAGATCTGGGCGGCCGATCGCGTCGCGGTCCCTTTGAAAAACATATGCTCGATGAAGTGGGAGAAGCCCTCTTCTCCCTGCTCTTCATCGCGCGAGCCGACGTTGACCCAGATGCCGATCGTGACCGACTTAAGCGACGGCATCCGCTCCGTGACAAGCCGGACCCCGTTGTCGAGCACGACCTTGCGGTACATCAGCTGCCGGACGATTCCTTCGCGGCGCCGACCGTCGGCGGCTCCATCGTTTCCTTGCGGCTGAGGCGAATCTTGCCCTGCCGGTCGACTTCCATCACCTTCACCATGATCTGCTGGCCCTCCGAAACTTCGTCGGCCACTGACTTGACCCGGTGATGCGCGAGCTGGGAGATGTGCACCAGCCCGTCCGTTCCCGGCAGGATCTCAACGAAGGCGCCGAAATCCATGATCTTGCGGACCGTGCCCGAATAGATCTTGCCGACTTCGACTTCTTCGATGATGCTGTTGATCCGGTCGATCGCCTTCTTGGCCGACGCTTCGTCCACCGCGGCGACCGAGACGATCCCCGTGTCCTCCACGTTGATCTTCACGCCGCAGTCGGCAATGATCCCGCGGATCGTCTTGCCTCCCGGACCGATCACCTCGCGGATCTTGTCCTGCTTGATCTTGATCGTAAAGATGCGCGGCGCGTACGGCGAGAGATTCGTGCGCGGCGCCGACAGCGCCTTCGCCATCGCCTCAAGGATGTGCAGTCGGCCCTTGCGCGCCTGCTCCAGTGCGTCCTTCATCAGCGCCGCCGTGATGCCAGCGATCTTGATGTCCATCTGCAGCGCCGTCACGCCATTCTTGGTTCCGGTCACCTTGAAATCCATGTCGCCCAGGTGATCTTCGAGACCCAGAATATCCGAGAGGATCGTCACACGATCCCCTTCCTTGATCAGCCCCATCGCAATCCCTGCCACTGACTCCCTGATCGGCACGCCCGCGTCCATCATGGCCAGCGACCCGCCGCAGACGGTCGCCATCGACGAGGAGCCATTGGATTCAAGAATGTCCGAGACGAGGCGCAGCGTGTAGGGAAACTTTTCCTTGTCCGGGATCACCGGCTTGAGCGCGCGCTCGGCCAGCGCTCCGTGT
The DNA here is from genome assembly GCA_035632555.1 of Nitrospiraceae bacterium. Classification (GTDB taxonomy): domain Bacteria; phylum Nitrospirota; class Nitrospiria; order Nitrospirales; family Nitrospiraceae; genus 2-02-FULL-62-14. The sequence goes on along the minus strand of DASQGO010000057.1, from coordinate 1,779 downwards.
CCCACTTCGCGGCGGCCCGGCGAGCGCAAGGGCCGCGCCTCGCCGACGCTGAACGGTGGGAAATTGTAATGGAGCATGAAGGTCCGGTAGTACTCGCCTTCCAATGCATCGATGCGCTGCTCGTCGTCCGAGGTCCCCAGCGTCACCACGGCCAGGCTTTGCGTTTCGCCGCGCGTGAACAGCGCCGACCCGTGCGTACGCGGCAGCACGCCGACTTCGCAAGTGATCGGGCGGATGTCGGCAGGGCCGCGGCCGTCCGCGCGCGAGCCCTTCTCGAGGATCATGTTGCGGACTTCGGTGTACTCCAGCGAGTGGAAGATCAGCTTGACGTGCCGTTCTCGGTTCGGATCGTCGGACTTGAGCTTCTCCACCGCCTCTTTCTTGATCTCGTCCAATTTCTCCTGGCGGGCCGACTTGTTCGGGATGAAGATCGCTTCGCGGATCTGCTTGGCCACGAGGTCGCGCACCTGCTTCTTCAGTCCCTCGTCGATATGCTCTTCGGGGACGGTCCGCTTCGTTTTGCCGACCTTGGCCTGCAGTTCCAGAATCTTGGCGACGATCCGCTTGATCTCGGCATGCGCGGCTTCGATCGCCCCGAGCATCACCGCCTCGGGCTGCTCGTTGGCCCCGCCCTCGACCATCATCACAGCATCGGCCGTGCCGGCCACGACGAGATGCAGGTCGCTCTTTTCCAGCGTCGCCAGGTCGGGGTTGATCACGAATTGGCCGTCCACGCGGCCGACTTTCACGCCGGCGACCGGACCCAGGAAGGGAATGTTCGACACGGACAGCGCGGCTGACGCCGCCGTGATGCCGATGACATCAGAAGTCCCGGTCTGATCGGCGGACAACACCGCCGCGATCACTTGTGTCTCGAAATGATAGTTCTCGGAGAACAGCGGCCGGATCGGACGGTCGATCAGCCGGCTGGTGAGCACTTCTTTTTCCGAGGGCCGCCCTTCGCGCTTGAAGTAGCCGCCTGGAATTTTTCCGGCGGCGTAGGCTTTCTCCTGGTAATCGCAGGTAAGCGGCAGAAAATCCACGCCCGGCTTCGCCGTCTGGGACGCAACGGCCGTTGCCAGGACGACCGTATCTCCGTAGGACGCCAGCACCGCGCCGTCGGCCTGCCGCGCCACGCGACCGGTTTCAAGCCGGAGTATTTTCCCGGCTAACTCAATCTCAACTACATGTGCCATGACATCTGTCTCCTCTTGCTTTCTACCCCACAGATGCCCACAGAGATGGGCTCACGCCGTGAGCGCATGTCCGTGTTCACCTGTGGAAGCAGCCCGATGATCGCGCCGGTCTCGCACGGCGCGTGGGTGGTGAACTACTTCCTGATGCCCAGCCGCTCCAGAACGGCCTTGTACCGGCTCGCATCGATCCGCTGCAGATAATTCAGCAGCCGGCGGCGGCGCCCGACCAGCTCCAGCAACCCGCGCCGCGAGTGATGGTCCTTCTTATGCAGTTTGAAATGCTCCGTTAAATAGGTGATCCGGTTGGTCAGCACCGCGATCTGCACCTCCGGCGATCCGCTGTCGCTGTCATGCCGGCGATACTCCCGGATCACGCCCGTCTTTGCTTCCTTTGTCAATGCCATCCCATCTTCTCCTTCCTTGAACAATGTCTCCTTACCGATTGACCGTATCCGCGTCCACCAGAACCTTGTCGATCGCGATGCCCGGAGCCAGGTCGTTTCCCGCCGGCCCGGGCAGCATCTTGCCGACGGCCAGCAGGCGCCCGGCGGCATCCTTCACCCGCACCACGGCCGGCGTCCCG
>DASQGO010000056.1:0-11085 GCA_035632555.1 Nitrospiraceae bacterium | reverse complement strand
TATGCGCCCGTGATGGCGTATTTCGAATGCGTGCAGGAAGTGAAGCTGATCGTGGACCTGATCTACGAGGGCGGCATCGCCAACATGCGCTATTCGATCAGCACGACTGCGAAGTATGGCGACGTGACGCGCGGGCCGAGGATTGTGACGGAGAAGACAAAGGCCGAGATGAAAAAGATCCTCAAGGAGATTCAAAGCGGCCAGTTTGCCAAGGAATGGGTGCTGGAAAACCAGGCAAACCGTCCCGTATACAACGCATTGCTCAAGAAGGGCGAAGCCCATCCGATTGAGGATGTGGGAGCCAAGCTGCGGGCGATGATGCCGTGGCTGAAGAGCGGCAAGCTCGTCGACAAGAATAAGAACTGATTACGTGTCCGACCACGCAGCCGGCATACCGATCGTCAGGGAAGGGCTTCCCTTCGTGGCCGCCGCAGGCACGCCGGCTGTGGCAGCGGGCGTGCTGGGATGGACGGGGATCGCCGCCGCTTTCGGCGCGGTGGCGCTGTTCACCGCGTGGTTTTTCCGAAATCCGCAACGGTCGGCGCCGACGTCCGATCGGGCGGTGGTGGCGCCAGGAGACGGGAGGATCGTCGAGATTTGCGAAGAACCTGAGCCGCGCTTTTTGAAGGACAAGAGCGTACGGATCAGCATCTTCCTGAATATCTTCGACGTGCACGTGAACCGCATTCCCTGTCAGGGGACGGTGGAGCAGGTCGCCTACCAGCCTGGACGGTTTTTTGCCGCCAGCCGGCCGGAAGCGACGCTGCAGAACGAGCAGAACGCGCTGCTGATCCGGGCGGCGCAGGGGACCCGGGTGCTCTGCGTGCAGATCGCCGGCCTGATCGCGCGCCGGATTGTCTGCTGGGTGGCCCCGGGCGATACGGTGGCCTGCGGCGAGCGGTTCGGCTTGATCCGATTCGGGTCGCGGATGGATGTGTTTCTTCCCCTGGGCACCAAGCTGAAGGTGAAGGTGGGGGATCACGTAAAGGGCGGGGAAACCCTGCTGGGAGAATTGTGAAATGCGCGCAACGTTTCTGAAGGAACCCAGGCGGCGCCGGGCCGTCTATCTGATTCCCAATCTGCTGACGACGGGCAACCTGTTCAGCGGTCTGTTCGCGATCCTGGCGGTGTTCCACGGCCATTACCTGGCTGCGGCGGTGGCGATCCTGGTCGCGCTGATCTTCGATATGCTGGACGGTAAATCGGCGCGCTGGACGAACAGCACGAGCCAATTCGGCGTGGAGTACGATTCGCTGGCCGATCTGGTCGCGTTCGGCGTGGCGCCGGCCCTGCTGATGTACGGCTGGACGTTGAGCGTCTACGACATGCTGGGGCCGGCCGTCATGTTCGCGTTCGTAGCCTGCGGTGCATTGCGCCTGGCGCGGTTCAACGTGATGACCGCCACGAGCGAGAGCAAGTATTTTACCGGCCTGCCGATCCCGGCGGCGGCGAGCGTGGTGGCGACGCTGGTGATCTTTGACCGCGAGGTGGCGCAGTTCGGGCTGGCCGAGAAGCCCATCACGGTGCTCGTACTGACGCTGGCGCTGGCCTTTTTGATGGTGAGCACGATCAAATATCGGAGCTTCAAGGACCTCAAGTTCAGCGGCCGGGCCCATTTCGACAACCTGGTGCTGGCCATCCTGGTCCTGATGCTGGTGATTTCCTGGCCGCAGGTGATGCTCTTTGTGCTGTTCGCGTGTTATGCTGTGTCCGGGCCGGTTGAGAAACTGGTCATGCTGCTGCTCAAGCCGTTCGGGAAGCGTCCGGCGGAACAGCAGCCGGTGCTGGAAACAAAAGAGTAGTTGTTGGCGAGGAAGAGGAGTAGTAAGCGACCGCACAGATTGCGAGAGAGCCGGCGGGTGGTGCGAGCCGGTTCTGTGCATCGCCGAACTGGCCTCGGAGCCGGATCCGTGAACCGAGAGTAATGGATCCCGGGTGGCCCACGAAACGGGTCGGATGAAGGGTGTCTGGGCTTTGCGAGAGGAGTCCAGTCACTGAATCAGGGTGGTACCACGGAGTGCGCAAACGCCTTCGTCCCTGGCTGGCAAAGCCTTGGGAGAAGGCTTTTTTGTTTATGATGCCTGTGTGGGCCAACTTGAGGAGGGATAAGCCATGACGCGCATGATTCGCATCTTTGATACGACCTTGCGGGACGGAGAACAGTCGCCGGGGGCGAGCATGAACCTGGAAGAAAAGGTCATGATCGCCAAGCAACTGGCCCGTCTGGGCGTCGATATCATCGAGGCGGGATTCGCCTACAGCTCGCCGGGGGATTTCGAGGCGGTGCGTCAAATCGCGCAGCAAGTCGAAGGGCCGACGATCTGCAGCCTGGCGCGCGCGCGCCCGGAGGACATCGACCGGGCCTGGGAGGCGCTCAAGGGCGCTCCCAAAGCGCGGATTCACACGTTCTTGTCCACGTCGGACATCCATTTGAAGCACCAGTTCCGCATGACACGCAAGGAGGCGCTCAAGCGGGCGGTGGAGATGGTCGAGCGGGCGCGCGGGTACGTAAAGGATGTCGAGTTCTCTCCGATGGACGCGAGCCGTTCGAACGTCACGTATCTCTGCGAGGTGATCGAGGCGGTCATCGACGCCGGAGCCGGCACGGTGAACATCCCGGACACGGTCGGCTACGCGACGCCCCAAGAGTTTGGCCGGTTGATCGAGACGATCCGGAAGAAGGTCAAAAATAGCAGAAAGGCCGTGATCTCGGTCCATTGCCACAACGATCTCGGCGTGGCGGTGGCTAACTCGCTCGCGGCGATCGCGGCGGGCGCTGGACAGGTGGAGTGCACGATCAACGGCATCGGCGAGCGGGCGGGGAATGCCTCGATGGAGGAAATCGTCATGGGGCTCAGGACCCGCAAGGATTTTTACAAGGCCGATACGAAGATCCGGACCGAGGAGATTTCCAAGACGAGCCGGCTGGTCAGCACGATCACCGGCATGGTCGTGCAGCCGAACAAGGCGATCGTCGGCGCCAATGCCTTCGCGCATACGTCCGGCATCCACCAGGACGGTCTGCTGAAAGAGAAGAGCACCTACGAGATCATGCGGCCGGAATCCATCGGCCTGGGACAGATGCAACTGGTCATGGGCAAGCTTTCGGGCCGCCATGCCTTCCGGAAACGGCTGGAAGATTTAGGCTACAAGCTCACGGACGAGGAAATCAACCTGGCCTTCGACCGCTTTAAGCGGTTGGCTGACCAGAAGAAGGAAATTTTCGAAGAAGATCTCGAAACGATCATTTCCGAACAGATCCGCCGGATTCCGGAGCGGTACGTGCTCAAGACGTTGTTCGCGCAGAGCGGCACAGGCCAAGTGCCCACGGCGACGGTCGAATTGGAAATCGATGGGCGCACCATGAAGCAGACGGGTACCGGCGACGGGCCGGTAGATGCGGCCTACCGCACCATCGCGGCCATGACCGGCACCAAGAGCCGCCTGCTGCAGTATGTCGTCAAGGCCATCACGGGCGGCACCGATGCGCAGGGCGAGGTGTCTGTGCGCGTTGAAGAGGCCGGCAAATCGACGAGCGGCAACGGAGCTGACACCGATATTATTGTGGCGTCCGCCAAGGCCTATCTGAACGCGCTTAACAAGCTGGTCTATTGGGCGTCGAAAAACCAGGATCCGAATCAGAAAATCGGCCTCGTGTAACCGGCGGATTTTTCACGATGGTGATCCGCCAGTTCGACGACTGCCGGGAATTTATTGCCGGCGACCAGACGATCCTCCGGGAGTTGCTGCGTCCGGCTCAGGGCTCGGTCGACGCGCGATACAGTTTGGCGCAGGGGCGGCTGGATCCTGGCGCCGCATCCGCACCACATGCCCTGACCGTTTCGGAGGTCTACTACTTTCTGGCCGGCGAGGGGACAATGCACATCGGCAGCGAGTCAGCGCCGGTAAGGAAGGGGACGGTCGTGGCGGTGCCGCCCGGCGCCGAACAGTGGGTGAAAAATGGGGGGACTGGTGCGCTGGAATTTTTATGTATCGTGGATCCGGCTTGGACGCCGGCATGCGAGCGTATCATGAAATAACCGTTCAGGAAGAGGGGCCGGCCCGTCCAGTCTGCCTAGTCTGATCGGTCCGGCGATCCGGCCTGACGTAGATGAAAGTGCATATGACGAGCAGAGCGAAGAGCGCATAGGCGATGGTAAAGACGCGTTCCGGCAAGTCGTAATAGAGCAGGCGGCTGACCCAGCGCTGGATGAAACTGGATTCCATCCGGCCGCCCTGCCGCAGGGCGTCTTCCAGAGCGGTCAGCGGGCAGAGGGTTCCGATCAGGCTTTCCGCGACGACGAAGCCGATGGTGCCGAGGTGGGCGGCGCGGAACCGGAAATTTCTGATCCAACTCCACTTCAGCGCGGCTCCGATCCAAATGGCGGCCAACCCGCCGACGATGAAGGCGGCGAACAGGAAGTGTGCGACGAGAATGATGTCCGCCAGGAGCGCCATGTTGACAAGCATTGTATGGGCAAGTATGACGGGGCGACAAGCGTAGGCATGTCAGGGATTGGGAGGAGCGATCACGAGAAATGAAAGCGACGATTGCGGTCTTGGCGGGTGACGGGGTTGGACAGGAAATCGTGCCGGAAGCGGTCGCGGTACTCAAGGCCGTCGGGCAGAAGTTCGGCCATGCATTTGAGTTTGTCGAGGCGCTTGTGGGCGGCCAGGCGATCGACAAGACCGGCGTGCCGCTGCCGCCTGAGACGCTGGCGCTGGCCAGGCGCAGCGACGCCGTCATGCTCGGTGCGGTCGGCGGGCCCAAGTGGGAGGGGCTGGACTACAGCATCAGGCCGGAGCGGGCGTTGCTTGGTCTGAGGGAGCAGTTGGGGCTCTATGCGAACCTCCGCCCGGCCAGGCTCTATCCCATGCTGGCCGACGCCTCCACGCTCAAGCGGGAAGTTGTCGAGGGCATCGACATTCTGGTGGTGCGCGAACTGACGGGCGGCATCTATTTCGGCAAGCCGAAGGGCATCGAGAAGATTCCAGGCGGCGAGCGAGGGTTCAATACCGAGGTCTATACGACGGAGGAGATCCGACGCATCGCGATCGTGGCGTTCGACGCGGCGCGGAAACGGAGGAAAAAAGTGATGTCCGTAGACAAGGCCAACGTGCTCGAATCCTCCGAGCTGTGGCGCCGCGTGGTGATCGACGTTCATAAGCAGTATCCGGACGTCGAGCTGAGCCATATCTACGTGGACAATTGCGCGATGCAACTGGTCCGCAATCCCAGGCAGTTCGACGTGATGGTCACGACGAACATGTTCGGCGACATCCTGAGCGACGAAGCGGCCATGCTGACCGGCTCGATCGGAATGCTGCCGTCGGCCAGCGTCGGCGCCAAGACCGGCATGTATGAGCCGATCCACGGCAGCGCGCCCGATATTGCCGGGAAGAACATCGCCAATCCCATTGCCACCATCGCCTCGGCGGCCATGATGCTCTCCTACGCGTTCAAACTGGACAAGGAAGCGGAGGCGGTCGAACGGACGATCGTGACGACGCTTGAACAGGGCTACCGGACGAAGGAGATCCACACGCCGGGCATGACGCTGGTCGGCACCAGGGAGATGGGCGCCGCGATTTTAAAAAACCTGAAGAGCTGAACGTGCTGGCTTCTCGATCCGTAACCATCCCATCCGGGTGCATCGGGACCGTGGCAGGCAACGGCGAATCGGGCCATGCCGGCGACAACGGTTCGGCCGTCGAGGCCTGCCTGAACGAGCCGAAAGGCCTGGCCCTGGGTCCCGACGGCACCCTTTATATAGCCGATGCGGAGAACCACGTGATCCGGAAAGTGGATCTCGCGAACGGCCTGATTACAACGGTGGCCGGGCGGCCGGAGAAGGGCAATGGGGCGAGCGGGCCTGCCAAAATCCAGGCGCCGGCGGAAGAGGAAGATCCCTTCGCCGATCCACCGGCCGGCAAGGCGGAAAAATTCGTGCAGCTGTCGGATGTGAGCGGAACGGTCCGCTATGTCGTCGGCACGAGCAAAAGCGGACGGTTCGGCGGCGACGGCGGCCCGGCCACGCAGGCGACGTTGAATTTTCCCGGCGCCGTGGCGGTGGATCGTCGGGGGAATCTGTATATTGCCGACACGATGAACCATCGCGTCCGGAAGGTGGATGCGGCCACCGGCGCGATCTCGACGATTGCCGGAACCGGCCAGCACCGCTGTTCGGGCGACGGCGGCCCCGCCACGGCGGCAGCTCTCAATGAGCCGGCAGCCCTTGCGGTAGATGAGCGCGGACATCTCTACATCGCCGATCAGAGCAACAACCGGGTGCGCAGAGTGGATTTGCGTACCGGCACCATTGCGACGGTGGCGGGCACCGGCGAAACGGGCTATACGGGCGACGGGATGCCGGCGGCCGAGGCGGGGCTTTCCGGCCCCAGCGGGCTGACGCTCGGCCCCGACGGCGAGCTCTACATCGCCGATACCTTCAGCGGGCGCATCCGGCGGATCGATCCGGTGACGGCGGTGATCAGCACGATTGCCGGCGACGGGGGCGAGTACCGGTTCTCCGGCATGCCCAACGAATTTTCGACCAGCCTGTCTCGCCCCTACGGAATTGCGCTGGATGGAGCCGGCAATCTGTTGATCACGGATTCGGACAGCCACCTGATCCGGCGCTGGGACCGGAAGAAAAAAATCATCACCCGGCTGGCCGGCAACGGCCAGGCACAGTTCGGCGGCGATGGCGGCGATCCGCTTGCCGGCAGCCTCAACTATCCGTTCGGGGTGTTGGTGGATGGTGTGGGGAACGTGTATATTGCGGATACGTTCAATCATCGCATTCGGATGATTGCAGCCTAGCGGGAACCCATGCTGAAGAAGAAACCGAAATATACCGTCGCCGTCATCGGGGCGACAGGAGCCGTCGGCAAGGAGAGCCTCGAGATTCTCGATGAGCGGAAGTTCCCGCTCGAATCGTTGCGCCTCTTTGCGTCGAAACGGTCGGCCGGCGAGACCATGGCCTGCCAGGGGCGAGAGTGGACGGTCGAGGAATTGACCCCGCCCACGTCCTTCGCCGGGGTGGACTTCGCATTGATTTCGGCCACGGACGAAATCAGCAAGGAATACGGCCGGAAGCTCGGCGCGGCGGGCATCGTCGTGATCGACGACAGCGCGGTGTTCCGCATGGACGCCGACGTGCCGCTGCTCGTGCCCGAAGTCAACGCGCATGCGGCGAGAAAAATGCCCCGCAGCATCGTGGCGATTCCGAACTGCACGACGACGCCGCTGGTGATGGCGCTCAAGCCGCTGCATGATGCGGCCGGCGTCAGGCGGGTGGTGGTCACGACTTTTCAGTCCGTGTCGGGAACCGGCTCAGCGGCCATGGATGAGCTGGTGGACCAGACCAAGGCGCTGATGTCCTTCCGCGACGTCGAGGCCAAGGTCTACCCGCATCAGATCGCGTTCAATCTGCTGCCGCACATCGGATCGTTCGGCCGGGACGGCGAGTGCTCGGAGGAAGCGAAGATCGTCCAGGAAACGCAGAAAATCCTCGAGGCGCCGGCAATGCGGATTACGGCGACGACGGTGCGCGTTCCGGTGCTGCGGTGCCACTCCGAGGCCATCAATGTCGAATTGGAGCGTCCGCTGAAGCCGAACGACGCGCGCGCGGCGCTGGCGGCGATGCCCGGCGTGCTCGTCTATGACGATCCGGCGAAGAAACTCTATCCGATGCCGGTGGATGCGAGCGGCAAGGACGATGTCTACGTGGGCCGGATCCGGGAAGATCTCTCAGTGACGAACGGCTTGAATCTGTGGGTCGTGTCCGACAATCTGCGCAAAGGCGCGGCGCTGAACGCGATCCAGATCGCCGAACTGCTGATCAGGTGAGCCATGCCCGAATGGGACGGGCTTGGAAAAACCCTCGTTCTTGCCGGGAGTGTCCTGGCGCTGGCCGGTCTGGTCCTCCTGCTGGTCGACAAGGGGGCAGGTTCCGGCGGGCCGTCAAGCGAATGGCTCGGCCAATGGCTGGGATGGTTTGGAAAATTGCCGGGCGATATCTCCGTCAAGCGGGACGGCTTCAGTTTTTATTTTCCGCTGACGACGAGCATCCTGGTCAGTATCGTGCTGAGTCTGCTGGTGTATTGCCTGTTGAAACGGTGACCATGCCGGTTCTCTTTGCCTTCTGGGCGGCGCTTGTTCTTCTCCTCCCCGTCTCCAGTTTTGCCGACGACACGGTAAGGGTGCTGCTGATGCAGGACGCCCAGCGGGCGGAGGTCTCCGCCGAGCGCGGCGTCACCGTTCAGATGCCGAACGGAGAGACGCGGGTGTTTGCCGGCTCTTTCGTGGCCAGGCCGTCGGCGGGCGGTCTGACGCTGAACGGAGAGCTGATTGCGGCTGGATCCGTGACGATCCGGAGCCGCGGTGGCGATCTGGCCGTGACGAACGGCGGTTACGGGACCGGCGAGTCCAAGCCGCTGAGCGTCGGCGGCAGCCTGAAAATTCTTGTCCGTGGCAACGGGCTGCTTCTCGTGAACGACGTGGATCTGGAGGAATACATCAAGGGCGTCGTGCCGGCTGAAATGTCCCCCGGCTGGCATCCGGAGGCGCTCAAGGCCCAGGCGGTTGTCGCGCGGACCTATGCCCTGTACCAGCGGATGCTGAACAAGTCGCGCGAATACGATCTCGCCGCCACAGTGCAGGATCAGGTCTACCAGGGGCGGCATGGTGTGGATCAGCGCGTGCAGGAGGCCGTGGAGTCCACGCGCGGGATTGCCGTGGCCTATCAAAGCGCGCCGATCTATGCGGCCTTTTCATCCACGGCGGCCGGTCCCACCGAGGATGCCATGAATGTCTGGTCCAAGGACCTGCCCTATTTGAAGGGCGTGGATTGCCCCTTCGATGTGAATGCGCCCCGCTATCAATGGCGCGCTGTCCTCAAGATGCAGGACTTGGAGGCGACGTTTCGCCGGCAGGGTGTGGACGTGGGCGCCATCGCCAGCCTGACTCCGTTTGCCTACAGCAAGGCCGGGCGTGTGACCAAGCTCCGGATTCTCCATTCGCGCGGCGAGTTGATTCTGCGCGGCGAAGATTTCCGCCGGCTGATCGGCTATTCCGTGATTCCCAGCACGCAGTTCGACGTGGAGTCCATGGGATGGGAAATCGCCTTCTCCGGGCGCGGGGCCGGCCATGCCGTCGGACTCTGCCAGTGGGGAGCCAAGGAAATGGCGGAGCACGGTTATCCCTACACGACAATCCTGGCCTACTATTTCCCCGGTACCGAACTCCGACGTACGTCATCGCTGTCGCGCTAATGCTTCTCTCCGAGTTCGATTTTCCGTTCGATCCCTCGCTGATCGCGGACCATCCGATCGAGCCTCGCGATCAGGCGCGCCTCATGGTCGTGCCGAAAGGCGGCGGCATCTGTGCCCATCATCACGTGGCGGATTTGCCCCGGTTTCTCAACGCCGACGATCTGGTAATCGTCAACGATACGAAAGTTCTCCCGGCCAGGCTCAGCGGGAACAAGAAGCCTGGTGGTGGCCATGTCGAGATGGTCCTGGTCAGGCCGCTTGAATCAGATCGGTGGGAAGTTTTGTGCAGGGGAACGAAGCCAGGCCAGATCATCGAGCTGGATGGCGGCGCGACTGCGACGGTGGTAGAGCAGGGAGGCGGCCGAATTGTCATGAGGTTTTCCTCGCCCGTGCCTGCGCTCCTGGAGAAGATCGGCCGCATGCCCCTGCCGCCCTATATAAAGCGCGAGCCCACGGAGCGGGACCGCATCTGGTACCAAACGCTGTTCGCGCGCGAAGCCGGCGCTATCGCCGCGCCGACGGCAGGGCTGCACTTTACAGAGCGGTTATTGGCTGCGCTCAAGGAAAAGGGCGTGCGAACGGCCATGGTGACGTTGCACGTGGGGCCTGCAACGTTTCGCCCGGTGACGGCCGAGCGGATTGATGAGCACCGGATGGGCACCGAGTGGGCGGAACTCTCGCCTCGCACGGCAGCGGCCATCAATGAAACCAGGAAAGCCGGCGGGCGCGTCATGGCGGTCGGGACCACGGTTGTCCGGACGCTGGAAGCCGCCGCTGCTGCTGATGGAACGGTCAAGCCGATGAAGGGCGAGGTGGGACTCTTCATCATGCCGGGCTATCGGTTCAAAGCCGTGGATGCTTTGATGACGAACTTCCACCTGCCGAAAACGACCCTGCTGATGCTCGTGTCGGCCTTTGCCGGAGTGAAGCCGCTACGAGCGGCCTATGCGGAAGCGGTCAGGGAGAAGTATCGGTTCTACTCGTATGGCGATGCGATGCTGATTGCGTAGAGGAGTTTCTTGCCTTTCCCATGCAATCGGCCTAAAATTTTTCTTGTCTCTCCTTGGCACTGCGGGGGTGTCCACCATGAAGTTCCACGTACAAGCGAGCCTTGTTTGCTTGGTTTTGTTAGCGCCACTGAGTGGTTGCCTGCCAGTGCTATCTTCAGCGGCGTACCGAGGGGACACGAAGACGGTTTTAACTGAGCTTGATCGAGGGGCCGATATCAATGATGTTTTCGGGGACGGGTATCGCCCAATCCACTTCGCAGCACGAGGTGGCCATGTCGAAACCGTGCGGGCCTTGTTGGATAAAGGTGCAGATGTGAACAGTAAAGCAGCGCGTCTCATTGCAGGTGCGACGCCATTGCATTTTGCGGCTCTGTTTGGCCATGCGCAGGTTGTCCAGCTGCTTCTGGAACGAGGCGCCAATCCGGACGCCAGAACTGAGCGTGCCACATCCATGTACAGAGAAGGTGCTACGCCGTTACAGCTTGCGGAGAGAAAGGGATATCGCGACATTATGTTGCTACTTGCGCAGGCGCAAGCTGAGTCTGCAAAGGCTAACCAGCCTCTGGTCTCTAGCCAAAGGATACCGTTGTCCTCTGGCGACGTGAATCGTCTCTCGTCCCTCCAACCATCGATTATCTCTTCTAGCGATGTAGACCGGGTGCCGACTTCACGGAGCACAACTAGGAAGAACGCTTACGCGATTGTGATTGGCATTGAGCAATACAGAGAGAAGCTGCCCAAGGCCGATTTTGCCGACAAGGATGCCAAGCTGATTGGGGAATATTTGACCAAGGTGCTT
>DASQGO010000055.1:0-5634 GCA_035632555.1 Nitrospiraceae bacterium | reverse complement strand
GTTTCCTGCCCGTGGCACGATCTCGCCTTCGACGTCCGGACCGGGCTGGCGTCGGACGGCGGCGGCAATTGCGTCGGCAGCTACGAAGTGCAGGTCAAAGAGAGCGAGGTCTTCGTCGGACCTCGCCGCAAGGTCCAGGATTAATTTCCTGAGCAGGCACGATGATCGGACAAGACGGCACAGCTGGGGAACTCAGTCGGGAGGTGAAGCGCCTGTCGGTTCAAGCGGGACGGCCCTTCCCGATTCATCTCTGGGAGGATCGGACAAGGGGAGAACAGTGGGTGCCTTCCTATGACAATGCTCTGCTCGCGTTGGTGGGCGATGAGTACCTGCGGGTTGCCGGCAACAATGCCGTGGACAACGGCACGCGGACCTTCGAATTCCGCGCGCTCGAGCCTGGCGAGCACCGGATCGTGTTCGAAAAACGCATGGGCTGGAAATTCACCGCCGAAGATCGCCGGGTGTTTCTGATCACGGCGGCGGACGGCAGCCGCCGGTAAACCGCGAATACATTATGCCGGACATTGGATTTGTGAATGACCGGTTCATGCCCCTTGAAGAGGCGACGGTCTCGGTAGAAGACCGGGGTTTCCAGTTCGGCGACGGCATCTACGAAGTCGTCCGCACCTACCACGGCCAGCCCTTTCAACTCGACGCGCACCTCACCCGGCTCGAACGGAGCGCCAGGGCCATCGAATTGCCGGTTCCCTGGAATCTCCAGCAATGGGCCGCGCACGTGCGTGACGGGATCAAGCGGAGCGGCTACACGGAGAGCAAGGTCTATCTCCAGCTCACCCGCGGCACCGCCCCGCGCGACCATGTGTTCCCGGTTTCAAGCAAGCCGACGGCTGTCATGACTGTGCGCGAAATGAAGCCGATGGATTCCACGCTCCGGGCATCCGGTGTCGCCGTGATGACGATGGACGACTGGCGGTGGGGGCGTTGCGACATCAAGAGCGTTAATTTGCTGCCGAATGTGATGGCACGCCAGAAAGCCAAACAGGCCGGCGCCTTCGAAGCCCTGTTCATTCGACACGGCGCGGTGACCGAGGGTGCGGTCAGCAACGTGATGATCGTCAAGGCCGGCCGCGTGCTCACCGCGCCGGAAGGGGAGCAGATTCTTTCGGGCGTGACGCGGGCGATTGTGATGGAGTTGGTCCGCAAGGAAGGTCTGCTGGTTGAAGAACGATTTGTCAGCTTGGACGACTTTCTCCGCGCCGATGAAATCTTTCTCACCGGCACCACCGTCGAAGTCCTGCCCGTCATCCGCGTGGACGGCAAGGCAATCGGACCAAGCGGCTCCGGCAAGCCGGGTCTTGTGACAAAGAAGTTGCAAGCGGCCTTCCAGCGGTTTATCAGCTAGCGCCTTCGTCGGTTCTCATTTATATACGCTTGCCTTCCCCTGACCAACATGGTAGGTTGGGGCTCGTGAAAGTGGGCCTCTGGCCCACTTTTTGTTTGAGACGGGTGCACACATGAACTGGAGCACGCAGGAGCCGGCCGGAACGGCCAGGGGGCGCGAGGCCCAGTTCATTGCGGAACGCGTTCGGACCATTGCGGTGCCGATCGCCCGCTCGCTCGGCGTGGATGTCGTGGATGTCGAGTGCGTCGGGCAGGGCCAGCGGACCTTGGTGCGGGTATTCCTCGACAAGCCAGGCGGCGTGAGCCTGGAAGATTGTCACCACGTACATGTCTCGCTGAGTCATGCGCTGGACGTCGAGGACCCGATCCCGCACTCCTACACGCTCGAGGTTTCGTCACCAGGGCTCGACCGGCCGTTCAAGCGCCGCGAACAGTATCACCGCGCGCTCGGCACGCTGGTCAACCTCAAGCTCCGGACCCCGATCAACGGGCAGTGGCGGATGGTGGGCACGCTGCGCAAGGTGCGCGACGACGGCGTGACGCTGTCAGTGGAGGAGAAACGGTCCGAACAGACGGTGCAACTGACCTGGGAGATGATCGCGGAAGGGCGGCCGGAAGTCACATTTTGAAGCAGTGACGGTGCGGCAGGGACTAGCAAGCGAAGCCATAAGCGAGGAATGACATTATGAACGGCAAAGACTTGATTGCAGTCATCGACCAACTGGGCCGCGAGAAGGGCATCGACAAGGCCCGCATCATCGGCGCGGTGGAAATGGCGCTCCAGACGGCCGCGAAGAAACGCTTCGGACAGGGTGAAAACGTCAAGGTCGAGATCGACACCAAGACGGGTGATATTTCGGTCATCTCTCTAAAGACCATCGTCGAGACCGTCGCGAATCCCAAGGCCGAAATCTCGATCCAGGAAGCCCGCAAGGTGGACGACGGCGCGGAGGTGGGCGACGAGATCGGCTCGCTGATCGAGATGGACGAACTCGGACGCATCGCCGCCCAGACGGCCAAGCAGGTGATCTGCCAGAAGGTCCGTGAAGCGGAATGGGAGGCGGTGCAAAAAGAGTACTCGACCCGCCAGGGAGACCTGATCAACGGCATCATCATCGGCCAGGAGCGGCGCAATTACATCGTGGATCTCGGCAAGACCGAAGCCATCCTGCCGATCCAGGAGCAGATTCCCCGCGAGACCTATCGGAGAGGCGATCGCGTGAAGGCCTATTTGCTCGAAGTGCGCAAGACGCCGAAAGACGTCCAGGTCATCCTCTCCCGGTCCCACCCGCAGTTCGTCGGCAAGCTGTTCGAGCTCGAAGTGCCCGAAGTCGGTGAAAAGATCGTTGAGATCAAGGGCGTGGTCCGCGAGCCGGGCGACCGGACGAAGATCGCCGTCTCGTCGCGCGACAAGGCGGTGGATCCGGTGGGCGCCTGCGTCGGCATCAAGGGCTCGCGCGTGCAGGCCGTGGTGCGCGAGTTGCGCGGGGAAAAAATCGACATCATCGCCTGGACCAACGACCCGCGCGTGTTTATTGCCGAGGCGCTGAATCCGGCGAGCATCGAAAAGGTGGGCATCGACGAAGAGAAAAAGTCGGCGCTCGTGGTCGTGGCCGATTCACAACTGTCGCTGGCCATCGGCAAGAACGGGCAGAACGTCCGGCTGGCCGCCCGGTTGACCGGCTGGAAGATCGACATCATCAGCGCGACGGAATACGAGAAGGAAAAAGTCGAGCGGGACAAGGAAATCAAGGCGGCGTTGGCGGAAGAGGCTGAAGCGCAGCGCGAGGAAGAAGAAGCGCGGGCCGCGCGGCAGGCGGAAGCGCAGGCCGAGCAAGCCGCTACGGAGTCGAAAGCCTAGGGAGTATCGGACGGCGCATGTCAGGCACACGCGTTCACGATCTGGCCAAAAAACTCGAGATCGAGAGCAAGGATTTGCTCGCTGAGCTCAAGAAGCTCGGCATTGCCGCCAAGTCGCACAGCAGTGCGCTGGATGACGATGCCGTCCAGACTGTTCTCGCCAAGCTTGGCAAGGATAAACCCGCCGCGAAGACTTCCGCCAAGACGACGGTTAAGAAAGACGCGGCGGCGAAGTCCGCTTCTGCGGCCGAAGATGCTCCCAAGGCTGACAAGAAGCGGCTGCTGTTCAAGAAGAAAAAAGAGGATGAACCGGCCGATGTGATCGCGGCTCCCGCCGAGCCCCAGCCGATGACATCGATTCATCCAGCGGTTCCGGCACATGACGGTGGTGCCGCCACCGCGCCGGCGGTTGAACCGGCTCCTGCGCCAGCTCCTCTTTTGGGGCATCCCCCATCTCCCGGTCATGCGATTCCTGTACACGAGCCGGCTCCGAGCGCCGCTCCGGCGCGGACATTCTCGCCGTCGGCTGCCGCAGCCGCTCCGACAGCCGTGGCTCCTGCGCCGGCTCCGGGCGTGGCGGGTGAACCGGGCCTGCGAAAGAAGAAAGAACTGGAATTCGGCCAGCCTGCCGGCGAGGCGGGGCTCAAGGACAAACTCACTAAGAAGGTGAAGAAAACCGGCCGGGTCAAGGACGAGGACGACCTGCGTTTCCGTGAAGATGCCGCCCGGTGGCAGGACTTGCGGGCGATCCCCGTCCATCGTCGGGAGGATCGTTCCCGCCATCAGCAGGCGTCGGCCGTCACGGAAATCACCAAGCCTCGGCAGAAAGCCATCAAGCTGACGGCCGGCCTCACTGTAAAGGAATTCTCCGAATTGGTCGGGCAGCGGCCAGCCGACGTGATGCGCAAGCTCATGGACACTGGCCAGATGCTGACGCTCAATCAACAGATGAATCTGGATGCCGCGCAGCTCATCGCCGAGAGCTACGGCGTGAAGACCGAAGTGGTGATCGAAAAGCAGGGCGAAGCGTTGCTTGACGAGGCTGTCGACGCCGAACCGGGTGAGGCGACCCAATCGCGCCCCCCGGTCGTGACGATCATGGGGCATGTGGACCACGGCAAAACCTCGCTTCTGGATG
The DNA here is from genome assembly GCA_035632555.1 of Nitrospiraceae bacterium. Lineage (GTDB taxonomy): Bacteria > Nitrospirota > Nitrospiria > Nitrospirales > Nitrospiraceae > 2-02-FULL-62-14. The sequence goes on along the minus strand of DASQGO010000055.1, from coordinate 1,274 downwards.
CCATCCGGCAGACGAAGGTGGCCGAGGGCGAGGCGGGCGGGATCACGCAGCATATCGGCGCCTATACGGTGACGGTGCGCGGCAAGCAGGTCACGTTTTTGGACACGCCCGGCCATGAAGCGTTCACCTCCATGCGGTCCCGCGGCGCCAGGGTTACCGACCTGGTTGTGCTTGTCGTCGCGGCGGACGATGGCGTGATGCCGCAAACCGTGGAAGCGATCAACCATGCCATGGCGGCGGGTGTGCCGATCATCGTCGCGATCAATAAGATCGACAAGGCCGGCGCCAACTCGGACCGTGTGAAAAACTCGCTGGTCGAGCATCAGTTGATTCCGGAGGCCTGGGGCGGGCAGACGATCTTTGTGGAAGTGTCGGCCAAGCAGAAGACCGGGCTCGACACCCTGCTCGAGATGATCCTGCTCCAGGCGGATGTGTTGGAGCTCAAGGCGGATCCGACGCGTCTTGCGAAAGGCGCGGTGATCGAGGCCAGGTTGGACCGCGGTCGCGGTCCGGTGGCGACCGTCCTGGTACAGAACGGAACGTTGCGGACCGGCGACGCCTTCGTCGTCGGCTCGTTCAGCGGGCGCGTGCGCGCGCTGAACAACGATCGCGGCGAGAAGGTGAAAGAGGCGGGGCCGTCGATTCCGGTCGAGGTGATCGGCCTGCCGGGAGTGCCGGGGGCGGGCGATCAGTTTGTCGCAGTCAAGGATGAACGTGTTGCGCGCGAGATTGCCGAGGCGCGTGCGCAAAAGCAGCGCGCGTCCGACATCGCCGTCGGACCGGGCAAGGTGTCGCTCGACGATCTGTTCGCGCGGATCAAGGAAGGCGACGTCAAGGAACTGGCCGTGGTCATCAAGGCCGACGTGCAGGGTTCGGCGGAAGCGCTGGGCAGCGCGGTTGAAAAGCTGTCGACCGACGCGGTCAAGCTTCGTGTGATTCACTCCGGAGTCGGTGCAATCACCGAAACGGACGTCATGCTGGCCTCGGCCTCGCGCGCCATCGTCATTGGCTTCAACATCCGGCCGGAGCCGAAGGCCTCCGCGCTCGCGGAGAAGGACGGCGTCGACATCCGGCTCTACACCATCATCTACAACGCCATTGAGGACATTCGCGCGGCGATGGAAGGCTTGCTGGAACCGACGCTGAAGGAACGCGTGCTGGGCCGCGCGGAGGTCCGCCAGGTGTTCAATATCCCGAACGCGGGCGTCATCGCCGGCTGCTACGTCACGGATGGAACCATTCAACGCTCCGGCGCCAGCGTGCGGGTGTTGCGC
>DASQGO010000054.1:0-2902 GCA_035632555.1 Nitrospiraceae bacterium | reverse complement strand
GCGTGGCGCAGAAAGGGTGTTCGGCTGAAATCAGGAAGGCAGAGGGCGGCAAATGCGAACGCTGCTGGAACTACCGGCCAGCGGTCGGGACGTTCAAGGACCATCCTACTTTATGCGACCGGTGTGTGGAGGCGATTCGGTGAACAATCAAGGCGCCCGATATGTGTTGCTGGCGCTGGTGAGCACAATCACGGTCCTGCTCGACCAGGCGACCAAGCTGCAGATCACACAGAGCATGCGCCTGCACGAGTCCATCCCCGTGGTGCCGGATTTCTTCAGCATCACCTATATCCGAAATCCCGGCGCGGCATTCGGCATTCTGGCCTCGAGCAGCAACGGCTTCCGTCTGGTATTTTTTGGGCTGACGTCGCTTTTCGCCCTGGCCCTGTTGGGAACAATCTTGTATCGCCTGAAGTCCGACGACTGGGGCGGGCAGCTCAGTGTCGCGGCCGTCTTCGGCGGAGCGATCGGCAATCTGCTGGATCGGGTTCGGTTCGGCGAGGTGATCGACTTTCTTGATGTCTACGTGGGTGCCTATCACTGGCCGGCGTTCAACGTAGCGGACGCGGCGATCAGCGTCGGCGTCTGTTTCCTGGCCTTCCATCTGGCGTTCGACAAGCACGAACCGGAGCCGGCTCTTCAAGAAAAACAGCCTGGCTGAGCACACTGTCAGGCGGGCGGGGGATGATGAACCCTCGGTGCCCTCAAACGTTACGGAATCAGCCACAGCACTAGCAGGCCCATGGCGATTCGATAGTAGGCGAAAACCTGCAGGCTGTGCCGTTTGACGAAGTTCAGAAATCCGGCAATGACAGCCCAGGCGACCAGGAACGCAACAATCAATCCCAGCCCAAGGGCCAGCATGTCTTGCGCGGAAAACAGCGCGGCAGACTTGACCAGCTTGTAGCCGGTCGCCGCCATCAATGTCGGCAGGGCCAGAAAGAACGAGTACTCCGTCGCGGTTTTGCGGTCCATGCCGGCCAGCAAGGCGCCGATGATCGTGGCGCCCGAGCGGGATGTGCCAGGGATGAGCGCCACGCACTGGGCCACGCCCACCCACCATGCGGTTCTGACACCGATCTGCTCCAGTTGGGTCACGCGAGCCTCTTTGTGCATGGCTTCAACGGCCATGATGACCAGGCCGCCTGCGATTGATGCGATGGCGACGGTGCGCGGATTGAAGAGGTGGGTTTCAATCCAGTGATGGCTCAGCAAGCCGATCACAGCGGCGGGGAGGAAGGCGACAAAGAGGCCGATCAGAAACCACAGATTTTTGTGCCGGGCCATGGATTGAGCAAGGGCCGTTTTCCATGAGCCCTGCGCGCATAACGATCTGAATGAGGCCTGTTCGGTTGAAGCCAGGGAAAGGAAGGACGCGAGCTTGTGCCGTTCGTAGACGATGACGGCCAGGATGGCGCCAAGTTGAATCGAAATTTCGACATTGGCGGCCGTTTCGCCGGTAAACCCCAGCCAATGGCCGACCAGAATCAGATGCCCGGTGGAGGAAATCGGCAGGTACTCGGTGAGTCCTTCGACAATTCCCAGGATGATGGCGAGCTCTGGTCCCCAGGATTGCATGGACGGCGCATGATCACAAAGTCGTTGCCGCGAGTCAAGCCGTGCTCGCAAAGAACACCCGCCCATCCGTGCTCTATTGACAATGATCAGGGGATGCACTACACATCAAGATAATATTCGGATTATTTCCAAATTGGTGATGGAGGGCTTCATGAGGAGCGGAACGGTGATCGGCGTGCTGCTGCTGGCGGCGATAATCGTGAGCGGGTGCGTCAGATCGAGTAAATACGAACAAGCCGTTGCAGAGGCCGAAGAAGCAAAAACCAAGACAGACAAGGTCCAGCTCCAGAAGAAGGCGTTGGAAGACGAGGTCAAAAGCCTCCGAGACCAGAAAAACAAGCTGACCTCTGATTCCGAACTGGCCTCTGCCGAGTTGCAGCGTTTTCGCGATAGCCGCGATAAGGAGCGGGGCAGTTTGGACACCCGCGTCCGCGAGCTCGAGCAGCGGAGCCGGGACCTGGCTGCCAGGAGCCGGGCGCTTCAGCAGGAACTCGAATCGGTCAAGAAACAGAACGAATCGCTGAAGGCCACCGTGGCCCGGTATCAAAAAGCGCTCAAGGAGCCGCCGGCTTCGGTGCCGAAGACGGCGCCGGTGCCGCCGAAGCCGTCCGCCATTCCCGCAGCACCTGCCGCTCCTCCGGTCGCAGTACCGGCCGTGCCTGCTTCCGCGGCTCCGCAGGCTGGTTTGGCTCCCGTCAACGTCAATACCGCTTCGGCAAACGATATGGTGCTGTTCCTCGGAATCACCAAAGAGGAAGCGGATAGGGTGGTGGCGGGCCGGCCCTACAAGGTCAAACAGGAAATTGTCCTGAGGAACGTATTGCCGAAAGCCAGGTTTGACGCGATCAAGGATCGGATCAGCGTCGCCCAGTGACGAACAGGCATCATGTCCAGGGGTGGCCTGGCCCGGAACGGATGATGACCGACAAGTTTCGCTGAAGGCTGGAGTCTCTGCTCTCTCCGGTTGAGTTTCCCTCGCCGTAACCTTTTCCCCATTCAGAACAACTTGTCTTGTAGCGGAGTGGCTTGGCGACAAGCTATCGCCAGATACTTCTTAACAAGAAGGAGGGTGTCATGAATGACGGACTCAGGCGGCCCTTTTCGATGGTGGCGGGTGTGGCGCTGTGCGGTCTGCTCGGTTTCACCGCCTCGCTTGCATGGGCGGACGAGGAGCATGGCCACAAGGCCGGCGGCCATGGATATGGGATGGAACGGCATGGAGGGGGGCATCACGGGGCAAGGCACCATTTCCTGCTCCCTCATCTTTTGCGGCACCAGAAGGACATCGGCCTGACGGACGAACAGGTCGGCAAACTCAAGGTGC
>DASQGO010000053.1:0-4814 GCA_035632555.1 Nitrospiraceae bacterium | reverse complement strand
CCCAGCGCGTCGTGCTTGTAATAGAATTCGACGACCGCCGGCTCGATCTTCTCCCCTTCCTTGAGTCCCAGGCGCTTGGCGAGACTCCCCGCCACGATGTTCCGCACCACCACTTCGATGGGAACGATGGCGACTTTCTTCGTGAGCATCTCGCGGTCGCTCAGCCGTTCGATGAAATGGGTCTGGACGCCGTGCTCTTCCAACAACTGGAACAGGCGGGAGGCCACCTTATTGTTGACCACGCCCTTGTCCACGATCGTGCCGCGCTTTTGCGCGTTGAATGCGGTCGCGTCATCCTTGAAATACTGGACGACATGGTCGGGCTTCGACGTCGCGAAGACTTTCTTTGCTTTTCCCTCGTAGATTATCGCGCCCTTGCTCACTTCTTCTTTCCCTTTCCCGATCCGAACACGCGGCGATAAATCGTATCCACGTGGCGCAGGTAATACCGGGGGTCGAAGCAGGACTGGATTTGGGCGTGCGTCAGGCGCTTCGTGATGAACGGGTCCTTGCTGACCAGATCGTGAAAGCCGGCCCTGCCCTTCCATGCCGACATGGCACAGCGCTGCACGGCCTCGTAGGCCTCCTTGCGCTGCGCGCCCTTTTCAATTAGAGCCAGCAGCAGCCGCTGCGAATAGACCAGCCCGCCGGTCATCTCGAGATTCTGCTTCATCCGCTGCGGGTAGACGATGAGATTGCGGATGAGATCGGTGACCCGCACCAGCATATAGTCGATCAGGATGGTGCTGTCCGGCATGATCACGCGTTCGACCGAGGAGTGGCTGATGTCCCGCTCATGCCACAAGGCGACGTTTTCCATCGCCGCAAGGCTGTTTGCCCGGACGACGCGCGCGAGGCCGCAGAGGTTTTCCGATGCGATGGGATTGCGCTTGTGCGGCATCGCCGACGAGCCCTTCTGGCCTTCCGCGAAGAATTCCTCCGCTTCCAGCACCTCGGTCCGCTGCAGGTGCCGAATCTCCGTCGCAAACTTTTCGATGCTCGCCGCCAGCAGGGCGAGTGCGGATGCATACGCCGCATGGCGGTCCCGCTGGACGATTTGATTGGACACCGGATCGGTCTGCAGGCCGAGTTTCCTGCAAACGTACTCTTCAACTTCGGGCCCCTGATGCGCGAAGGTGCCCATCGCGCCGGAGAGCTTGCCGACTGCAATATCCTTGCGAACAGTCCGCAGCCGGTCCCGATGGCGCCTGGTTTCCTCGTACCAGATAGCTAGCTTGAAACCGAACGACACCGGCTCGCCGTGGATGCCGTGTGAACGGCCGACCATGAGCGTGTCGCGGTGCTCGAAGGCGCGCTTCTTCAGGACCGACAGCAGGACCTCCATGTCGAGCAGGATGAGGTCCAGCGCCTCGCCCATCTGGACGGCCAGCGAGGTGTCCACGATGTCGGAGGAGGTCAGGCCCGTGTGGAGATACCGGGCGTCCTTGCCGACCGGCTCGGCGAGCGATTCCAGAAATGCGATGACGTCGTGCTTGGTGACTTTCTCGATGGCGGCGATGCGGTCCGGATCGATTTTGGCCCTGCGGCGGATTTTTGCGGCGACTCCGCGCGGAACCTGTCCGGATTTTTCGAGCGCCTCGCAGGCGAGCAGCTCCACCTCGAGCCAGATCTCATATTTCCGCCGAAGATCCCAGACAGCCTGCATCCTCGGCAGCGTGTACCGCTCGATCACTTTCCCGCCTCCGCCAACTCGGCCCGCTTGCTGTCCAACCGTGGATCGTCCCTGAGAACCTTGTCGAGGATCCCGTTCACAAACCGCTTGGTTTCGTCGTCGGCGAACTGCTTCGCCAGCTCGATCGCCTCGTTCACCGTGACCTTGGCGGGCACGTCCGGCATCCAGAGCAGTTCATAGAGCCCCATGCGGAGAATGTTCCGGTCCACGATCGGCATGCGCGGGATTTTCCAATTGGTGGCCAGTTTGCCGATGAGCGCGTCCAGCTCATCGTGCCGCGCCATCACGCCTTCGACGATCTGTTCGGCAAACTCGCGCACATCGGAAGAGACGGGATGCTGGACCCAGTAGTCCGCCAGCCAGTGTTCGGTGGACCCATGGATGTCCCACTGAAAGAGCAGTTGCAGCGCACACACGCGGGATTGACGGCGAATACCCATCGCCGCACGCTATCGGGACAGGTCTGCGCGCATCATCGCTTCTTGGCCTTTTTCGCAGGACGGTTCGCGCCCTTGGCAGCCGGCTTGGATGCCTGCTTCGCACGGGGTGAATGCAGTTGCTTCATCAGATCGGCCATCTGCACGGCGGTCCGGGCCGCTTCCGAGCCGCGGTTGCGCTCCGGTTCGGCGGACCGCTCCAACGCCTGTTTGCCGGTATCCGTCGTCAGAACGCCGAAGATGACCGGCACCGACGACTCCAACGCCGCCCGGGCGATGCCGCGACTGGTTTCCGAGCTGATGAATTCGAAATGCGGGGTTTCCCCGCGAATGATCGCGCCCAGACAGATGACGGCATCATAGCGTCCGGATCGTCCGAAATCCCTGGCCACGAGCGGAATTTCGTACGCGCCGGGCACATAGACGACGTCCACGGCATCCTTGTCCGCGCCGGCTTCGACCAGCACATCCATCGCACCGGACAGGAGTCGGCTCGTCACGAATTCGTTGTATTTGCTGACGATGATGCCGAACCGGCATCCCTTGGCATCCAACTTTCCTTCTAATGTGGCCATAACGATCTCACCGCTCCTTGGTTAGAAGTGCTGTCTTAGACCTTCTTTAGCAGGTGCCCCAGCTTGGCTTTCTTGGTCCGCAAATATTTCACGTTCGCCGCGCGCGGTGCGATTTCGATCGGCACCCGCTCCACGACTTTCAATCCGTACCCCTCGATGCCGACGATCTTGCGCGGATTGTTGGTCATCAGCCGGATCTGGCGCAACCCAAGGTTGACGAGAATCTGCGCGCCGATTCCGTAGTCCCGCAAATCCGGCTTGAAGCCGAGCTTGAGGTTCGCCTCGACGGTGTCGTGGCCTTCGTCCTGCAGCTTGTACGCCTTCAGCTTGTTGATCAGCCCGATCCCGCGGCCTTCCTGATTGAGATAGAGCAGGACTCCGCTCCCCTCTTTTTGAATGATCTCCAGCGCCCGATGCAGCTGATCGCGGCAATCGCACCGCAGCGAGCCGAACACGTCGGCCGTCAGGCAGCCCGAATGCACCCGTACCAGCATCGGATCGGCCGAATCCACCCGCCCTTTCGTCAGCGCGACGTGCGTTCCGCCGTCCACTTCGTTCTCGAAGACGATCGCGTCGAATTCGCCGAACGTGGTCGGCAGTTTCGCTTCCGCCACTCGTCTGACGAAAGTTTCCCGGCGCATGCGATGCTCGATCAGCGCCTTGATCGTCACCATCGCCAGCTTATGCCCCTTGGCGAACTCGGTGAGTTCGGGCACGCGGGCCATGGTGCCGTCCTCGTTCATGATCTCGCAGATCACCCCGGCCGGCGCCAGCCCGGCAAGCTTCGCCAAATCCACGGAGCCTTCGGTCTGGCCGGCGCGCTTGAGCACTCCGCCCTTCTGCGCCTTGAGCGGAAAGATGTGGCCCGGCCGGGCCAAATCGGCCGGCGTGCATTTCGGATCGACGGCGGTGCGAATGGTCGTGGCCCGGTCGGCGGCGGAAATGCCGGTGGTGATATTGTGGCACGCATCGATCGATACGGTAAACGCCGTGCCGAACGTCGCGGTATTCACCGGCGCCTGCGGCGGCAATTGCAGTTCGTCAACGCGCTCCGGTGTCAACGCCAGGCAGATCAGGCCGCGTGCATGCTTCGCCATGAAGTTGATCGCGGCAGGCGTCACCTTCTCGGCCGCCATGACCAAATCGCCTTCGTTCTCACGATCTTCGTCGTCAACGAGGATGACGAAGCGGCCTCTTTTGATTTCCTTGATGGCTTCTTCGATTGTATTGAACGGCGATGCCATGTGCCTGCTCTGTTTTGGAGAGATGGAGGATTTGATAAGTGCTTAATATATAATACGTTTTGCGCTCAACTGTCAATGAGAAACCGGCTGCAAAGCCGTGACTATGATGCGTTGGCGCGCCGGTTCGCAAATAGAATACTGATCCAAGCGGCTCCGGCCAATGCCGCGAACACGAGTAATCCGCTCTGATAGGTCCCGGTGGCATCCTTCAGAACGCCCAGCCACGCGGGCAGCAGAAATCCACCCAGCCCGCCGGCAGCGCCGATCATTCCTGACGCCGTTCCCATCTGTTTGGGGTAGCGGTCCGATACGATTTGAAAAATTGCTCCGTTGCCAAAACCCATGACCAAAACAGTCGTCACCGCGAACGGCGCGATCCAGTGTAGCGCTGGCAGGAGACTGATGGCGGCCATCAACAGGGCGATGACCGGGAAGACGACGGCCAGCATGGCGAAACCACCAAACCGGTCCGCGGCATGCCCACCGAAGGGCCGGATCGCACTCCCGACAAGCCCGCAGGCGGCCGTGAGTGTGCCTGCCGTAATCGAATCAAGTCCGTACTGATCGTGGAAAAATATCGGCAAAAAACTGGAGAGCCCCACGAACCCTCCAAACGTCACGGCGTAGGCGGCACAGAGCCAGTAGGTAAACGGCCTTTTGAGCAGCCCCGATGCTTCATCCTTCCAGCGAAGACTCTCCACTCCTGTCGACCAGCCGATGTCCCGGCGAACCAGCAGGGCAAACAACGGCAGCGTGAGGAGAATCGGAATGGCCATCAATCCGAACACACCGTGCCATCCGACGGTTTCTCCCAGGCGCGGGGCAAAAAACGCCGCCAGCACGACGCCGCCATTGGCCGACGCCG
>DASQGO010000052.1:0-9073 GCA_035632555.1 Nitrospiraceae bacterium | reverse complement strand
GGCCTTGTCGGCGCGCGACTTGGCGTAGAACTGGTGCATTTGCGCTTCGAAGCCCAATTCGCCGAGCGCAATCCCCGCACAGGTTTTCTCCACCGGCATCTCGTAGCGGGTGACCAGGCTCTTGTATGGCAGGGGCGCATGCTTCAGCGCGCGGGCGATGAGGCCAGTGATCTCGTCCGACCGCCGGTGATCCGGGCTGATGACGAGCAGCCGCTTGTTGTTGCGGGCCAACGTGACGGCCAGCGTGACGAGTTTGTTTCGCCGCGCGGCGCGATCATCGCTCCAGAAGGTTGTAAAGGCGGCGGACTCCGGCGCGCTCTGGTTGCGGGCCGATTCATCCGGGTGCAGCCAGGGGATCAGGCGTTCCGCCGGTCCCAGCGTGAAACGGTCGGCGTGGCCGGCCATGTCGGCCAGCCGCTGCGAGGCGGTCTGGAACAATCCCGCTGCGTCCGGCACGATGGTGGACGGCCCGACGTTGTGGCCGAGCGACTCGTAGGTTTGAACCAGCGCGGCGCCGCCCTCGCGTCCGATGACGACGCCCTCGGTCGGGTCGATATCGCCGGCTGTGTCGCTCGGCACGATGCTGACCGGAAGGTCTTCCGGCAACACCGCCCCCGCCGGCAGGTCGAAGGCATAGAGGAACAGCGTCCCGACGGCCGACACTTGCCGCCCGTTCGGCGACGCGATGGGAGCATCAGCTCCGCGCGTCGAGGCAGTCTGCCCTTCATCAGCGAGATGGCGGCGGTAATGTTGAAGCAGCTCGGATAGTTTCATCCCGCGCATCCTAACGCAGCCCTCCCCATGCGTCCAGTCGCGCAGACAAAAACCGTTCCCGATGCGGCGTTTATGCGCTACAGCATCTTGTGGTGACCCGCAAAAGTTCGCGATTCCTCGCCCAATCCTTGATTGACTTTTGAGCATCCGGTCCGTATGATTTTGCCTTCCAACAGAAGGAGTTAAGCAACATGAAGGTCATTTTGAAGGAACATATCGAGGGCGTGGGACACTTGGGCGACGTGATGGAGGTGTCCGACGGCTTCGCCCGCAATTTTCTGCTGCCGCGCAAGAAAGCCCTGGAAGCCAGCTCCCGGAACGTCAAGGAGTTCGAGCATGCCACGCGCGTCATGGCGGAGAAGGCCAAGAAAGAGAAGGTCGAGCTGGAGGCGCACGCCAAGAAGATCTCCGCCGTGTCGCTGACCATCACGATGAAGGCCGGCAAGGACGGCAAGCTCTTCGGCTCGGTGACGAGCAAGGATATTGAAGAAGGCCTGGCTGGGAAGGGGGTCACGATCGACCGCAAAAAGATTCAGCTTCCGCAGCCGATCAAGGCGCTGGGCACCGTGACGGTGCCGATCAAGCTGCATCGCGACGTGACGGCCGCCGTTTCGGTCGAGGTCGTGAAGCTGCAGGAAGAAGAAACGGCTTCACATGACGCGTCCGAAACACATGAGGCGCACGGGGCGCACGAGAAGTCCGAGAAGAAGGCCAAGTCTGAGAAAAAAGAAAAGAAAGAGAAGAAGGCCAAGGGAGAGTGACGCGATGAGCGATGTCGAAGCCTCCATGAAGGCATTGAAAGCGTCCGATCCGGCCATCTACGCCGCTATCAAGGCGGAAGAAGCGCGCCAGCGTGAAAAGCTCCTCCTGATCGCTTCCGAAAATTTCGCCAGCCCCGCCGTGCTCGCTGCGCAGGGCAGCTTGATGACCAATAAATATGCCGAAGGGTATCCGGGCAAGCGCTACTACGGCGGCTGCCAGTATGTGGATACGGCGGAAAGTCTTGCGATCGAGCGGTGCAAGCAGCTCTTCGGCGCCGAGCACGTCAACGTCCAGCCGCATTCGGGCTCGCAAGCCAACATGGCCGCCTATCTCGCGGTGCTCAAGCCCGGCGACGTAATTCTGGGCATGAATCTCGCCCAGGGCGGGCACTTGACGCACGGCAGCAAGGTCAATTTTTCCGGCACGCTGTTCCAGTCGTTTTTCTACGGCGTGAACCGCGACACGGAGCGGATCGACTACGACGAGGTGCAGCGCATTGCGGAGGAGTGCCGGCCGAGGATGCTCGTCGTCGGTGCCAGCGCCTACGCGCGGACGCTGGATTTCCCCCGGTTTCAGCAGATCGCCAAGTCTGTCGGCGCCTACCTGCTGGTGGACATGGCGCACATCGCCGGATTGATCGCCACCGGACTCCATCCGAGTCCGGTCCCCTACGCGGATTTCGTGACCACGACGACGCACAAGACGCTGCGCGGCCCGCGGGGCGGCGTGATCATGTGCAAGGCGGAGCATGCCAAGGCGGTGGACAAGATTGTATTTCCCGGCATGCAGGGCGGCCCGCTGATGCACGTCATCGCGGCCAAGGCGGTGGCGTTCAAGGAAGCGCTCTCGCCGTCGTTCAAGCGCTACCAACAGCAGGTACTGGCGAACGCCAGGGCGCTGGCGGCGGGGCTGATCGAGCGGGGCTACAAGGTCGTTTCCGGCGGGACGGACACGCACCTGATGCTGGTCAACTTGAACAGCCGTGGCGTGACCGGCAAGGACGCGGAGACCGCGCTGGATGCCTCCGGCATCATCGTGAACAAGAACGCCGTGCCCTACGACGAAAAGCCGCCGGCGGTGGCCAGCGGCATCCGCATCGGCTCGCCGATCGTGTCCACTAGGGGCATGAAGGAAAAGGACATGGCCAAAATCGTGGCGCTGATCGATCGCGTGCTGCAGGCGCCGCAGGACTCCAAAGTCCAGAGCGACGTCCGCGCCCAGGCCAAGGCACTGTGCAAGAAGTTCCCGTTCATTTACGCCTACAAGGCATCGCGGTGAACCCTGACCTGGGCGGTCGCCCGTGAAATGTCCCTTCTGCGACGATCTGGAAGATAAGGTTGTCGACTCGCGGATGGCGAAGGAAGGCGAAATGATTCGCCGCCGCCGCGAGTGCCTGTCGTGCAAGCGCCGCTACACGACCTACGAGCGCATCGAGGAAAGCCTGCCCATGGTGGTCAAGAAGGACGGACGGCGCGAACCGTTTGACCGCACCAAGATTCTCAGCGGCCTCAAGAAAGCCTGCGAAAAACGCCCCATCAGCGTGGCCACGATCGAAGCGGTGACGGACCGGATCGAAAAACGCATCCAGGAGATGGGCGAAACCGAAATTCCGAGCCGGGAGGTCGGCGAGCAGATCATGAAAGAGCTCCACAACCTTGACCAGGTCGCCTACGTCCGGTTCGCGTCCGTCTATCGCGAGTTCAAGGACATCGACCAGTTCATGGACGAACTGAAAGTCCTGGCCCGCGAGCGCGAGAAGAAGTAACGCCTCCCTCTTGATTCCTCCTTCGGTGCGATCGTGGTATGGTAGGAACCGGCGCGGCGTTCTGCCGCGCGGGATGATAATGAGGTTTCAGGCCACATGACCGCTGTCAAAACCAAACGCACACGGACGGCCGCGGCGAAAAAACGCGTTGCCGCGTCGGTCACGCACGTGGCGATTATCGGCGCCGGCAAAGGCGGAACCGCGCTGATGGAGATCTTCGCGCAGGACCCCCTCGTCCGCATCGCCGGCATTGCGGAAATCAACCCGAAAGCGCCCGGCATTAAGCTCGCCGAGCGGCTGCACATCCCCATCACGCGCGATTACCGCGAACTGCTCGAGATGGAACGGGTGGACCTGGTCATTGATGTCAGCGGCAATCCGGAGATCGGGCGGGTGCTGCTGGACTTCCATCGCATGGGCGTCACGATCATCGGAGGCGCCAGCGCCAAGTTCATGTGGCAGCTCATCGAGGCGCGCATCCGGGCCACCTCTGAAATCGAGCGAACCCTGAACCAGTATCAGACGCTGTACCGGCTCTACGTGAAGGAATCCGAAACCGCGGTGTCCGAGGAGCGCACACAGATTGCCTGCGAACTCCACGACGGCCTCGTGCAGAGCCTGGCCGGGCTGAATTTCAAGCTGGACCTGTGCCAGGAACTGCTCAGGAAGGACCTGGCCGCCGGCCTGGAGGCGTTGCGCCAGACGAAGGCCGGGCTGAAAACGGCCATTCAGGAGGCGCGGCAGGTGATCGTAAACCTGCGCCCGGTTCACTACGACAAGATGGAACTGATTCCGGCTCTGACGAACTATTTGAAATCCTACGAGAGCCAGTCCCATATCAAAACGGAGTTTTCGGTCGCCGGCGACGAGACGACGCTGTTTCCCAAAACCAAGGTCTTTCTGTTCCGCATCATGCAGGAGGCGCTCAGCAACGTGCAGAAGCACGCCAGGGCGGATCGCGTGGCGGTGCAGATCGCGATCGGCAAAGAGACGTTGACGGCCACGATCGCGGATAACGGCGTGGGTTTCGACGTCGAGTCGGTCTCGCGCGATCCGGAGAAATGGGACCATTTCGGGCTGCGGGGGATTCTGGAGCGTGCGCGGCTGGTCGGCGGGCAAGCCGTGATCGAATCCAAAAAAGGCAAGGGGACGCGGGTGCTGATTACCGTACCGCTGGTGGAGAAGGAGGCCGGACGGAATGGAAAAGATTAAAGTGCTGATCGCCGACGATCACCGGGTGGTGCGCGAGGGACTGTCGGCGATCCTGAAAACCAAGGAAAATATCGAAGTGGTCGGCGAAGCGCAGGATGGGCAGGAAGCCGTCGAGAAGGCCCGCACGCTGGTGCCCGACGTGATTCTGATGGACGTGAGCATGCCGCGCATGGGCGGCGTCGAGGCGACGCGGATCGTCAAGCGGGAATTGCCGCACATCGGCATCGTGGCGCTCACGATGTACGAGGAGCAGCAGTACATCTTCGACCTAGTGCGCGCCGGCGCCACCGGCTACCTGCTCAAGGACACCGATTCATCGCAGATCGTGTCGGCGATCGGGGCCATCTACCGGGGCGAGTCGCTCATCCATCCGTCCGTCGCGAGCAAGATCCTGGCGGAGTTCTCGCTGCTGGCTCAGGGCAAGGGCAAGAAGCGTCCGTGGGTGGAGCACGACCTCACGGAGCGCGAGATTACGGTGTTGCGGCTGGTCGCGGATGGGAAGACGAACAAGGAAATTGCGAACAACCTGGACCTGAGCGAGAAGACCGTCAAGAACCACGTGCGGAATATCTTTCACAAACTGCAAGTCTACGACCGCACGCAGGCGGCGATTCTGGCGATTCGAAAAGGCATCATCGATTTGGAGCCGAAACCGTAGCGGATTCCCTGCTCAGGCGTAACGATCTTCTTCCCACGGCAGCGCCGTATTCGAATAGCCCCGCACTTCCCAGTAACCAGGCTTATCCTGTTCCAGGAAGATAATTTCCTTCACCCACTTGGCGCCCTTCCAGGCGTAGCGCTTGGGGACGTGCATGCGCACGGGGCCGCCGTGCTCCGTGGGGAGGGGCTTGCCGTTCCAGCGGTGAATGAGCAGGACATCGTCGTCATCGCAGGCTGCGAGCGGCAGGTTCGTGGAGTAGTTGTCGTAGCTGGTGAAGTAGACGAATGTGGCTTCCGGCTTGGGTTTCGCCATCCGCATGATGTGCCGAAACAGCACGCCTTTCCAGGCGTTGTCGAAGGTGCTCCAGGTCGTGACGCAGTGAAAATCCGTGACGAGCTCGACCTGCGGTTGGGCGAGAAACTGTTCCCAGGTCCAGGTGAAGGGTTGCTCGACAAGGCCGCTGACGGTCAGCGTCCACTGGTCCAGTGGCAGATCCGGGTGGATGCCAAGGTCCAATACCGGCCAGCCATTCACCTTGTGCTGACCGGGTGGGAGCCGATCAGCCCGCGTCCGCTGGTCCTGGGCGACACCGTCTTCCAGAAGCCCTCGCTTGGCCTTGGCCCACTCCTCTTTTTTAGCGATCAGCCGTTCGTTCGGCTCCATTCTTGCTCCATTTTTCAGCCGAGAGAATGATACAGTCCGCTCCACCGTGGCGGCACTGTAGCATGCCTCTTTTTCAGGCTGCAATTAGAGGTCGCACCGCATGGGCAAGCCTTGCAGTTTGAAGAAGGCGGTCGAAGAGAGAAAGGCGTCTCACAATCACCATCTGTGAAAAAGCTACAAATGTCAGATTTATACAACAAATTGACCAAGAGAACTCATTTTACAGTCAATACAATCAATGAGTTATGAACATATGCCGATGGAGAAAGTTGGCACAAGCGTTGCTGTAGAATAAGGTGACTTTTCATCAAGGATTTATGCGTCCGCAACACACGTTAGCACAAACGATCAGTTGCAAGGGGGTGGGCCTCCACACGGGTCACCCGGTCACCCTGACCCTGCGGCCGGCGGCGCCGGACACCGGGCTGGTCTTCGTCCGGCATGAAGCCGGCAAGTCTGTCTCGGTGAAGGCGTCGGTCTGCAATCTCATCCCGACGGAACTCTGCACCGCCATCAGCGTGAACGGGACCTCGATCAAGACCATCGAGCATGTCCTCTCGGCATTGGTCGGCTTGGAAGTGGACAACGCCTGTGTGGAAGTGGACGCGCCGGAAGTGCCGGTGATGGACGGGAGCGCGGCACCTTTCGTGCAGTTGATCAAGGCGGCCGGGATTGTTCCGCAGAACCGCCGGCAGCCGTTCCTGAAAATCACGAAGCCGATCGAAGTGTCGGATCGCGGTCGTCGCGTGCGGATCGAGCCGGCGGCGAACTCGCAGATCACGTATACGATTCACTACAATCACCCGCTCATCCAGACGCAGACCTACACGTTCGATTGGTCGGTGTCGGCGTTCGAACGGGAAATTGCCGATGCGCGCACGTTCGGTTTCCTGCAGGAAGTCGAAATGCTCTGGGCCAAGGGTCTGGCGAAGGGCGGCACGCTCGACAACACGGTCGTGTTGACGGAGCAGGGTGTGATGAACGAGTCGGGCCTGCGTTTCCCGGACGAATTCGTCCGCCACAAGGTTCTCGATTTGATCGGTGACATGGCGCTGCTGGGACTGCCGGTGGTCGGACATCTCGTAGCCGATCGCTCCGGCCACGCGCTCCACACCAAGCTCGTCGAGACTATCCTCCGGCAGCCGGAGTGCTGGACGCTCGTCCAGGGCGATCAGGCTGCGACCGGCTCCGCTCATGTGAAGCCCGTGCCCGCTTCTTACGGCCACGCTCCGGCGATGGCTGCGTCCCCGGCGTTCTAAGATACTCCGCATCTGTTTCTTCTTCTCGCTTCCTCGCTCTGTTCCCTCGCACGTGTCTCATGTTACAGTGCACTGTCGCATCAACCGATTCATTTGTTAAGGAGGCAGCTATGAATGTCGTGAAGTCATGTGCGCTTGTTGCGGGGCTGTTGCTTGTCGCCGGCTGTGGACACGGTTCCTATGAGCACGGCAGCGGTCATGGCGGCGGGATGGGACATGGGGCCGATCCGGGCAAGGAGGTCATGGCCGCGGTGGACAAAGCCGTGCCGGATCCCGACAAGGCCAAGCGTGTGCAAGAAGCGCTGAAGGAGATCATGGAGGAAGCCACGCAGTCCTATAAGCAGAACCGCGAGTTTCACCGGAAACTCTACGAACTCAATGCCAACTACAATGCGGCTCCGGAGGAGTTCACGAAAATTCTGGACGATTTGAACAACAACCGCATGCGGACCGGCGCGAAGATTCTTGCAGTGCGGTTCAAAATCAAGGAGATGCTGACGGCTGACGAGTGGAAGGCTTTTACGGACAATTTGAATGCGTCACGGGCCCGCTACATGCACGGCCGTGAAGCGATGGAAGGAAAAGAAGGGAAAAAGGACGGGTACTAAGTCTCATTTTAACCAAGCAAGGTCGGGCAGGGAGTTCAGGCAGAGCAGCGTTCCCGAAGAACCCGTTATCTTCAATGCGGTCACGGACGCGTGGCCGATCTGCGCGTGGCGCATGGTCTGGAGGTCAGCCTCCAGATAATGCGCCACAATTGTTCTGACAACGTCCGCGTGAGTGACGAAGATCGCCGACTGCTTGTCCGATTGGCTGATAGTGCGTTTCACCGAGGCGACGGCGCGCCGTTGGACTTCCCCGAGCGTTTCTCCTCCGGGCGGCCGGGCCTCCTCGGGCAATCGGTAGAAATTGACCCGCGCCGGATCGCCGTCGAATTCATTCCAGTAGCGTCCCTCCCATTCTCCAATCCCGATTTCGCTGAGGCCGGGCTCCTCGGTCACCGGTACGTGGAGGGTCGCTGCGAGAATGTCCGCCGTCTGCCGCGCCCGGATGATCGGACTGGAATAGAGCGCCGGGGCCGTCAGAGCGGTCAATTGCAGCGCCAGCCGCGCGGCCTGGGTCAGACCGTTTTGATTCAAGGATACCGGCCTGGCACCCATGATCCGGCCGCTGCGGTTCCAGTCTGTTTCACCGTGCCTGACGAGCAGGAGGATGGACATGGCACCCGACTACGATGGTGGAGGAGGCGCCGCACCGGCCGTCAGGGGAACCTTGGTCCACGCGGCGGCGCCGTCGGTCGAGCGGTAGAGACCGCTCCCGTTTGTGCCCGCATAAAGAAGTTGCGGTTCGCTGGGGCTCATGACGAGCGTGCGGATATTTAGGGTCGCCAAACCTGCATTCATGGCCTGCCAGGTCTGCCCCCCATCCATGCTTTTCTGCACACCGGCCCGCCCGCCGATGTAAAGGGTGGTGTGCTGCGTCGGATGAATGACCAGGCTGCTGATGAATTGATCGGGCAGCGACTGCCCGATCCGCGTCCATGAGTCGGCGCGGGTCATCGTTTTGAACAGGCCGTTGGTCGTGCCGGCATACACGATGTTCGAGTCCACGGGATCCACGACGAGCGTGTTGACGCCCAGCGCAAGCGAGGCGTCCAGCATCTCTTCCGGAATCAGGCCGCGGTTGACCTTCTGCCATGACGCTGCGCCGTCGGAGCTGCGGTAGGCGCCGCCGGTTGTCCCGGCATAGAGCACGCGCGGATCCTTCGGATCCATCGCCAGCGTCACGACGATATGGACTTCCTTCATGCCGGCCATCTGTTCGTCCCAGCTGCGTCCGCCGTCGGTCGTGCGGAAGACGCCCACCGTCGTGGCGAGATAGATGGTTTCGCTCCGGATCGGGTGGAAGACGAACTGGTTGACGTAGGAGACGTGCTCCTTCAGCCCCACGTTGTGAGGCAGCCAGTGCTGGCCGCCG
>DASQGO010000051.1:0-4792 GCA_035632555.1 Nitrospiraceae bacterium | reverse complement strand
CGCTCGTCGTCCCCAGGGTCGGCTTTCCGTTTCGCCGTCCACTTGATGTGGGGATCAGCCTTGTCCTGCACGTGCATGGATTCGACCGCCGCCTGCTGATGCAGCGCCTGGATTTCGATCAGCTGCTCGGTCGTCTCCTCGACGGCCACACCGACAGACGCACCGATCAGAGCGCCCGCCAGGACCACCGTGATGAGAAGAGAAGCTTTCACAAACACGAGAGGCTTTTGTCCGGTGCCTGCTAGCGTCCCAGCGCGGCCTTGACGGTCGTGCCGATTTCCGCCGGATTCTTGCAGACCCGTACGCCGGCGGCTTCGAGCGCCTTCATCTTCTCCGAGGCTGTGCCCTTGCCGCCCGAGATGATTGCGCCGGCATGGCCCATGCGGCGTCCGGGAGGCGCCGTGATGCCGGCGATAAAACTGACGACCGGCTTGCGGATGTGCTTCTTGATGAATTCGGCAGCCTTTTCCTCGGCATCGCCGCCGATCTCGCCGATCATGACGATGGCCTTGGTTTCCGGATCCTGCTCGAACAGCGGCAACACGTCCACAAAGCTCGTCCCGTTGACCGGATCGCCGCCAATGCCCACGCAGGTGGTTTCGCCAAGCCCCAGCGTCGACAGCTGGTGAACGGCTTCATAGGTCAGGGTGCCGCTGCGCGACACCACGCCCACGACGCCCTTTTTATGGATGAACCCCGGCATGATGCCGATCTTGGCCTCGTCCACCGTAATGACGCCCGGACAGTTCGGGCCGATCAGCCGGACCGGCCGCCCGCGCAGCGCGCGCTTCACACGCACCATGTCGTTGACCGGGATGCCTTCGGTGATGCAGATGACGAGCTTGATGCCGGCATCGGCCGCTTCCAGAATCGCGTCGCCGGCGAAGGGCGGCGGCACGAAGATCAGCGACGTGTCGCACTGGGTTTTCTTCACGGCATCGCGCACGGTGTTGAACACCGGGATGCCTTCGACTTCCTGCCCGGCCTTGCCCGGCGTGACGCCGGCCACGACCTGCGTGCCGTAGGCCTTGCACTGGGTCGCGTGGAAGGAGCCCTCCTTGCCGGTGATGCCCTGAACCACCACCCGCGTGTTCTTGTTAACCAAAATGCTCATGAGTGCGCTCCTCCAGCCGCCGCCGCAGGTTTGGCTCGTTTCCTGCCCGTCATCCCGACGATCTTCTGCGCCGCTTCCCACAGATCGTCCGCCACGTCCAGCTTGAGGCCGGAATCCTTGAGCAGCTTGCGACCCTCTTCCGCATTCGTGCCCTGCAGACGCACGACCAGCGGCACGGTGATCTTCACTTCCTTGGCCGCCTCGATCACGCCGTGCGCGATCCGCTCGCAACGGACGATGCCGCCGAAGATGTTGATGAAAATGCCCTTGACGTTCTTGTCCTTGAGCAGGATGCGGAAACCCGCCGCGACCGTTTCCTTCGTCGCGCCGCCGCCCACGTCGAGAAAGTTGGCCGGCTCGCTACCCGCCAGCTTGATCACATCCATCGTCGCCATGGCGAGGCCTGCGCCGTTCACCATGCAGCCGATGTTGCCGTCTAGCTTGACGTAATTGAGATTGTTCGCCGTCGCCTCGATCTCGAGCGGCTCCTCCTCGTTCAAGTCGCGCATGGCCTGGATGTCCTGGTGCTTGAAGAGGCTGTTGTCGTCGAAGCTTACTTTACCGTCCAGCGCGACCAGCTTCTTGTCGGTCGTGATGACCAGCGGATTGATCTCGACCATCGCCGCATTCTTGTCCATGAAGAGCTTGTACAGGTTGCCGAGCATTTGCACGAAGGGATTGATGACCGCCGGCTCGATGGTATGGAGTCCCAGCGCAAAGGCGACGTTGCGGCCATTGTAGCCCTGGAACCCGACTGCCGGATCGATCGGCTCCTTGATGATTTTTTCCGGCGTGTGCGCGGCGACTTCTTCGATTTCCATGCCGCCTTCCGTGCTGGCGATGACGATCGGCCAGCCCGTGTCCCGATCCACGAGCAGGCTCAGATACAGTTCCTTGGCGATGCCGGCGCCTTCTTCGATCAGCAGCCGGCGGACCTTGCGGCCCTTCGGCCCGGTCTGGTGCGTCACCAGCGTCTTGCCCATCAGTTCCCTAGCCAGCCCCGGCACGTCGGCCTGATTCTTGGTGATCTTGACCCCGCCTGCCTTGCCGCGGCCGCCCGCGTGGATCTGCGCCTTCACGACGTAGACGGGGCTGCTCAACTCCTTGGCCCACTTTTCGGCCTGGAGCGGTGTCTTGACCTCCTTGCCGCGCGGCACGGGCACGCCGAACTGCGCAAACAACGACTTGGCCTGGAATTCATGAACGTTCATGAGGCTCCTTTGGAAAGACCGCCGCTATTCTTTTTTGGCGTAGGCGGGAAACAGCATCGGCGAGACAACGTCCTGGGACGCGTGGTGCTTTTTGGCTTCGTCCTTGAACTTCTTCACATGTTCCAAAGTCAGCTTGCCTTGCGAACCGGATTGGGCTCGCGCGGCGGCCGCGAGACCCGAGCGTTTGCCATAGACCATCAAATCCAGGAGCGAGTTGCCCATCAGACGGTTGCGCCCGTGCAATCCACCCGACGCTTCGCCGGCCACGAAGAGATTTTTCACGTCGGATTCGCCGTGCGTGTCGATTTTCACGCCGCCGTTGTGGTAGTGCAGCGTCGGGTAGATCAGCACCGGGTCCCTGGCGATGTTGATCCCAAAGCGCTCGTACTGACGCACCATCGCGGGAAAGTGCTTGTTCAGCGTCCCTTCGCCCTGCTCCGCTTCCAGCAGTGGCGTATCGAGCCACACGCCGATCCGCCCCGACATGGTCCGGATGCCGCGGCCCTCCTCGCATTCGCGGATGATCGAGGACGACACCACATCGCGCGTGTCCAGCTCGTTGACGAACCGCTCGCCCTTGGAATTGACGAGGTGGCCTCCCTCGGAGCGGATGCCTTCCGTGACCAGCGCGCCGATCAACTGTTCGGGATAGACCGCCCCGGACGGGTGGTATTGAAACGTGTCGATGTGCATCAGCTTGGCGCCCATGCGGTAGGACATGGCCAGGCCGTCGCCGGTGGCGCCGAAATGGTTGCTGGTCGGGAACCCCTGGATGTGGAGCCGTCCGATCCCGCCCGTGGCCAGGATCACCGTCTTGGCCGCCACCACGATGAACCGCTTGTTGTCGAGGTCGCGCAGCACCGCGCCGGTGCACGTGCCCTTGCCGTCGCTCAGCAGCTCGACCGCGGCGGAGAATTCCAGCAGCTGAATCTTCTGGTTCAGCACCTCGTCCTTGAGCACCCGCATGATCTCCAGACCGGTGTAATCCGACGCCGTGAGCAGACGCGGCTTGGAGCTGCCGCCGCCCTTCTTCACGTGCAGGTTGCCGTCCGCGTCCCGGTCGAACAGCACGCCCAGGCTCAGCAGCCACTTGGCGATGGACGGCCCCTCCTCGACCATGACCTTGAGCAGGTCGTGGTCGTTCTTCATGTGGCCGCCCTTGAGCGTGTCGAGGAAATGCGTGACCGGGGAATCTTCGTTCGTCACCGCGATCTGCATGCCGCCCTGCGCCATGACGGTGTTGGAATCGCCGAGCCGGAGCTTGGTGACCAGCATCACCTTGGCGCCCTGCGCATACGCGTGCAGCGCGGCGGCGCAGCCGGCCCCGCCGCCGCCGACCACCAGCACGTCGCAGGCGTGGGCGGGCGTGAGGTCCTGGCCCGTCGGCACGGGGCTGTCGCCTTCGAGCAACGCCGCCAGCTCGCGGACGGTTTTTTCCCCGGCGTTCGGCCCGAACGCGATCGGGCGATAGGCGCTTTCGCGGAAATCGGGATGGTATTTCTTGATCAGCGTGTCCCGCTCGGCCGGCGCATATTTGGGGAGCGTCTGCTTGCGGCGGGCGTCGCGGGTCTTGTGGACGATTTGCTGGAGCGCGTGGATTTCCATCTACTTCAATTCCGCGCAGACCTTCGCCAGTTCCTGCTCGTTCATCTTCATGACGCGGGCCCACTCGTCCTTGTACTTGCCGTCGGCGATTTCTTTGATCCTGTGTTCCAGCCGCTCCGGTTTGTCCGTAAAATGCGCGCCCTGAACCCGGCTGGCGTAGAGCGCGACAAGACTGGGCGCGATGTCCGCGATGCAGACCGGCGCGCAAAGCCCGCACATGACACAGTCCATGAACATCTCCGACACGCTCTTGAAGTCGCCGAATACGGCCTTCCACACGCCTTCGCGCACGTCGATCTTCTGCGGGCAGGCTTCCGTGCAGGCGTTGCAATTGCGGCAGAGCGGCGCTTCCGGGTAGAGCGTAAAGAGGTCCTGCTTGGGATGCTTCAATTCAGCCATCTGGTAGATCGCCTTGCGCGCCGGGAAGGGCGGCATCATGGAGAACGACATCCCGTCCTGCACCGCCGTCTGGCAGGCCAGGCAGGTTCTTACCTTGGGATCATCCTTCGTCCGGTAGTAGGTCGCGCAGGCGCCGCAGAAGCCGCCCAGGCAGCCGATGCCGCGCACGACCTCCTGCCCCGCATACCACAGGGCCTTGATGACGGTGATGCCCTCCGGCACGTCGTACTTCTTGCCGGCGATCTCCACCGTGACCATCTTCGGCCGGAGGACTTCCTCCTGGTCGATGACGTTTTCCTTGTCGATCTCAGCCATGCGTCCTTGCGGCTCAGTTCAGCGCGTTCAACGCCGACCCGGCTTTGAACCACGTGATCTGCTGCTCCGTCATGCTGTGGTTCGTTTGAATTTTGACTTCCTTGCCGTCTTGCTTGTGGATGACGACCGTCACCGGCTTGCCCGGCGC
>DASQGO010000050.1:0-7502 GCA_035632555.1 Nitrospiraceae bacterium | reverse complement strand
GGTCGTGCGGGACGGAGACGAGCGGGATCTCCTTGCGGGGTTTTTGGGGAGGGGCCGGCTCTTTGGGTTTCTTGTCGCTCATGGCTTCAGTATACACCACCCAATGTCATTGACCCTATTCAAATGATTCCAGCGTGGATTTCTCCGGAAACTGGTGTCCGCAGGCCTTGCAGGTGACGAAGTAGTAGGCCTCCCGCACCGAGAGCATGATCCGGAAATCCAGCGTAACGCCGGCTTTCTGGCACTTGGGACAGGGGATGGTTTTCATCAGATAGGGAATGTCCGGTTGAGTGCGCTGGTAGAATTCCATGTCGGCATGGACCGGAAAGCTGTAGAAGCATTTTTTGCAGACGCCCTTCCATTCGCCATCCGGCTTGACGCTACGCGAATCGATAAAAAACTCACTGGTCTTGCAGATGGCGCAGCGGACGCCGCTCAGGCGGGCCGAAACGGTTTCTGGTGTTGGATTGGCCATGAAATGACTCTTGCGGCAGTATAGTGCCCCTCTCTTCCAATCCGCAACCGCCAGAAAATCAGTCGCGCCGGGGAAGCGGCTCTCGCTATAATATGTTCCATGCATCACGTCACCGAATCCCTGCTGGTCGGCAACGTCGAAGACGCGAAGAAGCCGCCCTCGTTTGTGCAGGGCCTGCTGTTTCTCGCCGCGGAGCATGACGTCACGCCTCCCGACGGCGTGCTGTTTCACAAGATTCCGATGGTTGAATTCGGCCAGGCGACTCCGCAACAGGTCTATGAGGCGGTCGCATGGCTGGAGCAGCACACACCGAAAAAGAACATTATGGTCTGCTGCCGGGCCGGCATGGGCCGGTCGGTCTCCATGATTATTGCCTATCTCTGCTGCGTGAAGGGAATGAGCTATTCCGACGCCCTCCAGTTGCTCAAATCGCGGCGGCCGGGCGCGACGCCGCTGCCTCACCTGGAAGACACGATCCAGTCCGTTCTGCAAATGCGGACGGACGGCCGCAAGGAACAGTCTCCCCATGCCTGAGCTGCCCGAAGCGGAAGTCGCCGCCCGGCAGCTGCGTGAGCGCATCCTCGGCGCCACCATTAAAGAGTGCTGGGTGGGGCGCGAGGATATCATCCGGCTGGGGTTTGACACGCTGGAGTGGTATCGCGGCGCGCGCGTTTCCGGAGTCGATCGCTATGGGAAGAGCGTGGCGATTGCGCTGGAGAAGGCGCGGGACACGCGCTATCTCGTCGCCGAACTGGGCATGACGGGGCTGCTGCTGTTCGGTCCGCTCGCGCCCCGCTATCAGAAACACACGCATCTCGTTCTGACGTTGGACGGCGGGCAGGCCTCCGATCTCCGCTATTGGAATCCCCGCCGTTTCGGACGCCTCTATCTGCTGGACCGCCCGGGCCTCGAACAGTTTGTCTCGCGCCGGTTCGGCTGCGATCCCTTGACCGTGTCGTGGGGGGACTTCCGCTCGCTCGTGCGCGGGCGGCGCGGGCGCCTGAAACCGTTGCTCATGCATCAGCAAGTGATCGCGGGCATCGGCAACATCTACGCGAATGAAATTTTGTTCCGCGCCCGGCTTCATCCGGCGCGCCTGACCGGCCGCGTGAACGAGCCGTCCCTGCGGCGGCTCTACCGCGTCATGCGGCAGGTGCTGGCCCAGGCGATCAAGGATGGCGGTTCCAGCGTGCGGGACTTTTTTGCGCCGGACGGAAGCGAGGGACGCTACAAGCACCGGCACTTGGTGTATGGCAAGGAAGGAACGCGTTGTCCGTCAGGCTGCGGCGGGACGATCAGGCGGCTTCTCGGCGCGGACCAGCGCAGCTCCTTTTACTGTCCCGTCTGCCAGCGAAAGTAGCCATTTTTCTCTCTTGACTGGCTCCCATCTAATCGCCTAGACTTGATTTCTTCTTTTGTAATTTCAGCGACTTACATAGCTCGTGGAAAGGGGTTCGATAGGCCTTTTGTTAAGGGCCGGTAGTCCGTTTGGTGGATTGAGTTAGCAGCAAGACTCCGCTACACTGCGCCTCTTTCGACCGCGGATTTCATTCAAAAAACCAAGAGGTAGATGCATGGCGAAGGTACTCGAAGGCCCCGGTATGGGGTTGATGAAGAAGTGGGGCATCACCGTTCCCCACTATGTGGTCGTGGCGTCGGCGGACGAGCTGGCGAAGCTCGGCGAGGTCAATGACTGGCTGAAGAAATCCAAACTGGTCGCCAAGGCGCACGAGGCGCTGGGCTCCCGCTTCAAGCTGGGCCTGGTGAAGGTCGGGCTGGATCTGAAGGGCGCAGTGGCGGCGGCGAAGGAGATGCTCGGCCGCCAGGTCGGCAGCATCACCGTCACGCAGGTCATCGTCTCCGAGATGGTTACGCACAAGGAGGAGTATTACGTCGCGGTCAAGTCCACGCGCGAAGGCTCCGAAGTACTGGTCGCCAATTGCGGCGGCATCGAAGTCGAATCCAACTGGGACCGCGTCAAGAAATTGCAGGTGGAGGTCGGCGAAAAGCCGTCCGAAGCCGCGCTGGAGAAACTGGCGAAGGCCGCGGGGTTCTCCGGCGGGCTGGTGAAGAAAGTCGCCGAGTTCGCCGGGAAAATGTTCACGTGCTTCGACAGCGAGGATGCGCAGTACCTGGAAGTGAATCCGGTCGTGGCCCGCGAAGGCGACGGGGAATTGGTCGCGCTGGATGCCGTGACGCTGCTGGACGGCGACGCCAAGTTCCGGCACCCGGATTGGAATTTTTCGTTCGCCGCCGAATTCGGGCGCGCCTACACCAAGGACGAGCTCGACGTCATGGGGGTGGATTCCAAGATCAAGGGCTCGGTCAAGTTCATCCAGATTCCGGGCGGCAACATCGCGATGCTGCCGGCCGGCGGCGGCGCCAGCGTCTATTACTCCGACGCCGTCGTGGCGCGGGGCGGCAAGCTCGCCAACTACGCCGAGTATTCCGGCGATCCGCCGGACTGGGCCGTGGAAGTCCTCACCGAGAAGGTGGCATCCCTGCCCGACATCAAGCACATCATTGTCGGCGGCGCGATCGCCAATTTTACCGACGTCAAGAAAACCTTCGGCGGCATCATCGCCGGGTTCCGCAAGGCCAAGAGCGACGGCAAGCTCAAGGGTGTGAAGATCTGGGTCCGCCGCGGCGGTCCCAACGAGAAGGAAGGCCTGGAGCTCATGCGGAAGCTGAAGGACGAAGGATTCGACATCCACGTCTACGACCGGAAAACGCCGTTGACGGACATCGTGGACATGGCGCTGCAGGGCAAGTAGCCCTCCGGCCGCAACCAAGATCGACGAAAGGACGAAGGGGAAATCCGGATGAGCATTCTGGCAAACAAAGACACCCATGTGGTCATTCAGGGCGGCGTGGCCGGGCAGAATGCCGCGCGCCGGATGGCCGAGTTCTGCTACCTCAATAAGAAGTCGCTGTACGTGGACGCCTTCGTCTATCCACCTGACGCGGGCAAGACCAACGAGATTCCCTATGGCAGCGGCCTGATCACGATCCCGGTCTACAAGACCGTGGCCGAGGCGACCAAGCATCATCCGCAAATCAACACCAGCCTCGTCTACATCGGCGCGGACCGGGCCTGCGCTGGCGGCATGGAGGCGTTGAACGATCCCAAGATCAAGGTCGTTTCCATGATCACGGAAGGCGTGCCGGAAAAAGACGCGAAGCTGCTGGCCCGCCACGCCACCAAGCTCGGAAAAGTTTTCAACGGGCCCTCGTCCATCGGCATCATCTCGGCGGGCTCCTGCCGGCTGGGCGTGATCGGCGGAGCCTACGACAATCTCGTCTCCTGCAAGCTCTACCGAGAAGGGTCGTTCGGCGTCATCACGAAGTCGGGCGGCCTGTCCAACGAGATCATCTGGATCTGCTCGCAGTTCGCAGACGGCATCACGACGGCCATCGGCATCGGCGGCGACGCCTACCCGGGCACGGACTATGTCAGCTATCTCGAAATGTTCGAGCAGGACCTGCAGACCAAGGCGGTCGTCATCGTCGGCGAGATGGGCGGAGACCTGGAAGAGCGGGCGGCCGAATGGTACGGCGCCAAGAAGCGGCGCATCAAATTACTCGCGGTCGTGTCGGGATTCTGCCAAGAGAGCCTGCCGAAGGGCATGAAGTTCGGCCACGCCGGCGCGAAGGAAGGCATGAAGGGCGAGGGCTCGGCCAGGTCCAAATCGGACGCGCTCAAGAAAGCCGGTGCGATCGTGCCGGAAACGTTTGGCGCATTGGGTCCGGCCATCAAGGAAACTTACGAGGGACTGGTCAAGAGCGGACAGGTCAAGCCGGCGGCCGAGGTGGCGGCGGCGGACGTTCCGAAGCTGCCGAAGACGGTCGAACAGGCGATGAAGGACAACGAAGTCATCGTCGCGCCGCTGATCCGCACCACGATCAGCGACGACCGCGGCGATGAGCCCTGCTACGACGGCTATCCCGCTTCCGAATTGATCAACAAGGGCTATGAGATTCCCCACATCATCGGGCTGCTCTGGGACAAGCGGCTCATCAGCAAGCAGGAAGCTGAAATCGTCAAGCGCATCCTGATGCTCTCGGCCGACCACGGCCCCTGCGTCAGCGGCGCCTACGCGACGATCCTGGCGGCCTGCGCCGGCATCGGCCTTTCGCAGGCGGTGGCGGCGGGCATGATCATGATCGGGCCGCGCTTCGGCGGCGCGGTCACGGACGCGGGCCGCTGGTTCAAGTACGCGGTGGACCACAAGATGAGCGTGGACGAATTCCTGGCCTACATGAAGAAGAACGTCGGGCCGGTGCCCGGCATCGGCCATCGCGTGAAGAGCCTGCGCAATCCGGACAAGCGCGTGAAGGAACTGGTCGGCTACGTGAAGAGCCTGAACATCAAGACGCCCTGCCTCGACTTTGCCCTGCAGGTGGAGCAGGTGACGGCGGCGAAGAAGGACAACCTGATCCTGAACGTGGACGGCACGATGGCCGCCGTGCTGGTGGACATCGGCTTCCCGGTGGACAGCTTGAACGGGTTCTTCATTCTGGCCCGGACGATCGGCCTGATCGGCCACTGGGTGGACCAGAAGCGGCAGGACAGCCGCCTGATCCGCCTGTTCGATT
Source organism: Nitrospiraceae bacterium (assembly GCA_035632555.1). Lineage (GTDB taxonomy): Bacteria > Nitrospirota > Nitrospiria > Nitrospirales > Nitrospiraceae > 2-02-FULL-62-14. Next base: position 2,431 of record DASQGO010000050.1, on the reverse strand, counting down.
ATCTCGTGAACTACGCGGCGCCTAAAAGGCGGGAGGTCCCTCCGTTAAAGTAGATGGAGGGAAGTGCCGCCGTTAAAAAGGGCAACAGGCGTGGGGCAACAGGCAGTGGGGAGGAACGCGGTTTCCGCTCCAATGTCCGGCCCGCCGCCCGTCGTCCGATGCGAGTGGGAGAGGTATCATGTCGGTTGAAATGGTGAAGAAACTCTACGCAAAGATGCCCGGGATCACCGAGAAGGCGCGCAAGAAATTCGGCCGCGCGCTGACGCTCACGGAAAAAATCCTCGTGTCGCATGCGGACAATTTCGACACGCAGGTCTGGGAGCGCGGCAAGGCCATGCTGGCGCTGCGCCCGGATCGCGTGGCCATGCAGGACGCGACGGCCCAGATGGCCATGCTGCAGTTCATGCAGGCCAACAAGCCGAAGGCGGCGGTGCCGAGCACGATCCACTGCGACCATTTGATCCGCGCGGAAGTCGGCTCGCAGAAAGACCTGCTGCGCGCGATGGACGAGAACAAGGAGGTCTACAACTTCCTCTCGTCTTCGGCCAAAAAATATGGCATCGGGTTCTGGAAGCCGGGTGCCGGCATCATCCATCAGGTGGTGCTCGAGAACTACGCGTTCCCCGGCGGCCTGATCATCGGCACCGACTCGCACACGCCGAACGGCGGCGGCTTGGGCATGCTGGCGATCGGCGTCGGCGGCGCGGACGCCGGCGAGGTGATGGCCGGATTGCCCTGGGAAGTGCTGCATCCGAAATTGATCGGCGTGCATCTCAAGGGCAGGCTGAGCGGCTGGGCCTCCCCGAAGGACGTCATTCTCTATCTGTGCGGCCTGCTGACCGTGAAGGGCGGCACGAACAAGATTGTGGAGTATTTCGGCCCCGGCGCCGAAACGATCAGCGCGACCGGCAAGGGCACGATCACGAACATGGGCGCCGAACTGGGCGCGACGACGTCGGTGTTTCCCTTCGACCAGAAGATGGTGGCTTATCTCAACATCACGGACCGGGCGGACATCGCCAACCTCGCCATGGCCCACAAGGACCTGCTCGTGGCCGATCCGGACGTCTACAAGTCGCCGGAGAAGCATTTCGACCAGGTCGTCGAGATCGATCTCTCCAAGCTCGAGCCGCACGTGGTCGGTCCGCACACGCCCGATCTGGCGCGGCCCGTCTCCAAGATGGCGGCGGAAGCGAAGGAGAAAGGGTATCCGGTTCAACTGAAGGCGGCGCTGATCGGCAGCTGCACCAATTCCTCCTACGAAGACATCGGCCGCGCGGCGCACATCGCCAAGCAGGGCCTGAAGGCCGGCCTCAAGGCGAGGACGCCGTTTCTGATTTCGCCAGGCTCAGAGCGGATCTTCCATACGATGAAGCGCGACGGCTTCCTGGAGACCTTCGAACAGATGGGCGGGACGGTGCTGGCGAACGCCTGCGGCCCCTGCATCGGCCAGTGGAAGCGGGCGGACGCGGTGAAGGGCAAGGCCGAGTCGATCGTCAGCTCCTTCAACCGGAATTTCCCCGGCCGCAACGACGGCATCAACGAAACGCTCTCGTTCCTGGCCAGCCCCGAGATCGTCACGGCCTACGCGCTGTCCGGCGATCTCAACTTCGATCCGGTGCACCAGACGATGAAGGGCGCCGATGGCAAGGAATTCAAATTCCAGCCGCCGCAGGGCGAGGAATTGCCGGCCAAGGGCTTTGCGAAGGGCGAGGAGGGGTATATCGCGCCGGCGGAGGACGGTGGTAAGCTGACGGTGGACATTCCGCCGACCAGCGAGCGGCTGCAGTTGCTGCAGCCGTTCCCGCGTTGGGACGGCAAGAATATGGACAAGCTGCCGTTGCTCATCAAGACCAAGGGCAAGACGACCACGGACCACATTTCTCCGGCCGGCCCCTGGCTCAAGTTCCGTGGCCATCTGGACAAGATCAGCGACAACATGTTCCTCGGCGCCACCAACGCCTTTTCGAGCGAGCCGGGGAAGGGCACCGACGTGCTGGCGAACGAAGGCAACCTGACGATTGCCGCGATCGCGCGCCGGTACAAGGCGAAGGGCATCGGGTCCATCGTCGTGGGCGACGAGAATTACGGCGAGGGCAGCAGCCGCGAGCATGCCGCCATGTCGCCGCGGTTCCTTAACGTGCGGGCCGTGCTGACCAAGAGCTTCGCCCGCATTCACGAGACCAATCTCAAGAAGCAGGGGATTCTCCCGCTCACGTTCGCCGATCCGAAGGACTATGACAAGATCGAGATGCACGATCGTTTGAGCGTCGTGGATCTCGCCAAGCTCGCGCCGGGCAAGCCGGTGACGGTCGTCATCCACAAGCAAGACGGCAAGGAAGTCAAAATTCAAACGAACCACAGCATGACGGAGCAGCAGATCACGTGGTTCAAAGCCGGGTCGGCGTTGAACGCGCTGAACTGAGCCGCA
>DASQGO010000049.1:0-8827 GCA_035632555.1 Nitrospiraceae bacterium | reverse complement strand
TGGGACGGCGGGAACATCGTGGTCAACCCGCGCAACGGCTTGTATGGCGCGGTGGTCGTCGGGCCTCGCGGATCGCAGTACCGCGATCCGGTGACCGGACAGGACATCTCCGAGAAGAACAGCTGGCGGGCGGACGTGATCGTCGATCACAACCTGCCGGAGAACGCGGGCAAGCGGAACTACCGGGATGTGGCCCTCTTCTTCCAGGACGAGGACAACATCATCGGGACGAGTTTCATGCCCTACGTCCAGAACGTCGCGGGCCTGACCGCGGTCAACTACCGGGCCGAACCGGAGAAGTACCGCGAGGAGCAGGGCTGCACGCTGGATAAAATCTTCCAGCCATGCAAGGTGGACAAGCCCGAGGATCCCGTCACGCCGCTGATCGAGGCGCATGCGGGCGATCCGGTGCGGATCCACGTGATCGGCGCCAATAGCGAGCAGAACGGCATGTTCCAGGTCGAAGGCCACGAGTGGCCGATCGAGCCCTACATGCCGGGCGCCGACATGATCAGCGTGGTGGAGTTCGCCGGTTCTGAGACGCTGGACGTGTTTCTCCGTCAGGGTGCCGGCGGTCCGTACCGGCTGCCGGGGGATTACGTCTGGGCCAATGCCCGGCTGAATTATGTCCAGGCTGGGCAGTGGGGCTATCTCCGTGTACTGCCATCCGACGATCGGCGGATTCTCTCGCTGAGCGGCGCCGACGGCAGGGGCCGGAGGGCGGATGTATTCCCGGAGCCGCAAGTCATCCCCGCTGCGTTGAAGTAAGCGGGGACGTGGTGCAATAGGAAGGGGGAAGCCGCATGCATCGCGTGGCTTCCCCGTTCTTTTTCTGGAGGCCAAATTCATGATGACCATGCGATTCATTGCGGTGATGGCGCTCGCCGTGCTGCTGGCCGGTGCGGCGTCCGCATTGGCGTACGAAGAAATCACTGTCAGGGACGGCGGCACGTTGACTGGGCGTGTCACGTTGTCCGGCAAGGTGCCCAAGCCGAAAGGCTATAACCTGACGACGCTGCCGGACCCTCTGTACTGCGGCCGCATTTCCGACGGGCAAGGCTGGCGCATCCTGCAACCGTTCCAGGTCGGGCCGGCGGGCGAGTTTCGCGAGGTGGTGGTCTATCTGGAGGGGATCAGCGCAGGCAAACCCTTCGACGAAGGGGGCCTTCCGCAAATCGAAGCGACGGTGGTCAACATGGACCCTGTCATGCACGCATTCAGGCCTACGAGACCTCCCATATGGGACCGCGCGTGCTGTTCAACGTGCCGCTGCCGATGAATCCGCAACATCCGCGCAACTTCAAGGAGCGCAGTGATGCCGCGATGTACCACAAACACATGGCCGGGGCGCCGATGAAACAATTGGTCAATCTCAGCAAAAACCGCCGGATCTTCGTCATGCAATGTGGCTTCCACGCCTACATGGAGAGTTGGGGCCTGGCCGTCACCAATCCGTACTTTGCCAAGACAGACGAGCAGGGCCGGTTCACGATGGCCAATGTACCGCCGGGCACCTATAAGCTGGTCGTCTGGCATCCCTATGTCCGCAGCACGACGGAGCAAACCGTCACCATCGGCCCCCGCAAGACGGTGGAGACACATATCGTGATCCCAGCCCCAACCGGGCGGCTCTACGCCAACGAGGTGTTGGAACATGCGTACGTTCGCTATAACGTGCCGGAGGAAACGAAGAGGGAAATCGATCCGATGATCAAGAAGCAGGATCGCTGAGCAGAGAGTGCACGGGTTGATTGTCGTCGCCTGGCCGAGAGCGGATCAAGAATGACGAGTGACGGATGACACTCCTCCTCGTCTGGCTTCATCTCCTCGCGGCCGTGGCCTGGATCGGCGGGATGGTGTTCCTGTCGCTCGTGCTCGTGCCAATTCTGAGACATGAGCCCTTTGCATCGCAGCGCGGCGCCTTGATCCGGGCGGTAGCCCTGCGGTTCCGCCTTGTCGTATGGGTCGCCATCGGCGTGTTGTTGACGACGGGGCCGCTGTTGCTGCTGAGCCGGGGATGGTCATACGGGGACCCCGGCGGCCGGCCGGCTGTTCTGGCCGTCAAGCTGATCCTGATCGCGATTCTGCTTGCGCTCACGATTCATCGCAAAAAAACGGGTCGCGCGATGCACCCATCACGCGACCCGCCATTTCAGGCGGTAGATGAAAGCACTCAGCCGCCGCCGACCTCGCCCTTCGTTTCCACGACCAGGAATTCACCCTTCATGTGGGTGTGAATGTCACACCAGAAGGGGACCTGCACCGTTTCACTGATTCCAGTCGCCGGATCAGGACGGGACTCCTTCTTGAAGTACAGGGTCATGGTCTGCCCCGCGTCGAGGTGATAGGCCCTGAACCCCTTGCCCTTCGGGCCCCTGATCTCCACGCCATCGCCTTCCTTCTTGACGACTCCCTCCTTGAACAGCGGTGAACTGATCCCGTGGGTCATCGAGCCCTTGTTGCGGACCACGATCGCCGTCAACGAGCCGGCCGTCGTATGGCCCTTCACCTCGTATCCCTTGTCCGTGATCGTGACCTCGACCTTCATCTCAGGCTCCGCAGCCTGGACGATGGATCGTCCATCGAACCCCGCCACCGACAAGGTCACGGCCCCCATCGCGAACGGAACCAGCAACCCTTGCAATATCCTGCTCTGCATAACTACCCCCTGTGGTTGAAGTGGTAAAACTATCAACTTTGCTGGCGTTCCACCGATAACACACCGCTATCAGTCAGCCCAGCTTGCTCTCACTGGTACGAGGAATTGCAACACGGGTGCCAGACTGGTTTCCCTCGCGCATGGGGCTGGCCAGCACCGGAATAGACAAGACTAAGTTACTGATAGCTTTCGAGAAAGACGACTGCAGCCAACGCAAAACATCGGGGATAGCAAGGGCGGAATCGAATCTCTCGATAAACGAATGCGTCTGTTCCTGTAGCCTTACGCAACAGGGCATGCGATTCGCTGTCGCGGGACATCCCTTTGAAACGTCTTCCCGGCACTCCACTCATACGGTAGAATGTGAGCATGCTTCTGCGTGTATTTTTTCCGGTGGTTCGAAGCTTAGCGACAGAGAGCAAGCGTCCTGCTTAGTTACGCCATCGTTTGGAAACACCACCCTGTGGCGTTTCGCGCCAGAACGAAATGGTTGTCTTGTGGCCTTTGGCTCCAATCTTTCCGAGGCTCTTCACGAACTCCTCCAACCATGTGTCTTCACTGGGATATTTCTTGTACATAAGCCCGGAGCGTGGCATGCCAATCGCACTGAGAAAGCGAGGAGAGCCGGATTCGATCTGGCCAGGAATAAAAAATGAAACCTCAGCACATGTGCGCATTCGGTGGATTTGCAGCAGGGTTTTTAATGCTGATTCAGTCTGCGTCGGGAGCCGGTGGCGATGCTGGAAAGGGGAAGGCTGTATATGAGCAACGCTGGCTGGCCTGCCACGGGCCTCAGGGGAAGGGAGATGGCCCGACAGGGAAAGTGCTCATCCCACCGGCAGCCGACTTCACCAGCGCGGCGAGCAAGAAGAAATCAGACGCTGACTTGCTGAAGATTATCGAAAACGGCAAGCCGCCGACGGCGATGGTGGCGTGGAAGGGGCAGTTGTCTGACCAGGACATCCAGAACGTGTTGGCGTACGTGAAGACGTTGCGAAAGTAACGGGGAACTGGTGACCGCGCGAAGTTTAAGCATGGCCGCGATCGTTCTGTGGGTGATTGCCGCCTCGATTGTCGGATGGATATTCGTGAAGGGCTGGGCAACGCAGGGCACGGATGGACGGACGGAGATCGCCCTGGCTCCGTCGGAGCGGGATCGAGTCTTGCGAGAAATGCGGGAACTTCTCAAAGCGGTCCATGGAGTGATCACGGGTTTGAGCGATCCCGCGCAGGGCATGAAGGAAGCGGAGCATGCCGCGCGGGCAGCGGGAATGGGCATGGCGGCCGACGTGGACCCGGCCATGATGGCGAAGCTGCCGTTGCCCTTCAAGCAGATGGGCATGTCCGTGCATCAGGACATGGACCGGCTGGCCGACGCGATCGCGCGGAAGGAAGACATGGCGAAGATTCTGAATCGTGTGTCAAGCATCACGGCCCGGTGCACGACCTGCCACGATCTGTACCGGTTTTCACTAATGCCTGCCGCAACCGGCGAACGGGGGCAGGCGGGGAGGCCATGAAATGAGCACAGGCGATAAGCAACCGCAACCGCTGACGCCGGGACTGTCGTCGCCAGTGGGGACGCGCCGGACGTTTTTCCGCTGGGTGACCGGCGCGGCCGCGTCCTTGATTGGCCTGGGACTGGCCGTCCCGCTGATCGGCTATGTGATCTCACCGGCGTTCAAGCGCCGGGAGCAGCCGTGGGTCGAGATCGGCAAGACGGGCGACCTGCCGGAAGGCACTCCGAAACAACTGGATTATGTGCAGACGATCCAGGACGGATGGATGGCAAGCCGGACGCACAAGGCGGTCTGGGCGGTCAAACAGGCCGACGGGCAGGTGACGGTGCTGTCCCCCATGTGCACCCATCTCGGCTGCGGCTACCGGTGGGAGGATGCGTCCCGCAAATTCAAATGTCCCTGTCACGGGAGCGTGTATGACTCGACCGGCAAGGTGCTCGCCGGACCGGCGCCGCGCCGGCTGGATGTGCTCCCGACGAAAATCGAAAACGGCCGTCTGTTCGTGATCTATAAAGAATTCAAGGCGGGCCTATCCACCTCGGTGGAGTTATGAGGACGCGTCTCTACGAGTGGCTCGACAGCCGGCTGAAACTGAAAGCGGTCGAGCGGACGCTGCTCGATGAGCCGATCCCAGGCGGTGCGAGCTGGATCTACGTCTTCGGTTCGGCCACGCTTTTTTTGTTTCTCCTCCAGGCCATCACCGGCATGTTTCTGGCCGTCTATTATGCGCCGACGCCGGATCACGCCTACGACAGCATCACGTTCATTGAGCAGCAGGTGACATTCGGCGCCTTTGTCCGCGGCCTGCACCACTGGGGCGCTTCGGCGATGGTCGTGGCGATCGGTCTGCACATGCTCCAGGCGTTCCTCTACGGCGCCTACAAGCCGCCGCGCGAAGTCATGTGGATGGTCGGCGTCGTACTGTTTCTGATCACGTTGAGCTTCGCCTTCACTGGCTATCTGCTGCCCTGGGATCAGAATGCCTACTGGGCGACACAGATCGGAATCAACATGGTCGGCACCGTGCCAGTTATTGGAGATTACGCCGTCCCCATCCTGCGCGGCGGAGAGACATTGGGTGCGTTGACGCTCTCCCGGTTCTTCGCCGTGCACGTCTTATTTCTGCCGGCCACGATTGCCGCGCTGGTGCTGCTCCATCTATTCATTCTCCGGCGCGTCGGCCCGGCCGGACCGTGGAGTGATGAACGGGCATCGCGTGGGAGCGAAACCTTCTATCCGCGTCAGGTCTACATGGATGCGGTGGTGATGCTGGCCATCTTTGTTACGGTGGGCGCGCTGGCTCTCACCGTCAGTTTTCCGCTGGCCGACAAGGCTGATCCCTCCGACACCACGTTCGTGCCGGTTCCCGAATGGTACTTTCTTTTCTATTACCAGCTGTTGAAATATGTGCACGGACCGCTGGAGCCGCTGGCAACCTGGGTTTTGCCGGCCCTGTTTTTTCTCGCGCTGTTCTTCCTGCCGCTTTTGGACCGCAATCCGGCCCGGCGTCTGGCAAATCGCCCCCTTGCATTGGGCGCCGGCGCGTTGTTTCTGACGATGGTCTTCGCATTGCTGGGGATTTCGCTGCGAGATCTCCATGCGATCCAGCGCGTCGATCCCGCCGTTGCGCGCGGGAAAGCCGTCTTCACACGGTTCGGCTGCACCGGCTGTCACCGGATTCATGGCGAGGGCGGTGCGGTGGGGCCTGATCTGTCATTTGTCGGGGACGCGAGGCCGGAGCGCGAGTGGCACCTGAAACATTTCCGCGATCCGCAATCCGTCTCGCCCGGTTCGATCATGCCGAAGTTTCCATTGAACGATCAGGACCTCAACGACCTGACCAGCTACGTGCTGAGTCTCAAGCGTCCGGCAGGGTGACAATATGAAAATCGAGTTCAGGGGTGGGACGAGATTCGATATCGTCAGCGGGGCGCACCGGGTCGCCACCGACCAGCCGGTGGAGGATGGCGGGCAGGACGCCGGCATGAGTCCGGTGGAACTCTTCGTTGGCTCGCTGGCTGGTTGCGTCGCATATTTCGTGGGACGCTATTGCAAGCGGCACCAGATTCCGCACGACGGCTTCACCGTCGAGACGGAATGGACCATGGCCGAGCAGCCGCATCGTGTCGGCGCGATCTCGTTGCGGCTGAACCTCCCGGCCGAATTGACCGTTGAGCAGCGGGAGCGGCTGCTGAAGGTCGCGCACGGATGCACCGTCCATCAGTCGCTGGCGGTGCCGCCGACCGTGCGGGTTGACCTCCATGCGAGGGCCGGCGCGCACGGAAAAGCGGGGGCGTGAATCATTGTTCGAGAGCGCTTTGAGAACCAGCGGAACAGGCCTAACCGGGAGGATGCAATGCAGCAAGGCGTGAGTTCACCGTTCAGGAATCTTGGCGTGTACGTCGTCGCCGCGGGCGTGCTGATGGCGGGGCTGCTGTCATCCCACCCGCTTCGCGCCGGGGATCAATCGCGCGCGAAGGAACTCATCAAGAATTCCTGCGCGTCCTGCCACCGCTTCGAAGGCAAGCCGGACTCCCGATTCAAATTGAAGGCGCCGGATCTCATGTGGGCCGGGAGCAAGTACCAGCGCTCCTGGCTGATCGGGTGGCTGACCGGGAAAGAGGCGCCGTTGTATGCGAAGGGTTACCGCTGGGACCTGTCCCAGGGGGCGATGAAACATCCGGCGGTCTCGGAGCCCGACGCGCAGGCGCTGGCGGACTATTTTGAGAAACATTACAAGGACCGCCGCGTGAAAGTCGGCGCGTTCGATGCCTCGAAGGTGACGGCCATGGAGGTGGAGTTCGGACGCGGGGCGTACAAGGCCCATGCCTGCATCGGCTGCCACGTCATCGAAGAGAACGGCAGGGTCGTTGGGGGGCCGCAGAGCGCCTCGCTGGTGGAGTCCGGCCGACGCTACAATCTGGACTGGCTGTTCCGCTTTGGGCAAAACCCGCAGGATTTCACACCGCACAGCGGGGAGTTCCTGGCGGACGCCACCGAGCCGCAGTTGCGGGCCGTCATCGGATTCCTGGCCGTGCAGGGCGTGAAGGATTTTAAATATTACGAGCCATGGACGAGTAAAGAATTTGCAAACGCGAGCGCAGACCGGGGCAAGGTCATCTACAAGGAATATTGCATGCAGTGCCACGGCGCGAGCGGTCATGGCGACGGGCCGGCGGCTTCCGGGCTCGAGCCCAAGCCGGCGGTGCATGCCAACATGGCGTTCGACAAACTGCCGATGGAGTATCTCTATAATGTGGTGAACCATGGCGGGCGCGCGGTCGGGAAATCCACCAGCATGCCCTACTGGGGCCTCACGTTCGGCCAGCAAGGTGTCGCGGACGTTATCGCCTATTTGAAGGTCACATTCAAAGGCGGAGCCGAGGCGGCCATCGCCACGCCGGCCGGTTCGCCCTCCGGCGTGTGTCCGCAACCGCGCAACACGCAGCAAGCTCCAGGCGAGTTCCTTGCGAAGGTCAATCCGCTGCCTGCATCTGCCGAACACGTCCAGGCCGGCAAAAAACTCTTCATGGAAACGGCCAAGCCGCTGGCCTGCATGAACTGCCATGGAACGAGAGGCGACGGGGCCGGGCCGCTCGGCGGAGGACTTGTCCCGCCGCCGCGCAATTTCACGTGCGGAGCCACGATGACGGATCTTCCGGATGGACAGCTGTTCTGGATCATCAAGAACGGGTCGCCCGGCACCGGCATGATGCCGTTTTCTGGACTTTCGGATGACGAGGCCTGGCAGCTCATTCAATACGTGCGGACCCTGGCGAAGTGATGTTGAGCGATGATGGCGTCCGTCGTATCTCGCGGCGGCGGTTCATGCAATGGGCCGTCGCCGCGCTGGCCGCGGTCGTCTCGGGGCTTCCGTGGACGAGAGAGTCGGGCCGCGCGGCTGCGGCCGACAAGCTGGTCACGAAAGTCAGCCGCCCCTACGATGCGGAAACACCGGTCGAAGCCTTCGCATCGTGGATCACGCCGAACGACCGGTTTTTCGTCCGCAGCCATTTCGGACCGCCTCCTTCCGACCGGATCGATCCGGCTCGCTGGCGGTTGAGCATCAAGGGGCTGGCAGATCGTGCGCTCAGCCTGAGTCTGTCCGATCTCTCCCGCTTCGAGGAAGTCAGCGTTACCGCGGTCGTGCAGTGCAGCGGCAACGGCCGCGCGTTCCACCGGCCGCGCGCCAGCGGGGTGCAATGGCGAAAGGGAGCCGTGGGCAACGCGAGCTGGACTGGCGTGCGGCTGCGCGACGTGCTCGCGAAAGCCGGCGTCCAGGCTGAGGCGAAGCACCTCCATCTGCTCGGCGCGGACCGTCCGGTCCTGCCCAGCACGCCGCTCTTTCTTCGAAGCATTCCCATCGAAAAGGCCCTGCACCCCGATACGATACTCGCTGTGAAAATGAACGGCGAGCCGCTTCCGCTGCTGCACGGCGCGCCGTTGCGGCTCATTGCGCCTGGCTGGATGGCGGATGCCTGCGTGAAGTGGCTGGCGGATCTGACCCTCAGCGAAACGGAAGCCCCCGGCTATTACATGCAGACGGCCTATCGGTATCCGGCCAGGCCCGTCCAACCCGGCGAGCAGATGAATCCCGCCGACCTGCGGCCCGTCGAAGCGATGATCGTGAAGTCGTTCATCACGAGCC
>DASQGO010000048.1:0-13522 GCA_035632555.1 Nitrospiraceae bacterium | reverse complement strand
CACGAAATGCTGACCGCCGGCGCGCTGGTCGGCCTCATCGTCCTGTTGCTGCTTGGCTCATGGAGGGCCACGGCCATCGTGTGGACCTCGATCCCGCTGTCCATGCTGACCGCCATCATCGGCCTGCATTGGCTCGGAGAGTCGATCAATGTCATGACCCTGGGCGGTCTGGCGCTGGCCGTCGGCATTCTGGTCGACAACGCGATCGTGATGATCGAGAATATCGACCGCCATCTCGAAATGGGCAAGCCGCTGGAGACGGCGATCGTCGACGCCGCCAATCAGATCGTCGTCCCGACGTTCGTCGCCACCCTGTGCATCGCGATCGTCTGGCTCCCGCTCTTCGGACTCACCGGCGTCTCCGTCTACCTGTTCAAGCCCATGGCAGAGGCGGTCATCATCGCCATGCTCGCCTCCTTCATCCTGTCGTTCACGCTGGTGCCGACCATGGCAAAATACATGCTGACCAGTCACCATGACCCAGCCATACTGGCTGTTCACGCCCATGGCGGAGGCGGTTATCATCAGGATGCCGGTCTTGTGCATCCTGTCGCGCACGCCGGTGTCGACCATGGTCAAGCACATGTTGAAGAGTCGCTATGATGCAGACGCCTGAGCACAATACACAGCGTGGCGGAGAACCATCGCGGAACGTCTTCGTCCGCTTTCAGAAGTGGTTCGAGCGCCGCTTCGATCGGTTCCGCGAGCGGTATGGTCTGCTGCTCGAACGGGTGATCGCCCGTCGCCACGCCTTCGTCATCATCTCACTGGCGATCGCGGTGGCCTCGATGAGTCTCTACTTCTTCCTTGGGCGTGAGTATTTCCCCGAGATCAGGTCGGGGGCCATTCAAATGCATATGCGGGCGCCGCTTGGGACGCGCATAGAGGTGTCACAACGCATTGCCACTGTGGTCTCCAACAACATCGAGGAGTTGCTACCCGGGCAGGTCGAAAACATCGTCAGTAATTGCGGCCTGCCGGTCGGACCGCACAACCTCGCCTTCATCCCGACGCCGACAGTCGGCCCGCAGGATTGCGATCTGACGATCGTCTTGAAGAATGAAAAGTCGCCGGTGTGGGAATACCGGCGCATTCTCCGCAAGGGCTTGACGGAGCGCTATCCGGGCACCGAATTCACGTTCCAGCCGTCCGATCTAACTTCAAAAATTCTCAACTTCGGCGCGCCTGCGCCGATTGACGTGCAGGTCAACGGCCCGGACATCTACCCCACCTATGAGTTCGCCCGCAAATTGCTGGTCAAGTTTCGCGAGATCCCCGGCGCTACGGATGTTGTCATCCAGCAGACGATGCGGACGCCGACCCTCATGGTCGAAGGGGACCGCACGTTCGGACTTGGGGTCAACAGGACACTGAGCGACATGGCCGACAATCTGCTCATGACGACCGCCGGCAGCCAGCAGGTGGATCAGATCTATTGGCTCGATCCCAAGACCGGCATGTCGTACCTGATCAATGTCTATACGCCGCAGTCGCAGGTCAATAGTATCAACAGTCTCATGACCATTCCGGTCCAGTCCCCGGACAATCCTTTGAACAATTCGGACAATTCTTCAAACAAGGATGATATCCAGCTCCTCGGCAATTTGGCCAGCCTGTCGGTTGAGGGAACGCCGGGCGTGATCACGCACGGGAACATCATGCCGCTGTTCGACATCTATGTCTCCGCCGAAGGACGCGACCTCGGCGGGGTGCTGGCGGACGTCGAGAAGATCGCCAAGAGCATGGAAAGCGAGATGCCCCGGACCGTCGCGCTCGAAATCCATGGCCAGGCCGCGCTGATGCATGACGCCTATCTCGAGCTGATCTTGGGACTCCTCGCCTCGATCGTGCTGGTCTATCTGCTGATCGTCGTCAACTTCCAATCATGGCTCGATCCGTTCATCATCATTACGGCCTTGCCCGGCGCGCTGGCGGGCATCGCGTGGGCGCTGTTCCTGACCCATACGCGGCTGTCGGAGCCCGCGCTGACGGGCGCCATCATGACGATGGGCGCGGGGACCGCCAATTCCATCCTCATTGTGTCCTATGCGCGCGAGCGGCTTAAAGAGCACGGCGATGCGCTGCGAGCCGCGATCGAAGCCGGGACAACCCGCTTCCGTCCGGTGCTCATGACCGCCTCGGCGATGATCATCGGGATGGTCCCCATGGCCACGGGCTATTCCCAGAATGCGCCGCTGGGTCGCGCCGTAATCGGCGGCTTGCTCGTCGCCACCGTCTTCACCTTGTTTTTCGTGCCCTGCGTGTACGCGATCATCTACAGCGGGCGAATGGCCCGGCAAAAGGAACAGGCCTCATCATGATGAAGACACTCCATGGAAAATACCTTGCCATTTCGGCGATCCTACTGTGCGGGCTCTTTATTGGCTATCGGATTTATGAGAACGGAAGCGACGCCGCGGCACTGCGTTACGAGACGCTCGAAGGTGCCATTCCCACCGTGGCCGTCGTCTCTCCCAAGCCGGTGCCGGCGACCGAGACCATTACGCTTCCCGGCAATATTGTGGGTTGGTACGAGGCGCCGATCTACGCACGAGTCACGGGCTATGTAAAGATGTGGTACAAGGACTACGGAGACCAGGTGAAGAAGGGCGACATCCTCGCTGAAATCAACGCGCCGGATCTCGACGCCGAATATGCGCAGGCCAAGGCGGATCTGGAGTCGGAGCGTGCCAAATATGCTCTCGCAGTGGTCACCGCAAAACGTTATGAGGCATTCCGCAACACCCACGCGGTCTCGGAGCAGTCGATCACGGTGCAGGTACAAAACATGAAAGCCCAGGCTGCGGTGGTCAAGGCATCGGAGCAAAAGGTCAGGAACATGGAGGCGTTCATTCAGTTCAAGACGATCGTCGCGCCCTTTGACGGCGTGGTGACCCAGCGCAACATCAACGTCGGAGACTTGGTCAGCAAGGAGGGCAATCTCAGTACCCCCAATGCGAAAAGCAACCTCTTTACGGTGGCCGTCATAGATTCGCTGCGCCTCTTTGTCAGCGTACCGGAGTCGTTCGGGCCCTTCCTTCAGCCCGGCTTGACGGCCGACGTGACGGTGCCGCAAATTCCCCACCGCCATTTCACCTCTAAATTCCTGACGGTTTCGAAGGGGTTCGATGTAAGCACACGCACCGCGGTGACGGTCTTCACGATCGACAATGAGGACCGAGCGCTCTGGCCCGGCTCCTACGCCCAGGTCCATCTTACAGCGCCGATTGATAGACAATCATTCACGATTCCGTCCACAGCATTGGTGTTCCAGGAGCGCGGCACGCAAGTGGCCGTGGTAACGGAGGACGGCCGAGTGCACTTGAAACCAATCACCGTGAGCAAACTTATGGACAATGCCGTCGAAGTGGCAGAGGGGATTTCTACGAGCGACCGCATCGTGAATAACCCCAGCGCCGCCTTGCTCGAAGGCGACAAGGTACGTATCGTCTCGCCGGCGCCTGGCTATAACCTCGACAACGCTGCGGCACCGCTGGTGCCGCAGCCGGCACAGGCGCCGCAACGGCCTCCGCAGATCCAGCCATGATCGTGGAACGCGTTCCAATTCGACAGGTGTGGACGGGATTTTGCCGCCATGCCCCCCGTTGCGCCGTCCTGATCGCGCTGACCATGTCCGGCTGCGGTGACTGGTTACCGCACGTCGATCTGGCGCCAACCTATCAACCGCCTCAATACGTCGTCCCCACCTCATGGCGTGGGTCGAGTCCATTCGTTGAGGCGACGCCCTCGGATGGTGAACTGCGTCCGGACTGGTGGAAGCTGTACAACGATCCAGTCCTGAACACGCTGATAGAGCAAGCCATGGCGGCCAATCCGGATCTGCAGGCCACTGCCGAACGGTTCGTCCAGGCCCGCGACGTGATGATGAAGGTCCGTTCGCAGCGGATCCCGCAGATCGGCATCGGAGGGAGCGCCTCGAACAACCGCCTATCTGACAATGCACTGTTTCGAGCGCCCAATATCGATAGCACGCAATCGAGCGTGCTTCCAGAAGGATTGGCGTCGTGGGAACCCGACTTCTGGTCGGCAATCCGCAACGCGACGCGCGTGGAGATCTATCGAGCCGAGGAGCGCGCTGCCCAGTATGGCCTCGCCCGCCTGAGCCTGCAGGCCGAGATTGCATCGGACTACTTCACGCTGCGCGCCTTTGATGCGCAGGCGGCCATCTACAAGCAATCGATCGAGCTTTACAGACGGTCGCTCAATCTCGTGAAGGCCCAGTTCGCCGGTGCAATTGCCTCAACCCTCGATGTCGCCCGGGTCGAATCGCTACTATTCAGCACGGAGACGAAATACGCGCAGATCCAAGGTCAACGCCAAGTGACGGAGCAAGCGATCGCCATCCTCGTCAATACGGCGCCGGCCAGTTTCACGATCGCCCCAGTCGATGACCTGCTGCGCGTGGCGAAATTCACGATTCCGCCGACTATCCCTGCCACGTTGCTCGAGCGGCGGCCGGACATCGCCGCGATGGAACGCAAGATGGCGGAGGCGAACCGTGCCATCGGCATCGCTCGCGCGGCGTTTTTCCCCAATGTTCGGTTTCGCGTGGGCGGCGGGTTCGAAGATTCCGGCTTCAATTTGTTCAGCCTCGGCAACGCCTTCTGGTCCTACGGATCGCTGGTCTCGCTGCCGGTGTTCCAGGGTGGCTACCGCCGCGCCCAATTGCAGCAGTTTTGGTCAGCCTATCGCGAGACGGAAGACCAATATCGTTCGACGGTCCTCAACGCCTTTCGTGAAGTTGAGAATGCCTTGAGCCTGACGAACCGGCTGACTGTCGCAGCCGAGCGGCAGGACGCCGCCGTCGGAGCCTTCTTCAAGACGCAAGACCTGACATCCGAGCTCTATCAGGGCGGTCTAGCGTCCAGCCTCGAGCTGATTTACGCGCAGGTCCAAACGCTGTCGGCGCGCATCGACCTCGTGCAGATCAAGGCCGACCTGCTGAGAGCCTCGGTGGCCCTCCTCCGCGCGCTCGGCGGCGGCTGGAACCGCAATCAATTGCCTGCTGACGAACAGATCCAGCCCTTTGGCACGGTCCAATATACCAATCTCGACAAACCGCCGGCCGCCGGGGGAATCGACGTGAACGCGGGCAATAACTGGGTGAATAATGATCTGACCAGGCCATCCGTTCCTTGACCATCACTCATGTTGAGCCGCTTTGCCCCCCAGTGAGCGACGTATCATCATTTGGCATGCCTCGGGATTAAGCCGCCTCCTTCTCCCCCGCCGTCGTCTGTGATAGATTCCCCGCAACATGACGGCGCCCGAATCATCCGTCCCGTCCAATTTTATTCGAGACATCGTCGCGCAGGACCTCGCGTCCGGCAAGCGCAACCGTGTAGTCACGCGTTTCCCGCCGGAACCGAACGGTTACCTGCATATCGGGCACGCCAAGTCCATCTGCCTGAATTTCGGCCTTGCAAGCGAGCACCGCGGGAGCTGTCACCTGCGGTTTGACGACACGAATCCTGAAACAGAAGACCCTGAATATGTCCAGGCGATCCAGGATGACGTGCACTGGCTCGGCTTCGACTGGAAAGATAAAATGTTTTTCGCCTCGGATTACTTCGAGAGGCTGTACCGGTTTGCCGAACACTTGATCAAAAAAGGCAAGGCCTATGTGGACAGCGCGTCCGCCGATGAAATCCGCCAGCGGCGCGGGACCCTGACGGAGCCGGGCGTCGACAGCCCGCATCGCAATCGCTCTGTCGAGGAAAATCTCTCGCTGTTTGCGCGCATGCGCGCCGGCGAGTTTGCGGACGGCACCCACGTGCTGCGCGCCAAAATCGACATGGCGTCGCCCAACATCAACCTGCGCGATCCGGTGCTCTACCGCATCCGGAAAGCCTCCCACTACCGCACCGGCGACCAATGGTGTCTCTACCCGTCCTACGACTACGCGCATCCGCTTTCGGATGCGCTGGAAGGCATCACCCACTCCATCTGCACGCTGGAATTCGAAGATCACCGGCCGCTCTACGATTGGGTCGTGGCCGAGTGCGACGCGCCGAGCACGCCGCAGCAGATTGAATTCGCCCGGCTGAATCTCACCAACACGGTCATGAGCAAGCGCCGCCTGCTGGAGCTGGTCGAGAAGAAACGGGTCAGCGGCTGGGACGATCCGCGCCTGCCGACCATCAAGGGCCTTCGGCGGCGTGGGTATACGCCGGAAGCGATCAGGGCCTTTTGCGAGGCGATCGGCGTGGCCAAGCGGGATGCCACCATCGAAATGGCGCTGCTGGAGCATTTCATCCGGGAAGACCTGAACAAGCGCGCGGCGCGCGTGATGGCCGTGCTCAAGCCGCTGAAGGTCGTGATCGACAATTATCCGGAAGGGCAGGCGGAGGAACTCGACGCCGTCAATAATCCGGAGGACCCCGGCGCCGGAACTCGGAAAGTTCCCTTCTCACGCACCCTCTATATCGAACAGGACGACTTTCGAGAGGTGCCGCCGCCGAAGTATTTTCGCCTCTCGCCCGGCAAGGAAGTCCGGCTCCGCTACGCCTACATTGTGAAATGCGCGAGCGTGGTCAAAGACCCAACCACGGGCGAGATCATCGAAGTGCACTGCACCTACGATCCGGAAACCAGGAGCGGCGGCTCGCAAGCCGGCCGCAAGGTCAAGGCGACGATCCACTGGGTCTCGGCCAAGCATGCGCTCGACGCCGAGATGCGGCTCTATGATGCGCTGCTGAAGACGGATCTGGCAAAGGTGCAGCCGGACCGCGACTGGACACTCGATCTCAATCCGCAGTCGCTGGAAAAGCTGACCGGCTGCAAGGTCGAACCGAGCCTGCTGAAAGGAAAGATCGGCGACCGCTATCAATTCGAACGGCAGGGGTATTTTTGCGTGGACCCGGATACGGCCAAGGGCCTGCTCACCTTCAACCGCACCGTGCCCCTGCGCGACACCTGGGCCAAGATTGAGAAGGCGCAGCAGGAAAGCTAGCTACTCACAGCCTGTACAAAGGCAGCCGCGCGAGCAGGCTGGGCGTAGCTTCCCAGATGTGGTCCACGACCGACTGGACATAGGCGCGGGCTTCGTCCATATTCGACTGCCAGGCCGGCATCGCCTCATGGACGTCCAGCACCGGCTCCTCTTTCTCAAAACACACCTGGTTGAACAACGGCACGTCCCGACCGAACTGCTCGCGGATGAAATCGCGGTGGTCGAAGCCCATCGCAACGGTCAGATCCGAATCCTCCAGCAATTCGCGCGTCAGCTTGCGCTGGACGTGCGCCGACAGATCGGCGCCCTTGGCGCGCAGATACTCGATGATCATCGGGTGCAGCGGCTGCGGCTTGGCTTCAGTGCCGGCGGAACCGACGATCAGCCGCACGCCAGGCCCCATGTTCGCTCGCAACACATACTCCGCCGTCACGCTGCGGAATACGTTGCCTGTGCAGACAAACAGGACCGATTTCATGGAATCTATCTTACCAGAGCCTCTCCCATTTTGACGCAACCCTAGGTAGAATGGCGGTCATGAAAACTCCGCAGCCGCCCGGCAGGCTCACTGTCGAAGCTGAAAAAATCCAGACGCGCCTCTGCCGGCTGGCTGGCCAGGCCATCGCCGATTACCAGATGATCGAAGACGGCGACAAGGTCATGATCTGCCTCTCCGGCGGCAAGGACAGTTACGGTCTGCTGGATGTCCTGCTGGCGCTGCAACAGCGGGCGCCGATCCGCTTCGAGCTTGTCGCGGTCAATCTGGACCAGAAACAGCCGGGCTTTCCCGCCCACGTGCTGCCCGATTATCTGACGCGCCTTGGCCTGCCCTTCCACATCGAAACGCGCGATACCTATTCCATCGTCAAGCGGCTCATTCCAGAGGGGCAAACCACCTGCTCGCTCTGCTCGCGGCTCCGGCGGGGACATCTCTATCGTGTGGCCGCCGAACTGGGTGCCACCAAGATTGCGCTCGGCCATCACCGCGACGACATCCTTGAAACGCTGTTCCTGAACCTGTTCTACACCGGCAAGCTCAAGGCCATGCCGCCGAAGCTCCGCTCGAAAGACGGGCGGCATCTTGTGATCAGGCCGCTGGCCTATATCAAGGAAGAGGACCTGGCGCGCTACGCAGAATTGCGGGAGTTCCCCATCATCCCCTGCGACCTCTGCGGCTCACAGGAAAATCTCAAACGGAAAGAAGTCAAAGCCATGCTGCGGGATTGGGAACAGCGGATGCCCGGTTGCACCGACAGCATCTTCGCGGCGCTCTCGAACATCGCGCCGTCGCTCTTATTGGACCGGAAACTGTTCGATTTTACGTCACTGAAGACCGGCGATCAGGCCGCCATGGGCAGCCACATACCCGGCCATCCCGCCTTCGCCGAAGAACTGGAAGAAGTTCCGTAGACCGCGCTACGACTTGCCCCACAACTGCTCCAGCCGCTGAGCGCGGCCGCAGTTGTATTTATAGAATTTGTACCGCACGGGATTCTTTTTATAGAAGTCCTGGTGGTAATCCTCGGCGGGGAAAAACTTGGACGCCATCACGATCTGGGTCACGATCGGCTCCGTAAACCGCTTCGCCTGTTCTAGTGATTGCTTGGACGCCTCGGCCTGCCGTTTTTCCTCCTCATTGCCATAGAAAATTGCGGCGCGGTACTGGCTGCCATGATCGCAAAACTGTGAGTTGGGCGTGAGCGGGTCCACGTTCTTCCAGAAATGATCCAGCAGTTTCTGGTAACTGACCTTGGCCGGGTCGTAGACGACTTCCACCGATTCGGCATGGCCCGTGCCGCCGGCCGACACTTCCTCGTAGGTCGGGTTCGATTTCTGGCCGCCCATGTAGCCGGATGTGACGGAGACGATGCCGTCGACTTTTTCGAAGGCTTCCTCCATGCACCAGAAACAGCCCCCGGCAAAGACGGCTTTCGCCTGTTCCGCCGCGTGACCGGCGCTTCCGATCATCACGGTCAGCAGAACCGGAAAAATTTTTCGCAGGAACCGTGCACTGTTCATGTGTCGCCTTTTCTGCGGTGGCTGGGGGACTAGGATTCGAACCTAGGTAGCCGGCTCCAAAGGCCGGCGTCCTGCCACTAGACGATCCCCCAGCTCGTTCTCAGCTCGATGTGAACGGGCGGCTTGTTGTTGGCGCCACGCCCACTGACCCATCCCAAGAGGAATGCCACCTGACACCGGAAGAGGTATCGCTTCGCGACAATGATTAGTGATTACTCGTTGAATATGTCGTGTTGCGCGACACCGCAAAATTAATCGTCGCGACAGCGACACTGCGCTTCCGGTGCGTCATGGCCATGGCCCATAGGGACGGCTGACGGCGCCACTGTCCACTTGCATGCCGTCGGGAAGTACTGTCGCGTCAATAAATGGCTGGGGGACTAGGAATCGAACCTAGGTAGTCAGATCCAGAGACTGACGTCCTACCGCTAGACGATCCCCCAACCGATTTGCAGCTTAATATTAAGGGACCGGTACCGTCAAGCCGACGCCTTCGCCCGCTCAATCCCCTTCTTGAGCCGGGCCAGCGCGCGATCGCGCCCCAATAACTCCATCACTTCGAAGAGGCCCGGGCTGGCAGTCCGTCCCGTGAGCGCAACCCGAACCGGTTGAGCCAATTGCCCCATTTTCATGCCCTGTTCCTCCACGACCTGCTTGAAAATGGTTTCCCATTGCTCCTTGTGAAACGCAGGTTCGGCCTCGAACCGCGCGAGCAGCTTGGCAAGCGCCGGAGCCAAGGCCCGCGTGAGGAACTTCTTCGCGGCCTCGCCATCCACAGCCACATCCTGTCCGAAGTACGGCGTGGCCCATGCGACCATGTCGACGAGCGTTTTGGTCCGCTCTCGTACCATGACGACCAGCTTGGCCAACCAGTCCGGCGAAACGGCCTGCACTTCTTTTTTCAACCCGGCCTGCTCCAGAAAGGGAACCAAGAGCCTGGCCACGTGCCCCGGTTCACCTTGCTTGAGATACTGCTCGTTGACCCAGAGCATTTTCTCCGGATTGAACACCGCCGAGGATGATTGCACGTGCTTGAAATCGAACTTCTCGATCAGTTCCTGACGCGTGAACAGCTCCTGGTCACCGTGCGACCAGCCCAACCGCACCAGATAATTGACCACGGCTTCCGGGAGGTAGCCCATGTCGCGGTAAGCCAGCACGGAGGTGGCCCCGTGCCGCTTGGAGAGCCGGGCTTTATCGGAGCCGAGAATCATCGGCAGGTGCCCGAACTTCGGCATGGCAAAGCCCAAGGCCTGGAACATCGGCACCTGCCGCGGCGTGTTGGTCAGATGATCATCGCCGCGGATGACGTGCGTGATGCCCATCAGCGCATCGTCCACCACGACGGAAAAATTGTAGGTCGGGTACCCGTTGGAGCGGAGAATGATCAGGTCGTCCAGCACCGCATTGTCGAAGACGACCCGGCCCTTGACCAGATCGTCGATGACCGTCTCGCCGTCCTGCGGCGCCTTAAACCGCAGCGCCGCCTCGCCGGTCGGTTTGGCAATACCCCTGGCACGGCATCGACCATCGTACTTCTGGCTTTGCCCCTTAGCCAAGGCTTCCTTGCGCCGCGCTTCCAATTCTTCGGCAGTACAGACACACCAGTAGGCCTCACCCTGCTCGAAGAGTTTCATCGCATGCTCGCGGTACAGATCCATGCGTTCGGTCTGGCGGAACGGCCCCTCGTCCCAGTCCAGCCCGACCCATGTCATACCGTCGAGAATGGCCTGAATCGCTTCGTCGGTAGATCGTTCCTGGTCCGTGTCTTCAATGCGGAGAATGAAGGTGCCTTGGTGATGCCGTGCGAACAGCCAGTTGAAAAGCGCCGTACGCACGCCGCCGATGTGGAGGTACCCGGTCGGGCTTGGGGCGAACCGCACGCGAACCTTGTTGCCCGGCCCGTCTTTACTCGAGCCCCGTCCCGCGTCTACGGCATCCGAATCACGAAACATGGGCGGTATCTATAGCACGCGGTTCGAGGGATGTATAGGGAGCGGCGGATGACACTTCCTCGTTAACCGTGAGGAAAAATTTGAACGGACAACGCGGTTTCGGTCAGTGGCTTTCCCTGACCAGATTGATGTTCACAGCAGGGATTTCGACGACGATATCCTTGGTCCCGTTCGGCACGCACTGGCAGCCGAGCCGGGACTGCAGCGTGGTGGCCGGGGCTTCTTCAAGTTGGTCGAACTCGTCGTCCGTACCTTCGTTGCAGGTCTCCAACCCCTGCTTTACCATCACGTGGCAGGTCGAGCAGGCGCAGACGCCTCCGCAGACATGCTCCAGTTCCACGCCGTTTCCCATTGCAATATCGAGGATGCTGCCCGGCTGGCCAGTCTCGCCATAGGGGATTTTGTCCGGGTCCACATGGATTTTCTTTTCCGTCTTGTCCGGGAAAATGAACGTGACCGTATAGGGCTTGGTCGGCCGTTCATAGTCTGCCTTTTCAATATAAGGATTGGTCCCGCCCATGCTCTGTTCTTAATCCTTTCTTCTCCGTCTCAATGCGACTCACAATAACACAGCATCTCTCAGTTTTTCATCTCTTATTTATTCAATTAACTTGTTGTTTTTTAAAGTTTAATTACTTGTTGACAGTCAAGATGCCGTGATTATATCATGAGTCCGACTGAAACGATCGGAGATTAAAAGAGTCTCCGATAAACTGAGCCGGGGGGATTCCATGCTGAAGTTCTCGAAGAAAGCGGATTACGGCTTGATGGCAGTCCAGTATATCGCCTCGGTGCAATTTGGCGATCTGCGGAAGGCCCGCGTGGTCAACACGAAAGAGATCGCGGAGGAGTACCATATCCCGGTCGAACTCCTGGCCAAGGTGCTGCAGACGCTGGCCAAGCAGGGCATCGTCGAAAGCCAGAACGGTCCCAAGGGCGGGTACCTCCTGGCACGCAATGCCCGCGAGATCACAATTGCGCAGGTGCTGGAAGCCATCGAAGGCCCGCTGGGCATCACCGATTGTTATCAGGAGCAGGAAGATAAAACGACCTCGTGCTCCTGCTTCAACCATTGCAATATCAGAACCCCTCTGTTGAAGGTCCAAGACAGCATTTATCAATTATTGAACAGCATGACCGTGGCCGACATGATGGGTGGCACGCCGTTGATCACCGTGCAATCGCTCTCGACGGCCGGAGCTGGAGAAGGAGTGTCTCAATGAAACTGCCGATTTTCCTGGACAACCATTCCACCACCCCCATGGACCCGCGGGTCCTGGAGGCGATGCTGCCCTATTTCGTCGAAAAGTTCGGCAACGCGGCGAGCCGCAACCACGCCTTCGGCTGGGAAGCCGAGGAAGCCGTGGAAAACGCCCGCAAGCAGATTGCGAAGCTGATTCACGCCGATTCGAAAGAAATCGTCTTCACCAGCGGCGCGACGGAATCCGACAACCTAGCCCTCAAGGGCGTAATAGAGATGTACCACGAGAAGGGCAACCACATCATCACCTCCGCGACCGAACACCGCGCCGTGCTGGACACCGCCAAGGCGCTGGAGACCAAGGGGAAGGCGACGGTGACGTACCTCTCCGTGGATAAGCACGGCATGGTGAACCCGGAGGACGTGCGAAACGCCATCACGGACAAGACCGTGCTGATCTCGATCATGCTGGCCAACAACGAGATCGGAACGATCAACCCGGTCAAGGAGATCGGCAAGATCGCCAAGGAAAAAGGCATCCTGTTCCACTGCGATGCCACACAAGGCGTGGGCAAAATTCCGGTGAACGTACAGGAGATGGGCATCGACCTCATGTCATTCAGCGCCCACAAGATTTACGGCCCCAAGGGTATCGGCGCGCTGTACGTGCGGAAGAAGGCGCCGCGCGTCCGGATCGCCGCGCAGATGGACGGCGGCGGACACGAGCGCGGCATGCGCTCCGGCACCCTGGCGGTGCCGCTGATCGTGGGCTTCGGCAAGGCCTGCGAGCTCTGCGAGCAGGAAATGGACGCCGAAGGGCGGAAGTTGGCGGCCATGCGGGACCGTCTGCAGACCGGCATCATGAACGCGCTGGAGGAAACCTACCTCAACGGGCACCCGACCCAGCGGCTGCCGCACAACCTGAACATCTCCTTCGCCTACGTCGAAGGCGAGTCGTTGCTGATGGGCCTGAAGGAAATCGCCCTGTCGTCCGGCTCGGCCTGCACCTCGGCCACGCTGGAACCCTCCTACGTGCTGCGGGCGCTGGGTGTCGGGTCGGACCTGGCCCACTCGTCCATCCTGTTCGGGCTGGGACGGTTCAACACGAACGAGCAGGTGGACTATACGATCAAACGCATGATCGAAATCGTGACCAAGCTGCGGGAAATGTCCCCGCTGTACGAGATGGCAAAGGAAGGCATTGACCTGAAATCGGTTCAATGGGCTGCCCACTAAGGGCTCGTGACGGAAGAGGAGGAACAGTACCATGGCCTATAGCGAAAAAGTCGTCGACCATTACAACAATCCCCGGAACGTCGGGAGCTTCAAGAAGGACGAGAAGGGCGTCGGCACCGGCATGGTCGGAGCCCCCGA
>DASQGO010000047.1:0-2541 GCA_035632555.1 Nitrospiraceae bacterium | reverse complement strand
AACGGGTCGTTATCACCGGTCTCGGCGCCGTCTCTCCGATCGGAATCGGCGTCGAGCAGTTTTGGAAAGCGGCGCTGGAAGGCCGCTCCGGCATCAGTGCCATCCGCGCGTTCGACGACCTGCCGCTGGAGGCCAACCCGTCGCGCGTGGCCGCCCAGATCAACGACTTCACGCCGGCGCAACACCTCGACGGGCCATACGCGGACCGGGTGGACCGCTACGCACAGTTCGCATTGGTGGCGGCCAAGGAAGCCCTCGCGGATTCGGGCCTCCGCGTCGAGCGCGAGAATCCCCACCGAATCGGCACCATCGTCGGCGCCGGCATGGGCGGCATGGTCATGGGCGAGCGGGAGATCACCCAACTGTACCGAAGCCAGAGACCCAACCGGGTGCATCCAAACTTCATTCCGACAATCACGCTCAATTCAGCCTCCGGCATCGTCGCGATGGCCCATGGCGCCAAGGGTCCGAATTTGACGATCTCAACCGCCTGTTCGTCCAGCGCGCACGCGATCGGCCAGGCCTTGCTGACCATCCGCACCGGCCGGGCGGATGCCGTCATCACGGTCGGCGCCGATGCCAGCATCACTCCGCTGGTCTTTGCAGGATTTTGCTCGCTCCGCGCGCTGTCCACCAACTTCAACGAGGCTCCCGAAAAAGCTTCGCGCCCCTTCGACCGGGCACGCGACGGATTCGTAATGGGCGAAGGCGCTGGTGCCCTGATTCTCGAATCGCTGCCCCACGCCAAAAAACGCAGGGCGCGCATCTATGCCGAAGTCGCCGGCTACGCCGCCACCAGCGAAGCGCACCACATGGTCATCCCCAGGGAGGATGGCGTGGAGGTCGCGGAAACGATGGCCTTGGCGCTCACAGATGCGAAGGTGCGCCCGGCCCAGGTGGACTACATCAATGCCCACGCCACCTCGACCCCGATCGGCGATGCCGTTGAAGTGAAGGCCCTCCGCCGTCTCTTCAAATCCCGGGCCGACCGGATGCTGGTCAACGCCACCAAATCCATGATCGGGCACACGCTCGGAGCCGCCGGCGCGCTGGGCGGCATCGCCTGCGCTCTGGCGCTTGAGACAGGGCAAATTCATCCGACGCTCAATTACGACGATCCCGATCCGGCCTGCGCCCTGCCCGGCATTTCCACGCAGACGCAGGAACGGCCGATCGTAGTAGCGCTCCTCAACGCCTTCGGCTTCGGCAGCAACAACGCCGCGGTCGTCTTCAAAAAATTCTCGCGCTGAGGAACCCTATGCCTGCTGAAACCGATATCGCAATCCGCATCCGAACTGCGCTGGGCGAGTATTTGAAGCGCGACCCGGCCTCCATCGAGCCGCGTCATGCCCTGAGGGAGGATCTGGGCCTGGATTCCATGGCGACCATTGAACTGCTCTTCAAAATCGAGGAAGTCTTCGACTTGCAGATTCCCGATCAGGACCTCCAAAAACTGGCGCGTGTGTCTGACGTCATCACCTATGTGGAAGGCAAGGTCGGCAAACCGGCGCTGGCAGCCAAACCGCCAACCAAATCATCGGCCAAACGTCCGGCGGCGCCCAGAAAAAAAGGATAGCCGCATGTCTGCAGAGCTCCCCCTCTACTCAGTGAAATTAAGCGAACTGGCCCGTGCCGTCGGCGGGAAGATAACCGGCGCAGCCGACACGGTGATCTCCGGCGTGTCCAGCCTAGAGCGGGCCCAACCGGGTGATTTGGCCTATGTGGAAGGAGCCCGTTTTGGAAAGGCGGCGCTGACCTCAAAAGCCGCGGCATTCGTCGTCGCCCAGCCTCTGGCTGACCTTCCCCGCCCTCAACTGGTGATCGCCAATCCAAAGTATGCCTTCGCCCGCCTCGTCCAGCAGTTCTTCACCCTCCCCTACAAAGCCCGCGGAATTTCCCCGCAGGTCGTACAGGGAACCGGCGTGCAGATCGGCTCCGATGTCTCTATCTGGCCGTTCGTGACGCTGGGCGACCGCGTGCGGATCGGTGCCCGTGTCACGCTTTATCCGGGTGTGTTCATCGGAGATGACTCGGTGGTGGAGGACGATTCGCTCCTCTACCCGAACGTCACCGTCAGGGAACGCTGCATGATCGGCAAGCGCGTCATCATCCACAGCGGCACCGTGATCGGCAGCGATGGATTCGGATACGTGCTGCACGAGGGCCGCCACTGCAAGATTCCCCAAATCGGCACGGTGGTCATCGAAGACGACGTCGAACTGGGTGCCAACGTGACCGTGGACCGGGCGGCGCAGAGCCGCGATCATACCCTCATCAAACGGGGCACCAAAGTGGATAATCTCGTCCAGATCGCCCACAACGTGACGGTTGGGGAACACAACATCCTGGTCGCGCAGGTGGGAATAGCGGGCAGTACGACGCTGGGCTCGCACGTCATCGTGGGTGGGCAGGCCGGCATTGCCGACCATATTGAAATCGGCGATCAGGTGATGATCGCCGCGCGGTCCGGCGTCAACCGCAGCCTGGCGGGCAACCAGATCGTCTCCGGCACACCGGCCATGCCGCATGAGATTTCGATCA
>DASQGO010000046.1:0-19749 GCA_035632555.1 Nitrospiraceae bacterium | reverse complement strand
ATCGCAATCATAAACGGGCACGACAGCGATTGCTGCGAGTGGAACGGGGCGCGATCTGTTCATCCTCGGTCTGGGAAATTTGACGAGCGCGGGCAAAACCCTTAATCTAGCTTCGATTTTCGTTCCTCATCCCAACCCGCGAGGCTCCGTGCTGACCACCTGCGAACCGCGTCTCCGCGCCTCCGATCCCGACGCGCCTGTCTTCGGGCCGGTGCGCTTTATCGGACGGGCAGGGCTCGTGAGGAATCTTGCCGGCCGCTGCAGCAACTGGCAGTCGGTCCTTCTGTACGGCGGCCCGAAGCTGGGCAAGACGTCGCTGCTTCTCCAGCTCCGCTGGGTGCTGGAGCGTCAGCAGACGCCGTCGTGGACCAATCCTGCCGTGCAGTACTTGGATCTTCTTAATCAGGACATCCGCCGCAAATTTCTGACCGGGGAATGGGATCGGGTGCAGGTGTTGCTGCTCGACAATTGCGAGGCCTTGATGGCGGAAGGGGATCTGTTGGACGGGAAAATCAAAAGCTCCGTGCAGCGTGGAACGGCCGATCAGGCGGTTGTATGGGCGGGCGATCGCAGATGGTATGAGTATGCGAAGAGCGCGAAGGCCGAGTTGAATCTCCAGTTGGCACCGCTGGCGGTGCTCCTCGATGGCGAGGCGCGCTCGCTGGTGGGGCCAGCGCTTCAGCCTGTGCAGATTGACATGGCCTTGGAGCAGGGCGGGACGCATCCCTACGTGCTCAAAACGCTGCGGGCGCAGCTCCTGGCAGCCGAGCCGAAATCCGGAACCAGGGCCGTGCTGCGCGCCACCGTTGAGAAGCTCGCACCGTTTTTTGAGGCCTGCGTGAATGCGGCGGAGCCGGGCGAGCGCAAACTGCTCCGATGGCTGATTAAAAAAGGGAAGCCCGTCAATCCCAAAGAGGCGGCAAAATCGCTGAAAGTCGGTTCCGTGAAGCCGGCGGCGGACGCCTTGTGCTATCTTGGGCTGGTCAGCCGGTGGAATCTGGACGAGGGCGCGATGCTGAACGCATCCTGCAGACTGTTCAACGAGTGGTATGTGTCGGCGCAGTGCGGGTAACCGTCGATGATCAAAGTCACGCGATCGGCCGTGGAACATCTTAAAGCGTTGGTCCTTGCGCACCCGGAGGATCCTGTCGTCCGTGTGCAGGTGAAGGACCTGGACGAGCATCGCTTGGCGTTCAACATCACCCTGGAGGATAAGGTTCAGCCGGACGATGCGGTGCAGACGATCGAGGGTCTGACGCTCGCGGTGGCCGCCTCCAGCGCGGCGCGGATGGACGGCATCACCATGGATTATCAGGTTCCGGGAGGATTTAAGTTCCACCATGCGGAGCCGCAGGAAGATTTCCGGCTTGATCTTGTCAATTTAAATTAGCGAGCACCCTCAACCAAGGAGCAGACATGGCAGATGTCACGACACCGTCGGGATTGAAATATGAAGACCTCAAGGTCGGCACGGGGGCGGAAGCCAAGGTGGGGCAGACGGTCAGCGTGCACTATACCGGCTGGCTCACGGACGGGAAGAAGTTTGATTCCAGCGTGGATCGAAAGCAGCCGTTCGAGTTTCCGCTGGGGATGGGTCGGGTCATCAAAGGCTGGGACGAAGGCGTGCAGGGGATGAAGGTCGGCGGCAAGCGCAAGCTGACAATTCCTCCCGGGTTGGGCTACGGCGCCCGCGGAGCCGGCGGGGCGATTCCGCCCAACGCCACGCTGATCTTCGACGTCGAACTGCTGGGCATCAAGTAAGCTTCTCTGCATGGACGGCTCGCGAGCGCAGTTTTTCGCCCCCTGCCCTCGCGGGCTGGAGTCCGTTCTTGCCGATGAGCTGCAGGAGCTCGGTGCCCGTGATCTTGCCCCGACACCGGGCGGGGTCGGATTCGCCGGTCCCTTCGACCTCTGCTATCGCATCAATCTCGAGAGCCGGATTGCCAGCCGAATCCTCTGGCGTATCTGGCACGGCCCCTATCGCCGCGAGCAGGATCTCTACGAGGCGGCCTGCGCGCTGCCCTGGCGCGACTGGTTTTCCGCCGAGCGCACGATCAAGGTCAAAGTCAGCGCACAGCAGTGTCCGCTCAAGAGCCTCAACTTCGTCACACTCCGGATCAAGGATGCGATTTGCGACAAATTCTTTGCAGTCGCCAAAGCCCGCCCAAGCGTGGACACGGCCAAACCGGACGTGCGCATCGATGCATTTCTGGACGCGACGCACGCCACGCTCTATCTCGATACATCCGGCGAGCCGCTCTTTAAGCGGGGGTTCCGTGCGGCCCGCATCGATGCGCCGATGAGGGAGAATCTCGCTGCCGGCGTTCTGAAGCTGACGGGCTGGATGCCCGAGCAGGCCTTGCTGGACCCCATGTGCGGGGGTGGCACGTTCCTGCTGGAGGCGGCTCACATCGCCCGGCGCATTGCGCCCGGGCTCGGCCGTGGGTTCGGGTTCGAGAAGCTGAACAATTTTCACAAGCTGGACTGGCACGCGCTCTGCGAAGCCAGCCGTGCACAACAACAGCCAGCGGTGCCGCTCAGCATCTACGGAAGCGACGTCAACGGCAACGTGCTGGCGGCGGCGCGGGCCAATCTGGCGGCGGCCGGTCTTGCGGATGCCGTGCCGCTCAAGCACGTCAGCGTGCTGGACATGAAGCCGCCGGCGGAGTCGGGGATTCTTGTGATGAATCCGCCATACGGGGTTCGCACGGGCGAGGAGGCTGATCTGGCCGAATTGTACCCGCGTCTGGGCGATGTGCTGAAGCAGCGCTTCGCCGGCTGGCGCGCCTATATCTTCACCGCCGATCTGCGTTTGCCGAAGCTGATCCGCCTGACTCCGTCCCGCCGCACGCCGCTCTTCAACGGCGCTCTTGAATGCCGGCTGTATGAGTTCCGGCTCGTTCAGGGCTCGATGCGCCGGACAGTGCCGAATCAAGCAGGGAAGATGTGACATGGCACGTGGATTCGCGCTGACAATCAGCGGGGGAGTCCTGGCAGCTGTCGTCGGATGTGCAGGTACGCCACAGGTCGATCATCCCCTGGATATGAGGATGCCGGTCGAGTTGTTGTTTGACAAGATCCGCAACGATGCGGAGTACGGGAAGGATGTCCAGGAGGCGACGGTGCCGACGGAGCCGAGCGATGCGGCGACGGATGCCGTGCTGTTCAAGCTGCCGCTCGTCGTGCAGACATTGACGGATCCCTGGCAGGGCTTTGTAACGTTCGAGCAGCGGGTGTTTCGCGTGGCGGTGGCCCCCTTCCGGTTGCATCCGGTGGCGGAGTTGACGACGGCGTTGCACGACATGCTCGGCCAGCCGGCGGCGCTGGGCGCGCTGGGTGTTCCTCCCCTCTCGACGAAGCCGGAGGAACACGTCGCCTATATGCGCGCCGTGCTCATCGAGGCTCACCGGCTTCGGGAGCATGCGATCGAAGCCCTGAGCGAATCCGAGCGGCGCTTTCTCTTCGAGCACGCCATGTTTCTGGCCAACTATTTTGTGCCGCAACTGTCCGAGCAGAACGAGGAGCAACGCGCCCGCGCGCTCCTCAATAACCGATTTTTCAAGCTGACGGCCGATCGAATAGACGGAGCGGAATTGCTTGCCGCGGCACAGACCGTTGCGAGTTTGGCGGACGAGGACTGGCTGAGAGCGGCGCGCGCGGCCTTCAAGAACATGCCATCCCAACTTCAGCCATTGCCCTGGGTGACGGGCACGGTGATGATGGCGCAGGACACGCCTGCGGGATGGATTGTCGTCGGAGGACGGGGTCCCAATACGTACCGCAATGGAGGACCGCGTGTGGCGCTGCTGCTCGATCTCGGGGGCAACGATATCTATGACGGCATTGCTGTTCCGGTGGATGAATCGCAGGGCATCAGTGTGGTGATCGATCTTGAAGGCGACGATATCTACAAGGCGGGCCCGTTGGGCCTGGCCGCCGGACGGCTCGGGGTCGGCATGCTGGTGGATTGCGCCGGCAACGATCAGTATCACTTGGATGCGGGAAGCGGCGGTGCCGGCTTCGCGGGAATCGGTCTGCTGGTCGACCAGAAGGGCGACGATCGTTATACGGGATCTCGCTTGACGCAAGGTGCGGCGATCGGCGGCGTGGGCCTGCTGGTGGATCAGGCCGGAAACGATGACTACACCAGCTTCGGATATGCGATCGGGTTTGGGGGCCCCCTCGGAATCGGCGCCGTGATCGATCTGGCGGGAAACGATGCCTATCAATGCGGAAACCGCTACGCGAGCGGGTATAACCGGGTCGATGCGCCCGATGCCAAGCCCGGCGAAACGCGCTTTCAGTACGATTGTTTTGGAATCGGCGCCGGCGCCGGCCAGCGACTTCTACCGAAGCAAGAACCGCCAGTCGTCGAAGACGTTGCCGGCGGGATCGGGCTGGTGCTGGATCATGAGGGGGGCGATCGCTATACCGGGTCGAATTTTTCGCAAGGCGTCGGCTACTACTACGGTGCCGGGATCAAGATGGATGAGCGCGGCAACGACGCGCATGAGGCGGCGCGCTACGGACACGGAGCCGGTGCACATTTCGGAGTCGGCCTGTTCGTGGATCGCGCCGGCGTCGATCGCTACGGATCGACCGGGCCGGTCTACAACGGGGCGGCGGCCTGGGATCGGAGCGTCGCGCTGGCTGTTGACGATGGAGCAGACGGGGATGCCTACGATCTCCAGCGTTCTACAGGACTCGGCATCGCCGAGCATCACGCGTGGAGTTTGTTCATCGACGCGGGCGGGAGCGATCGGTATCGGGTGCCTCAGGGGATGGGGCTTGCGCTGTCCGGCAGCGTGAGCCGATTCTTCGACCTGGGCGGGGAGGATCGGTATGAAACGGCGATGCCGTTCCGTCAGGGCGCAGTCCTGCGTCGCGAGGGGCCGGGCGGTTTGTTCGTGGATCGCTGATCCAACAGCAGATCGGCAAAAACGAATCCGTCGCGCGTGATCACGTCACCGGGCAGAACGGGGATGGGTTCTGCGAACATCGGGCCCGCGTAGGCAAAGGTATGAAACTCGCCCCGTTCCCCGCAGGGATCCACGCCATCCGGAAAATCCGTCAGCAGCCACTCATCGAAGGTCCGTCCGGCAAAGGCCGGGGACAACTGCTTCGGATCCACGCAGGTCACGTACGCTCGAACCCCCGAAGCGACCATGCAGTCGGCCAATGGTCCTGTGGGCTGTCCCCAGAGGGGAAACAACGGCTCCAGACCGGTGCCCACGAGCATCTTTTCCCTGTAGTGCCGCACGTCTTCAAGAAACAGGTCGCCGAAGGCCATGTGCGTGATGCGGTCGGCCTTGGCCCGGGTGATGGCGCCGCGCATGGCGTCTTCGTAGTCGGCATTGGAACAGGGGTTCGGCAGGAACACTTTGACAAGCGGCACGCCGGCGGCCGCAGCCTGGGCATCGAGCAGTTCCTCGCGCACGGCGTGCATGGCGACTCGTCCGGCCTCGCGATTCAGCGTGGTCAGCAGCCCGACCACCTCCACGTCGCCGCGAGTCCGCAGCATATGCAGCGTCCAGGCGCTGTCTTTCCCGCTGCTCCACGACAGCCAGGCTCTGGGTTTGCCGGTGGGTGCATTCGGCATGACGGAGAGGTATCATAGGCGTACCGATCCATTCAATTGAAAGCTGGCGGAAGATGCAAGACACCAAAAAGCCCGCAATGAGCGGTCGACAGAAAGGAAGATGTTATGGACCCGAAAACCACGAAAGCCGCGTCGAAAGCGGTCATTCCTGATTTGATCAAGAAAGTGACGAAGAGCGAGTCGGAGTGGAGAGCCGTGCTGACGGCAGAGCAGTTCGACGTGCTCCGCCACGAGGGGACCGAGCGACCCTTTACCAACAAATACCACGACAACCATGCGGCAGGCTGGTATTGCTGCGCGGGATGCGACTTGCCGCTTTTTTCCTCCGAGCATAAATTCGACAGCGGCACCGGGTGGCCGAGCTTTTGGCAGCCGATCGCGCCACAGGTGGTGGAGACGATCACCGACTACAAGCTGATTCTCCCCCGTACGGAGGTCCACTGCGCGCGGTGCGAGGGCCATCAGGGGCATGTCTTCAAGGACGGTCCCAAGCCCACGGGCCTGCGCTACTGCATCAACTCAGCGGCGTTGAAATTCGTGCCGGCGTAAGGTGCGTGGATCGTCGTCCTATTTATTTCGCACTTTCGCGATCACAGCACTGATGTCATCCAGGCGGACCGCGGCGTCGTAGAAATCCATCCCTGCGAGCTGGGTCACGTGCACGGCCTGGGCGCCAACTTTCGCGACTGTACCTTCCAGCTCCTGCCCCGAGCGCAGCTTCAGTTTCACGCGTTTGCCCATCTGGTGCTCAAGCGTCTTTGCAATCCAGGACGGCTCATTCACCTCGAAGACGATTTCGTCGGCATGGAGTGCCGTCGTTGCACTAAGCAGGCTGGCGAGGATCCAGCAGGTAATAACCGAGGAGCGGATTGGGGACGGATAAAAAATGCGCATGGGACCTCCTAATTTAAAAGTGGCCGGTTATAACAGAATGGGGAAAAGCGCTTAAGCGCATCACAAAAACCAGATAGATGTTCTTGCTGGCCATCCAACCGTCGCACGATTATTGACAATCGCAGTTACGCCTCCAGGCTTTGCCTGCTCTCGAATTTTTGCGAACAGCAAAACAACCCTTGACAGTACTGTTTGCATATGCAAATATATATCCGAGTGGTTTGGCAGTATAGGCTGGAGTCGCAAGGAGGTCGCGAATGAAGACCATCTCGGTGCGAGAGCTGCAGAAATGCATCAAGGAATGCGTGGACCATTCGCAGAAAGCCTGCGTGGTCGTGACGCGACACGGCAGGCCGTCAGCAATGATCATCGGTGTCGAGGGGAAAGACTGGGAGCATCTTGTGACACATACGGCTCCCGAGCTGGCAAAGCACATTGCCGCGAAACCGCGTCGGGTCAAATTCAAACGGGCCGTGTCTGCACAGGCAACACCGGAGCAGGAGAAGCCGGTGCATGCGAAACCAGAGCACGAGAAGCAGGCTCCGCCGTCAGAATTTTTCCAGACTGTCCGCCGGTTCATCCCCGGCCTCTGATGCATAGCCAAAAGACCATGCATGCCTGGTTGTGCAAAACGGGAGATGCAAAGGCATGGAGCTGAGGTGGCCTGCGTTCATGTCGAAAGCAGCCGGAGTTTGGATGCTGATTGCGGTCTTGACCGTATTTTTTCTTGTCGCCGGCGGGCTCAAGTTGCGCGGAGCTCCTGCCCAGGTCGACAACTTCACTCACTGGGGCTACGCCGAGTGGTTTCTCTATGTGGTGGGTGCGGTCGAGGCGGCGGGAGCAATCGGGCTGTTGGTGCCGCGCCTGGCCGGATTTGCCGCGCTGCTTCTTGGCAGTACGATGCTCGGTGCCGCGCTGACCCATCTGGTTCATCATGAAATGAAGGCCGTCCCCATTCCGCTTGCCATCCTGGGGCTTCTGGCGGTGGTTGGTTATGCCAGACGCGGTCCCGTAGTCACGCTCTATGAGCGGCTGACAGACGGCTAGGCTTTGGTCCGTCGCAAGAGGGAATTCATGGATGCCGGTCACGCACGAGCGTGCGTCATGCTGCTGGTCGGGATGCTCGTTGCGCAGCAGTTTGATCCTATTTCATCGGAGGCATTCTTCACGGAAGAGCTGGACCGGATGTGGCAGGATACCAATCCGGTCCCACGCGAACACTGCCTGACGTTTATCGTGAAAGCCTGGCCTGACAAGGTGTACCGCGGACGCACGTCTCCGCACGATTGCCTTGCCCATGCCATCGAGTCCTATCGCGCGGGCGATCACGAAGAAGCGTTCGGCTGGATTCAAGCCAGCGTCTGCCCCGACCGTGAGTTGCAACAGCACATGGTCCGCCATGCCCCTGCCGTGCTGGGATATCTGCTCGCCCACTACGGATCCCGCATTCCTTAAATCCCGCTCGCCGCGTGTGGCCCAAGTCTGGCAGCGGGCACGGCGATATGGTAGTTCTTGGCTACTATGACGCCTTCGCTGCTGTTGCTGATTCCCCCCCTGACGCAACTCAACACGCCGTACCCCTCGACGGCGTGTCTAACAGGCTTTCTTCGCTCCTGCGGCCATCAGGTCGTGCAGGCCGATCTCGGCATCGAGATGGCGTTGGTGCTGTTTTCACGAAAGGGATTGTCCCGTGTGTTCGAGGCAATCCGGCGGTTTCCTGGCGAGTTGCCGGGAGAGGCGGGGCCGATGCTGGCGCTGGAACCGGCTTATCTGGAAACGATCGAGCCGGTGGTGGCGTTCCTGCAGGGAACGGACCTGAGCCTCGCGCCGCGCATCTGCCAGGGCCGGTTCCTGCCGCAGGGTCCCCGTTTTGCACGTGCGTCAGTCTCCCGGACCATCTCGACAACGGATCACGCCAAGCATCTGGCGACGCTCTATCTGGAAGACATTGCGGATCTGGCGCAGGCCACGGTGGCTCCGCAGTTCGCGCTCAGCCGGTACGCGGAGTCTGTGGGCACGTCGGCCGGTTCGTTCGACTCGATCCTGCAGGCGCTTGCACCGGCGCCGAGCCTGACGGACGAGTGGATGCTGGAATCGCTCTGGCAGCATATGGACGCGGCCAATCCGACCGTGGTGGGGCTGACCGTGCCATTCCCCGGCAACCTGTACGGCGCGTTTCGCATCGCGCAGGCGCTCAAGGCGCGGCGGCCCGAGGTGAAGATTGCGCTAGGAGGCGGGTACGCCAATACGGAGTTGCGACGGCTCAGCGATCCGCGCGTGTTTGATTACCTGGACTATGTCACGTTGGATGATGGCGAACGGCCGCTGCTCTGCCTGCTCGAGCATCTGTCGGGCAAGCGGGGCGAGCGGGAACTCAAGCGGACCTTTCTGCGGTCGAATGGAGCTGTGGTCTGGCGCGACGGAGCGCGTGAGCCGGACGTGGGACTGGCCGAGACTGGAACGCCGACCTATGCCGGCCTGCCGCTGAATCGCTACCTATCCATTCTCGACACGCTCAACCCCATGCATCGCCTCTGGTCGGACGGTCATTGGAACAAACTCACGGTCGCGCACGGCTGTTACTGGAAACAATGCACCTTCTGTGATGTGGGATTGGACTATATCGGCCGGTACGAAGCGGCGCCGAGCGAGAAGCTGGCGGATCGCATCGAGGCCTTGATCGCCGAGACGGGGCGGCGGGGATTCCACTTCGTGGACGAAGCGGCGCCGCCGCACAGTTTGAAGGACCTTGCACTGACACTGCTCGAGCGCAGCATGACGATTACCTGGTGGGGCAACATCCGCTTCGAGGAAGCCTTCACGCCGGACCTCTGCCGACTGCTGGCGGCCTCCGGCTGCGTGGCGGTCAGCGCCGGGCTCGAAGCGGCCTCGGACCGCCTGCTGGCGGAGATGAAGAAAGGCATCACGGTTGCGCAGACGGCGCGCGTGGCGGCGGCGTTCCGTGGGGCCGGCATCCTCGTGCATGCCTATCTGATGTATGGACTGCCTGGCGAAACGGTTGCGGAGACGGTGGATGCGCTGGAGCGTGTGCGGCAGTTGTTCTCGAAGGGGCTGATCCAGTCGGCCTTCTGGCACCGGTTCGTCGCGACGGCGCACAGCCCCGTCGGGCTCGATCCGGCCGCGCACGGGATTCGGATCACGGGGCCGTCGTTCGGAGGGTTTGCCGAGAATGATCTGACGCACGACGATCGCAAAGGCCGCGCTCCCGCATGGCTGGGGGCCGGGTTGCGGCATGCCGTGCTGTCGTATATGGAAGGAGAGGGTCTGACTAAAGATGTGCGCCGGTGGTTCGAGCGATCCGTTCCCAAGCCGATGGTGCCGAACAACTGGGCCAACCGTGCGATGGCCCCGACCTCAAACGGCGACGATACGACACTCGATCGGAAGTTGGTATGGATCGGCGGAATTCCTGTCGTCGAATCCGCAAAGCGCGGACTGTCTCGGGTGATTTTGCCCGG
This sequence comes from Nitrospiraceae bacterium, assembly GCA_035632555.1. Lineage (GTDB taxonomy): Bacteria > Nitrospirota > Nitrospiria > Nitrospirales > Nitrospiraceae > 2-02-FULL-62-14. Next base: position 9,777 of record DASQGO010000046.1, on the reverse strand, counting down.
TTTGTGCGATGACGCGGATGTGCGACTGGCTTCCGAACAGGCCGCGTGGCTGGTGGAACTGCTTCGGAGCGCCACGCCGACCCGGGGTGCGCGTTATCCTGCGCTGAAGGATGTGCGGGCACAGTATCCGGTAGACGGCTCCCGCGGATTCGACCTCCTGTCGCGATCGGCGGCATGGAAGCAGGCCAGGTCCATCGGGTTGCTCCTCGTCTGACACACGAGAGCCGCCCCGATCGTGTGATCGGAACGGCTCGTGCGTGATCCTGCCGGTCTGATTTCTTTACTTCGGCTGCTTTGTGTAGCGCAGGTAGGGCTTCACGGTCTTGAAGCCGGGAAACATCTTCTTGGCGTCTTCGTCGTTGACCGCCGGCGTGATGATGCAGTCCTCGCCGTTTTTCCAGTTGGCCGGCGTGGCCACCTTGTGCTTCGCCGTCAGTTGCAGCGAGTCGATCACGCGCAGCAGCTCGTCGAAGTTCCGGCCGCAGGAAGCCGGATAGGTCAGCATGAGCTTGACCTTCTTGTCCGGTCCGATGATGAACACGGAACGCACCGTCATGTTGTCGAGTGCGTTCGGATGGATCATGTCGTAGAGCTGGGCCACCTTTTTCTCCGGATCGGCGATCAGGGGATAGTTCACGGTGGTGTGCTGCGTTTCGTTGATGTCTCCGATCCAGCCCTTGTGTGCGTCGATCGGGTCCACGCTGATCGCGATGACTTTCACGCCGCGCTTCTTCAGCTCCGGCATGATCTTGGCGACGGTGCCCAGCTCGGTCGTGCAGACCGGTGTGAAGTCCTTGGGGTGCGAAAAGAGGATCCCCCAGCCTCCTCCCAACCAGTCGTGAAAGGTGATCTTGCCTTCGGTCGTGTCCGCCGTAAAATTCGGCGCTTCGTCTCCCAATCGCAGTGCCATGGACGGCCTCCTTGTGAATACACGGTGAGAACAGATGAATAAACGATTCGCGCTCAGGATACTGCGTGGCGCAGGGCAAGTTCAATAGGGCGGCAGGCATGGTTGAGGGCGTCAGGCGCGATATGCGAAACTGGCGTCAGGGAGCAACCAATGACGGCACCGAAGTATCCGCGCAGCCCGAAAGAGAAGGTCGGTGGGATGGTTCACCTAGGCCGGCTGTTCGACAAGATCCGTCTGCGCCATCGGGGGGCGATTCAGGACTATAACTACCTCACGGCCGGGTTCGACAAACACCTGCTCGAGGCTCTCGATCTCAAAGGAGAAGACCTTGAACGGCGCGTCCTGCAAGGCGGGACGGATGAGGAGTTGCTTGCATGGGTCAAGGCCAACGGGAAGTCGCTCTCAGAGGCCGAGATCAGAATGTGGAACATGACAGTGATGACCGGTGGGCCCAAGGATGATGCCGCCAGGGAACGGTTTCAATCACGCCTTGCCGAAATCGCCGCCAGGCGCGGTGTGCCGGTCGAATTGCTCCCGCGCGTGGCGACATGGGTGGATGTCATGGAGCTTGACGAAGGGCGGCTCTAAGGTTTGACTACCTCCAGTCCATCTGTTAGATTTCCCCTCCGAGCGCTGGCCCTGACAGCCGCGTTCTTATTTTCTTCGCTGATCGTTGCGTCCCCATCGTCTAGCCTGGCCTAGGACGCCGGCCTTTCAAGCCGGCAACACGGGTTCGAATCCCGTTGGGGACACCACCAAGCTTGCTCGTACCGGCGGCTAACCGGCGCTTTATCGAAACTGAACCGCCGGATAAGCACCACCTCACGTGTTTATTCGGGTGAGCTATTCATGTCGTTCATTCATATCTTAGAGGTCCAACAATGACGCTACTGAAGACCCTCATTCAAACCTTCACCCTGCTTTTTCTCGGCGTACTGCTTATCGGCGCGGCCGATGACAAGAAGGCGCCGCCGATTCCCGCGGGCGAACCCAGGGGGAAGGATGCGGCTCCGATGATGCTCATCCCCGAGGGAGAGTTCACCATGGGGACGGAGGACGTGGGGAATCAAACGCATCAAGGCAATCCCAACGAAAATCCTGAGCATCTGGTGAAATTGCGCGCGTATTACATCGATCAATTCGAAGTGACGGTGGACCGCTATGCCAAGTTTCTCGACGCGACCAAGCACGATCCACCGTTGTGGGACGAGGATGCCACGGCGTCGGCCAGCGACCGTCCGGTGGTCGGCGTGGCGTGGCAGGATGCGGCCGACTATTGCAAGTGGGCCGGGAAACGTCTGCCGACCGAAGCGGAATGGGAAAAGGCGGCGCGCGGGACGGACAAGCGGCGGTTTCCCTGGGGCCAGATGCAGCCGTTCGTGGACATCGCCAACTACAACCGCGGGGTCTGGGTGAGCTATCCGGTGACACTGGCCGCGGTCACCAGTGGGTTGGACGGCATGAGCATCCGGCACGGCTTGAAGACGGGCGGCACGAGTCCTTACGGCCTCTATCATATGGCCGGCAACGCGAGCGAGTGGGTGGCGGATTGGTATGACGGCGAATATTACAACAAGAGTCCGAAGGAAAACCCGGCGGGGCCTGACAAGGGCGAGAAAAAAGTCATCCGTGGCGGAAGCTGGAACGATCCGCCGCGCAATCTCCGCGTCACAGCCCGTTTTAAGGCAACGCCTGATTATCAGGACTCGACCATCGGCTTTCGCTGCGTGATGGACGTTCCCAGGTAATCAACACTCAGCGTGGGCTGACCGCTGACGGCTATTTCCCCTATGTCTCTCCAGATCGGCGATCCTGCTCCTGCCTTCTCGCTCCCCGGCACCGATGGGCGAACGCATGCGCTCGACGGCCTGTCGGACAAGCCGGTGCTCGTCGTCGTGTTCTCCTGCAACCATTGCCCGTACGTGCAGGCCTACGAAGACCGGCTCGTCGCGATCCAGCGCGACTATGCTCAACGTGGCGTCCAACTGATTGCGATCAACTCGAACGACGACGTGAACTATCCCGAAGACAGCTTTGAGCAAATGGTGACGCGTGCCGGGGCCAAGGGGTTCAATTTTTTATACCTGCGCGACGCCTCGCAAGCCGTTGCGCGGGCTTACGGCGCCACGCACACACCGCACCTTTTTGTGTTCGACCGTGCCCGGGCGCTTCGCTACACGGGCAAGATCGACGACAATTGGCAGGATCCCAAGGCCGCCACCCGCCGGTATCTGCGGGACGTGCTCGATGCGCTGCTCGCTGGTCGTGCGCCGGCAGAAGCACAAACGCATGCGATCGGGTGCACGATCAAGTGGAAATAGTCCGTGGCGGGACATGATCTCGATGGGCGGGCCTGGACATTCTTGATCGCCGGCATCGTTCTGCTCGGCATCACCTACGCCGCACTCAAGCCTGAACCAAGGCCGGCCTCCGCGCCGTCAACCGCTCCGCAGCTCGATCCGACGATGGTCCCGCTCGCAACAGGCGAAGAGCCGATCGACGTTCTGTTCATCAAATCCGGCTGCCCGGTGTGCCATACAATCCCTGGGATCCAGGGAGCCGACGGGCGCGTCGGCCCCGAGCTCGTCCTGGGAACGACCGGGCCTCTGCGTCTTGCAGATCCGAGCTATCACGGGCAGGCCAAAACGGTGCGCGAGTATGTCATCGAGTCGGTTGTGACCCCAGGCGTCTACGTTGCATCCGGGTATCCCGATCAGGTGATGCCGCGGTGGTATGGTCAAAAACTCAGCGCCGGTGCGCTGGAAAAAATCGCGGACTATCTGGAGCGGGTGAAGGAAAAGCCCTGACCGCTCCTCCGTATGGCAGGCGGTCAGGGCCGTTGTTCAGACTTTCTTGAAGGGAGTCGAGCCGGGCGCCGAGGGCTTGATGGCGAAGCCGCCGGTCGCAGCGGTCGGAGACGCGGCCTTGGCGGCGGCTGGCGCTCCCGGTGCAGCAGGCGTCCCTTCTTCGTCTGTCTTGAGGCCGGCGAGTTTGATCTTCAAGCGCAGGTTGTTCGCGCTGTCGGCATTCATGATCGCCTGGTCAAGAGAAATTTTCCCCTCTCGGTACAGGTTGAAGAGCACATAGTCGAAGGTCTGGCAGCCTTCCTGGACGCCCTGTTCCATGGCCTCCTTGATCGTATCGATCTCGCCTTTTTTGATCAGGTCCTTGACGCGCGGCGTGTCCATCATGACTTCCATGGCGGCCACGCGCTTGCCGTCCACGCCGGGGATCAGTCGCTGCGAGACAATCGCGCGCAGGTTCAGCGACAGCTGCAGATAGATCTGCGCGTGCCGTTCCTGCGGAAAGAAGTTCATGACGCGCTCGATCGCCTGGTTGGCGTTGTTGGCGTGGAGGGTGCACAGGCACAGGTGGCCGGTTTCGGCGAAGGCGATCGCGGCCTCCATCGTTTCCAGGTCGCGGACCTCGCCGATCAGGATGACATCCGGCGCCTGCCGCAGGGTGTTCTTGAGCGCCGCGTGGTACGACATCGTGTCGAACCCGATCTCGCGCTGCGTAATGACCGAGCGCTTGTGCTTGTGGACGAACTCGATCGGGTCCTCCACCGTGATGATGTGGCCGGGCGAGTTGGCGTTCCGGTGGTCGATCATCGCGGCCAGCGAGGTGGATTTGCCGGACCCGGTGGCGCCGACCACGATGACGAGCCCGCGCTTGGACATGATGATGTCCTTGACGATGGGCGGCAGGCCCAGCTTGTCGATCGGCACGATCTCGACCTTGATCTGACGAATGACAAACCCGACGTTGCCACGCTGGCGGAAGATGTTGACGCGGAACCGGCCCATATCCGGATAGAACAGGGCCAGATTCATCTCGTTGTTTTCCTCGAATTCCTTTTTCTGCTTGTCCCGCATGACATCGTTGGCCAGCGCTTCCAGCATTTCGTTGGTGAAGGGGGCTGTGCCGACCGGCTGGGTCACACCCTCGATCCGGTACATCGGCGGCAATCCTTCCGTCAGATAAATATCCGACGCGTTCCGTTCCACCATGACTTTCAAAATATCGCGGATGTTCATCGCTTGCCTCCAGAGCTACAGTGGCGTCCTCAGGGGATGCTGCCTGCCTTCGTTCACGCCGCGGGCGCCGCGGGCGCGCCGGGGGCCCCAGGTGCGCCGAAGAGATTCGCGGTCATGCTGCGGGATTGCGCCTCCGCCTTGGTCACGAGGCCCTTGGTCACGAGATCCACCAATGCCATGTCCATCGTCTGCATACCGTCCTTTTTGCTGGCCTGCATAATGCCGGGGATTTGATGGAGCTTGGCCTCGCGGATGAGGTTCCGGACCGCGTTGGTGCCGACCATGATCTCCAGCGCCGCCGCCCGCCCTCCGCTCTTTTTCTTGAGCAGCGTTTGGGTGATGACGCCCTCAATGGATTCTGAAAATTGGGCGCGGATCTGCGCCTGCTGGTTCGGCGGAAACACGTCGATGATACGGTCCACGGTCTTGGGCGCGCTGGACGTGTGCAGCGTGCCGAAGACCAGGTGGCCGGTCTCGGCTGCGGTCAGGGCCAGTTGGATGGTATCGAGGTCCCGCATCTCGCCGACGAGAATGATGTCTGGGTCTTCGCGTAGCGCCGCCTTGAGGGCATTCGCAAACGACAGGGTATGCGGCCCCAGTTCGCGCTGGCTGACGAGGCATTTTTTTGATTTGTGCACGAACTCGATCGGGTCCTCGACGGTGAGGATATGGCCTTCAAAGGTATCGTTCAGGTAGTCGATCATCGCGGCCAGGGTGGTGGATTTGCCGGACCCGGTGGGGCCGGTCACGAGCACAAGCCCCTTTTCCTTGTCGCAGAGCTCGCGCAGAATCGGCGGCATCCCCAATTGCTCCAGGGCCAGGATCTTCGTCGGGATGGTCCGGAATACGGCCGCTTCGCCGCGCCGCTGCATGTATACATTGACGCGGAAGCGGGCGATCTCGCCCATCTCGAACGAAAAGTCGCACTCGCGTGTTTCCTGGAAGACCTTCCGTTGGTTGTCATTCATCATGTCGAAGACCATGTTGTGGACTTCGTCCTTGGAGAGGGCCGGATGTTCCAGTTTTTTGAGTTCCCCGTGAATGCGCAGCATGGGCGGCTCGCCCGCGCTCAAGTGGCAGTCGGACGCGCCTTGCTGGACGCCGAAGGTGAGCAACTGAGTAATATCCATAGCCGATGCCTCCTACATGTCCGTGCCGCGCGATCGTTGATGTCCCGGCGACACTCCGGGAGCAACCGATTGACAGAATAAATTGTGAACCAAACCGGTTCGTTGTGCAAGTCCATCCGGATTCCGGCCCGGATTCCTGGCAGGGCGCGGAGCTAGGCGTCTTTACATCGGGCGATCTTCAACTCGCGACCAGCTTGTCCGAAGGCCGCCAATGCACGATCTAACTGTGCTCGGCTATGCTCCGATGTCACGGTCACCCTGATACGGCTGGTGTTTTTCGGCACGGTCGGGGGGCGGATGGCCGGAGCATAGACGCCCAGCTCCAGCAATCGGCCGGCCAGCGCAACGGTTTTCTGCGCGTCGCCGATCACGATCGGCAGGATCGGGCTGACGCTGCCCGTGAGTCGAAAGCCCAGGTCTTTCAAGCCGGCGTGCAGATAGTTTCGATTGTTCCACAGCCGTGTCCTCCGGTCCGGCTCTGCCTGCAACACGTGAAGGGCGGCGACCGTCGCCGCCGCCGTGGCCGGCGGTGGCGCGGTTGCGAAGAGAAACGTTCGGGCCGTATTGAGCACATACTGAATCAGGCCGGCCGACCCGACCACGTACGCGCCGCATGTGCCGAGCGCCTTTCCCAACGTGCCCATATGAAAGGGCAGCCGCAACTCGACGCCGTAATGTTCCGGCGTCCCACGGCCCTGCGCGCCCATGACGCCGGTGCCGTGGGCGTCGTCCACGAACAACCGCGCGCCGTACCGGTCCGCCAGATCGATCAGATCCGGCAGCGGAGCGAGGTCTCCATCCATGCTGAAGACGCCATCCGTCACGATCAGCGTGTCCCGTTTGGAGGAACGTCCGGCGAGCAAAGACTTCAGATGCGCGACATCGTTGTGGCGGTAGACACGAAAACCGGCGCCGCTCAGGCGGCAGCCGTCGATCAGGCTGGCGTGGCAGAGCCGGTCGGCGAGAATCAGGCCGCCTGCGCCGATCAACGCCGGGATCACGCCCAGATTGGCGAGGTAGCCGGAGCCGAAAACGAGCGCCGCCTCGGCGCCTTTGAACTTAGCGAGCGCGGTTTCCAATTCTTCGTGCGGAGGAAGGGTGCCTGACACCAGCCGGGCGGCGCCAGCGCCGACGCCGAACCGTTCGGTGGCCCGGATCGCCGCGCGTTTCAAGGCCGGGTGGGTTGCCAGGCCCAGATAATTGTTCGACGCCATCAGGATGATCGGGCGGCCGTCGAGGATGACCTCGGCCTCCGAGGCGGACTCGATCGTGCGCAGCCGTCGGAGGAGCGACCGGCGGGCCAGCTCATCCAGCCGTTGTTGAAACATGCCCAGGCTCCTTCGGTCCGACCGCATGCGTGCGCCGCCGGCGCCATGCAGACCCAATCAACGCGAGGACGAGCACAATGCCGGTTGTTGAGGCGATGGCCCCGGCTTTCAAAAGCGGCGTGTGGTAGAAAAACGTGACCCGGTGGTTTCCGGCCGGCACCACGACGGCGCGCATCAACAGGTTAGCCCTCAGGATAGGTAACTCATCGCCGGTGTCGAGCGTGGCGCGCCAGCCCGGAGCGAAAGCATCCACCAGCACAAGGACGGCTGGCGCGGAGGCCTCCGTGCGCACGACAACACGTTCCATCGCGTACCGTTCCACGACGGCCTGTCCTGCCGTGGCCGGCCCCGGCAGGACATCCGGCGTTTCGAGCACATCCACCTCGCCGCTTAGAAAATCAGGTCGGGTAAAGAGGGCGGTCGGCGTCGGCGGTGTCGAAATCGGCTCTGGTCTCCGGGACAAGTACGCACGCGGTTTGGCCGGGACGGGATTACGGGCCAGGATCAGGTCGTACTCCGGCAACTCGTCCACAAGACCGTCCACGAGCCGCTGGTCCGTGATTCGCGACCGCAGGTCGACGAAGTACGACACGTTCATGCGCGCATAGACGTCATAGATATGCAAACGGTTGATTACGTCCACGGCGGGGTTCGCGCCGGGCAGAGAGGACCGGAAGCCTTCGATGCCGAATTCGGTGTTCAATCCGCCGTTCAGGGCCTGCCGATAATGAGTCGCGCCGGCACCATGATAGCCGATTCGTTCTTCCAGCAGACCGGGCCACGAGATGCGATCGCCGAAGTGCAGCGTCGCCACGCGAAAGTGCCCGGGAACGAGCGTACCCTCCCGTGCCGCGAGGGCACGCACGAATGGAGGCGTGAATTCCGCAACGGCGTGTGGCGCGGTGAAATAGGCGCGCGCGTTCGCGGCCGTCAGGTCCATGACCATGATGGCAACAATGCCCGTGAGAAGGGCACCGATCCTGAGCCAGTGTTTCCCGGCGGCGCCGATCAGCAAGCCGACTCCGCCGGCCGCCACTCCACTGATCAACCAAGCGCGGCCGCTGGTGTCTGCGACGTCGTGCGCGATTTTCATGGATGTCTCGTATTGGACGGCGAGCAGAGTCTGGGCCGTTGCGGTGCCGAGGAACAGGCCGGTGCCGATACAGGCGCACGCGACCACGAGCCAGGGTTTTGAATTGTTCTGATCTGTTCGGAGGGCATCCAGGCCGGCGCCGGCCAGCATGGCGGCGGACAACGAGACAAAGCCCATCCACTTTTCCGGGTAGCGGAACGCCGACCACAGCGGAATCGTGTTGCGGAGGATTTCATAGAGCCCCCCGTACCGGCCGAGCGCCAGGAACAGCGCCAACAATCCCAGTGCCATGAAGACATGCAGGTCCCTGCGTCGTCTTGCGCCGAAGACCGCCAGGCCGAGCAGGGGAACTCCGAGGTACAAACTCTCGGCCCATGGCGTCATGGCCACGTTGTCGAAGAAAATGCCCATGATATTACCCGGCTCCGATTCCGTTGAGACGGGCCAGGCCAGCATGGTCAGGAGCCGCAGCGGGTGTGTGGACCATTGGAGGATAAACTCCTGGAAGATCGATGACTGCCTGACGTTGCTCCCGAGATACACCATCAACGATGGCCCCAATTGAATGCCGGCGAGCAGCGCGGTCAGTCCTGCCACGGCCGACAGGGTGAGCACGGCTTGTGTCACCGTGCCCGGCGTGCGCAGGACAGCCCAGAGCAGGGCCACGAATGTAAAATAATAGCCGGTCTGCATGTCTCCATTGAGAAAGACCGATGCCCATAGGACCGCCGGCACCGCCGTCGCCGTCCATGCACGCTGGCCTTGCAGCGCGCGGTCGAGCGCGAGCAAAAACAGCGGAATCAGACAGGTCGAGTAGAGGTACACGATGTTTTCGGTCATCGATACGACGTAGCCGGAACAGGCGAATGCAAACCCCGCCAACAGCGAACCGACGGCAGACAATCCCAGATGGCGCCCCAGCCAAAATGCCCCGCCTGCTGCGAGCAGACAGGAGAGCAGGACCGATACGCGAAACGCGTCCGACACGGGGAACAGGAAGTACAGCAGGGTAAACGGGTGAAAGACGCCGGTGATTGCGACGCCGATGAAGGAACGCCCGAGGGCATCGTAGGGGAACCATTCCGGCAACTCTCCCGACCGCAAGCGGTCGATCATGTATTGCTTGACGGGGAGGAATGTCATGGTTGCGTCACGCTTGACCAGGATCCGGTCCGGCCACCAGAGCTGGTAATAAAAAGCCAGGATCATCAGGCCCAGGAGCGCAAGACACAGGCCGGGAACAAACCGATGGACATCGGGAGGAGGTCCGCCGCCGGAT
>DASQGO010000045.1:0-14326 GCA_035632555.1 Nitrospiraceae bacterium | reverse complement strand
AACCATCCGGGGCATGGCAGGCCTTCAGGACCTCGTTCAGGCGCTGCGCGCAAATCTTGGAGCCGGCCACCATAGCGGCGACCTTCTGCTCCTCAATCACCTTCCACTCGATAAACTCCTCAATGTCGGGATGGTCCAGATCGAGGCAGACCATTTTGGCCGCCCGTCTTGTCGTCCCGCCGGATTTGATGGCGCCAGCGGCACGGTCGCCGATTTTCAGAAACGACATCAGGCCGGATGACCGGCCACCGCCGGACAGCGGTTCGTTGTCACCACGGAGCCTGGAGAAGTTCGTGCCGGTTCCCGACCCATACTTGAACAGCCGCGCTTCCCTGGTCCACAAGTCCATGATCCCGCCTTCATTGACAAGATCGTCTTCAATGGACTGGATGAAACAGGCATGGGGCTGCGGATGCTCGAAGGCGTTGGTCGCCTTCGTCATATGTTTGGTCTTGGGGTCCACATAGTAGTGGCCCTGTGCCGGCCCCGAGAGGTTATAGGCAAAGTGCAAGCCGGTATTGAACCACTGTGGAGAATTGGGGGCCGCCATCTGGCGCGCCAGCATGTGGCACATTTCATCGTAAAAAGCTGTGGCGTCTTCCTTGGTGTTGAAATAGCCGTAAGTTTTTCCCCAGTGCGTCCAGCAGCCGGCCAGACGATGAAATACCTGGCGGGCATCGCGCTCGCTCCCCGATACCGGCTTCCCATCCGAACCGGCGAGAGGCTTCCCATCGGCGCCAGCCTGCTGCACACCAGCCTTGCGGAAATATTTCTGAGCCAGAATATCGATGGCCAATTGAGTCCACTGCTCAGGGACATCAATGTTATCGAGCTTGATGACAACAGACCCATCGGGGTTTCTGATCTCAGAGGAACGCTTCACGAACTGAATCCCTTCATAGGGACCCTGCCCTTTCCGCGTAAATCGACGTTCGATCCTCACGTCACCCTCCCTATAAGCTTGTTACCGCGAACACAACCCTCGCCTGCTGATGCAGGTGCCACTCATTAGGACGTTTCAAGAAAGAATAGCGAACACCTCAAGAAAGAAGGTATTCGCTTATCCTATTGATAATGCTAAATAAAAAATACGATCTGGCTTCCGGTTCAGCACTTGATGAACATTAAAACCCTTCATCACGCCTCTCCTTAAAAAGCCGGACAACCAGTACATTGGTAGGATAAAAAGTGAATGGCACAATAGGCCAAAATCTAGTGTCTGTCAAGAGAAAAAGTACTACATATAGTGGTTTTTTTGTGAATAGCTTGAAAAAGCTGTGGATAGGAGAATCCCCGCTTGGAGAGCGGAGAGACTGGCACTTTCCATCACCTTATTAACAGAAACAGAGTGCCAATTTGAGGTAATTCCACAGGGAGGAGAAAAAAGTTACCGCTTGAGGGTTGTAACAAGTTGACCGAGTTTTACAGTCGCCTCTTCGACCCCCTCGACAGGGATAAACCTGGTTGCAACGCCAACCACGATGACTTTCTGCTCCAACACGCGGGACTCGAACAGACAGAAAAGACCGAAGTTGCGCCGCTGGGTATATTTCTGCAGCACAAGTTCAATGAGTTTCGTTCCCTGAGTCGCATAAAGGTTTTGCATCAGCGCACGTTCCTGTCCCGAAAGCGATTGATCCATCCGCGCGACCACCAACCCCAGTTGCGTCTGGAGAAACGCCCCGTAGTCTTGCGACGTCGGATTGGTCACGGCCAGGACGACGCAGATCCCCAGCAGGCCAGCCAGAATGGCGAGTTTGATATTGCTCACGACCCTCCCTCCCCCACCGATGGACCGGCAGGCACACAGGGCATCATGCCGCCCGTCCTGAATCGAGTCAAGGTGCGTTGACAATTGTCCGTCCGTCGCCTATCGTGCGCGCAATTGTCGCCACGCATCGAATCGAAAAGGAGGATGCCATGTACGTTTGGAGCAAAAAAATCGCCATAGGGTTACTGGCCGGCTTTGTCATACTGATCGGGGTCTTCATCTTGGAGGGTCCTGGCACTGCTGCCAGCCATCTCAAAAGCCACACGACATTCTGGGTCACCCTGAATTATGCCGGTCTCGTCATCTGGCTGTTCGTCTGGATGATCGACCAGGCCAACGTGCGCGGACAACACGCATGGGTCTGGCTGTGGCTGGTCCCGTTTTTGTTTGCACCTCTGCCTACACTCATGGCCTATGTCCTGTTCCTGCAACGCAAGACCGTCTGACCGGCCAAACGCGCGGGAATTCAGGCCGGCAGGTGACTGCGCAAACGCCAGAGCGCCCACAACCCCGGTAACGACGCCAAAAACGTGATGAAATAAAACGGCGCCCACCCGCCGGCATCGGCCAGATAACCGGATGGCGGCCCGACAAACACGCGTCCGACCGACGCCAGCGCGGAGAGCAGCGCAAACTGCGTGGCCGTGTACCGGTGATCGCAGAGGGCCATCATCAAGGCGACCATCGCCGTGGTGCCCATGCCGCCGGACAGATTCTCGAACGCAACGGCCGCCACCATCACTCCATAGTCCTTCCCGATTTCCGCCAGCACCATAAACGACAAGTTGGAGCAGGCCTGCAACACGCCGAACGCCAGCAACGAACGGTAGAGACCCAGACGATTCAACAATGCGCCGCCGATCAGCGCGCCGACGATCGTCGCCGCCAGCCCCATCCCCTTATTCACCAAGCCGACGTCCGTCGGCGTAAACTGCACGCCCCTGATCAGGAACGCCGTCGTCAAGGAAGCGGCAAAGGCGTCGCCGAATTTGTAGAGCACGATCAACAACAAGAGCCCGACCGCCTGTTTCTTCGAGAAAAACTGCTGGATCGGACCCCAAACGGCATCGGAAAGGTTTCTCGGTGGAATGCCCGGATTGGCCGGTTCCGGACTCATCAGCGTCGCGGCGACTCCGATCAGCATGCAACCAGCCATCAGGATATAGGTCGCGTGCCAGCCGAGTTGCTCCGAGAGAATGAGCGCACCGGCGCCCGACACCAGCATGGCCAGCCGATAGCCGGTCACCGATACGCCGGCGCCGATTCCGCGCTCGTTCGGCTTGAGCACATCCGTGCGATAGGCATCATAGACGATGTCGTGCGAGGCGGAAAAAAATGCGACCATCAAGGCCACGGCTGCGACAGCCACAGGAATCCGGCCGGGCTCCAGCATGGCCAGTGTTAGAATACCGGCCAGCAACCCGAGTTGGGCCGCCAGCATCCAGCCACGCCGACGACCCAGCCACGGCAGGCTGAAGCGATCCATCACCGGCGCCCAGAAAAACTTCAGGGTATAGGGAAGCCCGACGAGCGAAAAAAGACCGATCGTCTGCAGATCGACGCCGTCCACCGTGAGCCAGGCTTGCAGCGTGCCGGCCGTGAGCGCCAGCGGGAGTCCGGACGCAAACCCCAATGGCAGCATCACGCCGATGCGGCGATTGAGAGAGACCGCCAACGACGGAATTGGTTTCACTCGATCTGGAACAGGAAGGCCATCAATCAGCAGGGCTGGCCATTGAAGGTGCAAGGTTTGTAGCGGGATAGATCGAAATCGATGTCCTCTTGGTAAACCCGCTCGTTGCCGTTCACTCCGTCCATCGTTGGATCGTTCCACATCGTGTGGTTCCACCAATAGAACAACGGGTGCGGTTCGGTATAATACACGGGATTCCCGTAGTTGCTGCGCGCATGCTCGACCACAGACCGGCCGGTGATGTAATCCACGACGCCGTTTCCTTTCAGGGAATAGAGCATGATGAACAGTCGGGACTCGTGATCGTAAATCTCGTCCACACGTTGGCTGGTATCCGGTTCGACCGGCAGATTCCCTTTTGAGAAGGCGGCGGGCACACACACGAACGACAGCAACAGGCAGGCACCAACGAACCAGATTCTTGCACTCACCATACCGTGCCCCTCAGCGTAGAACCGGCAAGACAGGCAACACGTGGGAGGCATCCTAACACAGCCGCTCCTTGCCGTCTATGTGCGCTCCTCCCTATAATGGGGCTCATGAAGACCGAACGTCCACGCGCTTCGCTGCATACGCTCGGCTGCCGCCTGAACCAGGCGGAAACGGCACTGCTCGCCGACCGCCTGCGGCAGGACGGCTATCGGATCGTGGACTATGGGCGGCCGACCGACCTGCTGGTCATCAACACCTGCTCGGTCACCGACGAAGCGGAGCGGGTGTGCCGGTATGAAATCCGCCGGACATTGCGACATTCGCCCCAAGCCTTCGTGGCCGTGACCGGCTGTTATGCCCAGACCGGCGTCGAGGCGTTGCAGCGGGTGCCGGGCATCGACTTGATCGTCGGCAACCAACATAAAATGTCGCTGCCGGCCCATTTGCCGGCGCCGGCGTCGATCAAGAAACAGCCGGCTCCGTCCCTGCTGCATACAAAAACCATGACCCGAGACGATTTCACGATGCACGGCGTTGGCAACTACGATTCCCAGCGCGCGAATCTCAAAATCCAGGATGGTTGCGGCTTCATGTGCTCCTTCTGCCTGATTCCGTTTGCCCGAGGACATGAGCGCAGCCGCCGGATGGACGACACCATCCGCGAGGCGGAAGCGCTCATCGCGCGCGGGCACCGTGAACTTATCCTGACCGGTGTGAACCTCGGCCGGTATGATCAGGATGGTCGTTCGCTGCTCGATCTGATTCAACGACTGGAGCGGATCGAAGGATTGGATCGCATCAGAATCTCTTCCATCGAGCCGACCACGGTTTCGGACGCTCTCCTGGAACACATGGCAACCTCGGCCAAGCTCTGCCGGCATCTGCACCTTCCCCTGCAAAGCGGCGACGACAACATTCTGCGCGCCATGAACCGGCGCTATACCGTGCGGGACTATGCGACGTTCGTTGACAAGGCTGTCCGCCTGATCCCCGATCTGGGACTCGGCACCGATGTGCTGATCGGGTTTCCGGGCGAAGGCGAGGCCCAGTTTTCCAATACGCTCGCGATGGCAACCGATCTGCCCTTTTCGTACCTCCATGTCTTTGCCTATTCGAAGCGGCCCGGCACCGCCGCCGCTCGAATGGCGGGAGCGGTCCCCGCAACGACCATCAAGTCGCGCAGCAAGACCCTTGCGGACCTGTCCCGCGCCAAGCGTCTGGCTTTCTATCAACACTACGTCGGACGGACGGTTGATGTATTGTTCGAGGCGAAGGACGACGCGGGACGCTGGACCGGCCTCACGAACAATTATGTGCGCGCCGGCGTGACAGCCGACATCGATCTCACGAATACCTTCGGGCGGGTCGTTGTCGAAGGAACAATGGATGGCCTTGCCGTCGGAAGGCTTGTATGTTGACCTCCACATTCCAGATCATCAGGATCGGATTGATCATCGCCGTGAGCACCTTCTTCGCTTATGGAACCGAACGGAAACCACAATGAACCTTGTCAAGATCGACCGCGCGCATCGCGTGCACATCGAGACCTTCGGCTGCCAGATGAACGAGTACGACACCGAACTCGTCCGCTCGCTCTTGAAGGCCCGGGGGTTCAGCTTTACCGACGACCGGGAACGGGCCGACGTCATTCTCATGAACACCTGCGCGATCCGCGAGAACGCCCACACGAAGGTTTACAGCCATCTGGCGGATTTGAGGGCCATCAAGCGGCAGCGCAACCTCGTGGTTGGCGTGCTCGGCTGCATGGCGCAGAATCTGAAGGAGAAGCTGACGGAAACCGAACCGCTCGTGGATGTGCTGGCCGGTCCAGATGCCTACCGGCGCCTGCCTGACCTGATTGCGCAGGCGATCGAAGCCCAGGAACAGGGCAACAGGCAGCGCAGCCTGGCCGTTGAGTTGTCGGAATACGAAACCTACGACGATATTCTCCCCGAGCGGGCGGATGGCGTGAACGCCTGGCTCGCCGTCATGCGCGGATGCGACAATTTCTGCAGCTTCTGCGTCGTACCCTACACGCGCGGACGCGAGCGGTCGCGCGACCCGCGGGGCGTCGTACGGGAAACAGAACATCTGGTTGCACAGGGACACAGGCAGGTGACGCTGCTTGGTCAAAACGTGAACTCCTACCGGTTCGAAAACTGGGACTTTGCACGTCTCATCGCAGCCGTCGCGGACGTGCCCGGCATCGAGCGGGTCCGGTTCACCTCGCCCCACCCCAAAGATTTTCCTCCCGCCCTGCTGGACGCCGTCGCTGGCCATCCGAAAATCTGCAAACACATTCACCTGCCGCTGCAATCCGGCAACGACCGGATCCTGGATTTGATGGGACGGTCCTACACCCGTCACGAGTACCTGGACCTCGTGGACAGCATCCGGAAGCGCAACGCCGACATCGCCCTGACCACCGATGTCATCTGCGGTTTTTGCAGCGAGACGGAGGAGGAATTTCTGGACACCCACCGGCTCGTGCAGGATATCGGATTCCATGCGGCGTTTGTCTTCAAATATTCCGAACGCAAACATACGATCGCCGCCAGAAAATATCCCGACGACGTGCCGGAGACGGCCAAGTCAGACAGGGTCGCCAGGATCGTCGACTCGCAAACCGCGATCGCGCTCAGGAAAAATCAGGAGATGCTCGGGCGGACGGTTGTCGCACTGGTGGAAGGCAACGCCAAGAGATCGACCGAACAATGGATGGGGAAAGCCGACAATGGTGTGACGGTCGTCTGGGAAAAGAACGGCTCGCGCGCCAGGCCCGGAGACATTATTCCGATTTCCGTTTCCCGTGCCTCGGTGACCACCCTGTTCGGAAACGAACTACCGGCTGACCTCGCCTGTCAGTAGCGACGCAGGGACGGCCGCTGCAGATTCCACAGCATCAAACGAATCGCCTGCCACAATTGGTCCAGCGTTTCGTTCAAATCCGGAGCAGATTTCGCGGCCAGTTTGACCACCAGGCCCGGCGCCGCCGGCTCCGACACTCCGCCCAGCACAGCACCAGGCCGCGCGTCCAGGATCTCCGCAAGCCGGGCTTCGATTTGCTTCCATCGCCCGGCATCCACTCCATCGCCGAGCAGATAGAGCGAGCCGACATAATCCCACGCCGCCGCTTGCCCAATGCCCTGTGAGGATGGAGCTAGAACATACCGCTCCAGCACCGACCGGCCCGACGCTGTCGCAATCCTGATCTCGTTTTCCAGACTCGTGAAGACCCACCGTTCGCCCCGCGCCACGCGGCCTGAAGCGATCGTATCCCAGAGCAGCACCGTTGCACCGGGCGCCAGCGCCACGCGAATGGTTTGCTTGAATCGCGACTCGCAAAACGGAATTGTCACGTCTGGAATCCATTCGAGAATCGCGTCAGGCCCAACGGCCAGATCGACCGTCTGCACAGCGGTTTCACCGAGCGACCGGTAGACACGATTGGCTGAGGGGGTTGAAAAAAGCACGTGCGCACCGGGACCAAGCGTTGCCCGGACAGACAGCCGGTCGCCGCCGACCAATCCGCCGGACGGATTGACCAGCGGTGTATAGGCGCAGGAACTGTCATCAAGCTGAATGGGGGGAGAGAAATGCCAGGGGCTGCAACAGCGGGAGCGCGTCAGGACGGTCCGGTCGCCCTGCCTGACATAGTCCAGTACCAACTCGCCGACGCGGCCGACATCGACTGTTTCCAGGACAGAGTGAGACATGTCATGCGCCACGCTGCGTACCACACGCGACACACTGTTCCACCCACTCGACCACGCGATCCAGCCCCTCGCCGCCGTGGAGGTTTGTAAAGATAAAGGGCAGGTCGCCGCGCATCTTCCTGCTATCGCGATCCATGACGGCCAGATCTGCCCCGACATGCGGCGCCAGGTCGATCTTATTGATGACCAGCAGGTCCGAGCGCGTGATGCCCGGCCCGCCCTTGCGTGGAATCTTATCGCCCGCCGCCACATCGATCACATAGATGACCTTGTCGACCAGTTCGGGGCTGAACGTCGCGGCCAGGTTGTCGCCCCCGCTCTCGACGAACATCAGTTCGGCACCGGGATGGCGCTTCAACAAATCATCGAGCGCTTCCTGGTTGTGCGAGGCGTCTTCCCGAATCGCTGTATGCGGGCAGCCGCCCGTTTCCACGCCGACGATTCGGTCCGGCGGCAGCACGCCGCGCCGCGTCAGAAATTCCGCGTCTTCCTTCGTGAAGATGTCGTTGGTGACGACGGCAAGGCTATACCGGGCGCGCAGTTTCCGGCAGAGCGCCTCGACCAGGGCGGTTTTCCCGGAACCGACCGGGCCACCGATGCCGATGACAGGAATGCCCCGCGTGCGCGCCTTCGTCGGACGGCCGCTTCCACCCAAATGTTCATCGCTGCGATGCATGAGACTGTTTGCCTTTTTCAGGACCTGAACAACCGGGATTCCAGACGGCTGTGCCGCATGGCATAGATGTCTTGAATGGGCGACCAAGACGTCATCGCCGCATCCGGCTGCGCACGGCTGCTCAACTCTGCAATCAACGGCATCCATCCGTCCAGCAGGCGCTGACCTTCACGCTGGCCGACCGGCAGCAGCTTGAGCGCGGCGGACATCAAACCGGTTGCCGTCTGGTAGAGATACGCCGCCACGGCATTCTCCCGGCTCCATCCTGATGCAGCGAGCGCAAGCCCCAAGCTCACGGCCAGATGGCTGGGTGTGCGCTCCGCTTCAACCGCGGCAAGAAAATCTTGCAGGAGCGGGCATCCTTCAATTTGTTCAGCAGCGACCCGAATCACCTGCCGCCCCATCTGCCGGCTTGCCTGCCGGGACTCCCGTCCGGTTTTCATCGCATCCAATTCGCGATCGGCATCAAGCGCGACGTGGAGCGCTCCTTCCGATACGGCATCGTGCGCCAATCCAACCGCCACGGCTTCGCGCCGGCCCATCCCGCGTCGCAGCAAATCTTCGACATACCCTGAAAGATCCTCCGCATTGCGCACCGCTCCGCCCTGCACCGCCGCCTCTAATCCTGACGAATAGGCAAACCCGCCGGACGGGAAAAAGCTGTCCACAAACCGGAGTCCTTGTATCAATGCCAGCTGGTTCATGTCTTCTTAGAAAAGAAAGTACCGCTGCGCCATCGGCAGCACTGCCATCGGCTCGCATTTCAAGATTTGTCCATCAGCCTTGACGACATAGGTCTCCGGATCCACTTCGATGTGCGGCAGCGCGTCGTTCAGTTTCAGATCGCGCTTGCCGATGCCGCGGCACTTCTTGACGGCCGAGACATGTTTCTGGAGATTGAGTGTTTTTGCAACTCCGCGCTCGAACGCCGCCCTGGAGACGAAGGTGAGGCTGGTCGTGTACGGCGCGCGTCCGAAACTCCCGAACATCGGCCTGGTGATGACCGGCTGCGGTGTTGGGATTGAAGCGTTCGGATCGCCCATCGCGGCCGACACGGGGAATCCGCCCTTTACGACAATCTCGGGCTTCACGCCGAAAAAGGCCGCCCGCCAGATCACCAGATCGGCCAGTTTGCCGACTTCGACCGATCCGACCTCGTGCGCAATGCCATGTGTGATTGCCGGATTGATCGTGTACTTGGCCACGTAGCGCTTCGCGCGGAAGTTGTCGTGGTGCTTGCCGCCGTTCTTGCCATCCTGCGCCAGCGCGCCCCGCTGCACTTTCATCTTATGGGCCGTCTGCCAGGTGCGAATGATTACTTCGCCCACGCGTCCCATCGCCTGGGAATCCGACGACATGATGCTGATCGCGCCCATGTCGTGCAGAATGTCCTCCGCCGCGATCGTCTCGCGCCTGATGCGCGATTCGGCAAAGGCGATATCTTCCGGCACGCGCGGGTTCAGATGGTGGCAGACCATGAGCATGTCGAGATGCTCGTCCATCGTATTCACGGTAAAGGGCATGGTGGGATTGGTCGAAGACGGCAGCACATTCGGCTCCCCGCACACCTTGATGATGTCCGGCGCGTGACCGCCGCCGGCGCCTTCCGTATGGAAGGAGTGAATCGTCCGGCCGGCAAAGGCTTTGATGGTGTCCTCGACGAAACCGGCCTCGTTGATCGTGTCCGTGTGAATCGCCACCTGCACGTCATACTGCTCCGCCACGTCGAGGCAGGTTGAAATCGCCGCCGGCGTCGTCCCCCAATCTTCATGGAGTTTCAATCCGATCGCGCCCGCTTCGACCTGTTCCTTGAGTCCATCCGGCAGCGATGAATTGCCCTTGCCGAGGAAGCCCAGATTGATCGGGAAACCGTCCGCCGATTCCAGCATCCGGTGAATGTTCCAGGCGCCTGGCGTGCAGGTCGTGGCGTTTGTCCCGGTTGCCGGACCGGTGCCGCCGCCGATCAACGTGGTCAATCCGGCCGACAATCCTTCGTGGATGATCTGCGGACAGATAAAATGGATATGCGTATCGATGCCTCCGGCCGTCACGATCTTTCCTTCCGCCGAGATCACCTCAGTGCCGGCGCCGATCTCCATCCCCTTCGTCACACCCGGCATCAGGTCGGGATTGCCGGACTTGCCGATTCCGACGATGCGCCCGTCGCGAATCCCGATGTCCGCCTTTACGATGCCCCAATAGTCCAGAATGATCGCGTTCGTAATGACCACGTCGAGCGCGCCGCTCTTCCGAGTGGCGGCAGGCGACTGCCCCATCCCGTCGCGGATGACTTTCCCGCCGCCGAACTTGGCTTCCTCGCCCGGTGTCGTCAGATCCCGTTCAATCTCGATGAGCAACTCCGTGTCGGCCAGGCGGATGCGATCGCCGACGGTAGGACCATACAAATCGGCGTATTGACGGCGTGGAATTCTCATCGCGGCGATCCTTTCTGCATGAAGCCCAGTTCGGCGGCCTTGGCAAGGGCCCGCGAACGGACTTGTGGATCATCGAGTTTTCCACCGGTCAAGCCGTTGATGCCGTACGCAATCCGATCGCCTCCGAACGCCACGAGCGTGATGCGTTTTTCTTCTCCTGGTTCGAACCGAACGGCCGTGCCCGCTGGCACCTGGAGCCGGAACCCGAAGGCTTTCTCACGGTCGAAGCGCAAGGCCCGATTGGATTCGAAGAAATGGCAGTGCGAACCGACCTGAATAGGCCGGTCACCGGTGTTGGCCACAATCAACTCGACCGTCTGCCGGCCTTCGAGTGCCACCACATCCTCCTGTCCAAGCAGAACCTCGCCAGGAATCACGCTGGCCGGTTGAAGAGACCCTGCTGAGCGGTTCCTGGCTGAAGATTTCCCCTTTGGCCCTGCCTGGGAACGCTTTGACTTCTTCTTCATAAGAACCTCACGATGGAATCAGAATAAGCAGGATCTTCCGTGCAATAGTTAATGTATCGATTTAGCGGATTGGCTGATGCACTGTGACGAGTTTTGTGCCGTCCGGGAAGGTGCCTTCGACCTGCAACTCGGAGAGCATTTCAGGGACGCCCGACTGAACATCCTTGCGCTTCAACAGCGTCGCGCCGTAGCTCATCAGGTCGGCCACCGACCGCCCGTCCCGGATACCCTCCAGAATCCCGGCCGTCAGGTAGGCGACGGCTTCGGGATAATTGAGCTTCAAGCCACGCGCCTTGCGGTCCTTTGCCAATTGCGCCGCGACATAAATGAGAAGTTTTTCCTGCTCTCGTGGTGTGAGATGCATGCCAGACTCCTAAACGACCAGATGCTGCTTGACCTGCGCTTCGCTTAATTCCGATGTCTTGCCGGCCGCTACCACCGCTCCTTTTGCCATAATCACATAGGCATCAGCAAGGCGCGCGGCGAGTTGCAGACCCTGCTCGACCAGGACAATCGTAAAGAGGCGCCTAGCCTTGAATCCGATGACCACCTCTTCGATCAGATCCACGATGTTGGGCTGAATGCCCTCGGTCGGCTCGTCGAGCAGCAATATTTTCGGCTTGGAGAGCAGGGCCCGGGCAATGGCCACCTGCTGCTGTTCTCCGCCGCTCAGCACCCCGCCCGGACGCTCGAGCAACTGGGTCAGCTTGGGAAAGAGCGCAAATACTTCTTCGAATGCATCCTTCTCCGTCACGCCGTTCGTCGCCGTCGATCTCGCCCAGAATCCAAGGCGCAAATTCTCCCGGACCGTCAGATGCGGGAGAATTTCCCGTCCCTGAGGCACGTACGCCAGCCCCCGCTTGACCCGCCGGTCCGGCGCATCGCTCGTCACATCCTTCCCGTCCAGGCGCACGCGGCCGGAGCGTGGCGAGAGCAGGCCGGTGATCGCTTTCAGCGTGGTGGTTTTACCCACCCCGTTCCGGCCCATGAGGCAGAGCACCTGCCCCGCCTCGACCGCGAACGAGACGTTTCGCAAAATGTGGCTCTCGCCGTAATACACGTTGACGTTATCCAGCTGCAGCATGTGCGCTCTTTTGTTTGCGGTGCCCCAGATAGATTTCCTGCACTTTCGGGTCGGACTGCACCTTGTCCACCGGCCCTTCGCAAATCACCGCCCCCTCGTGCAGCACCGTGACCATCCGTGCGATCTGCCGCACGAATGCCATGTCATGCTCGATCACGATGATCGCGTGTTTCTCCGCCAGCGACTGGAGCAGCACGCCTGTCTGCTCCGTCTCCTTGTCCGTCATGCCGGCCACCGGTTCATCCACCATGATGAGTTGCGGGTCCTGCAGGATGACCATGGCGATTTCGAGCCACTGTTTCTGGCCGTGCGAGAGGGATCCGGCCCGCTGGTGGGCGCAATCGCCCAACCCGATGGTATCGAGCGTCTGTCCGATCCGGTCGCGCTCCGACGCGGAAGACTTTCCCAACAGCGTGGCCACGACACCCTTGCTCGCTCGCTTGAGGGAGAGATCAAGATTCTCCCATACCGTCAGGTTGCCGTAGATGGAGGGCGCCTGGAATTTCCGTCCGATGCCGAGCTGGACGATCTCGTGTTCGCGCAACGGCAGGAGATCCACATCCTTGCCGAAGATCACCCGGCCCTCGGCCGGTTTTGTCTTGCCGCAAATGACATCCAGCAAGGTGGTCTTGCCGGCCCCGTTCGGCCCGATCACCACGCGCAGCTCGTTATAGTTGACGATGAAGTTCAGGCAGTTGAGCGCCTTGAATCCGTCATAGTCCACCGTCACGCCCTCGAGATAGATGATGGAGCCGCGTTCAGCCACAAGTACTCCGCGATGAGCGTCCGTTCACCCGTTCGATTCGGATGACGCCGGCGCTTTGCGAACCCACAACCCGCTTGCCGTCCACTTGTCCTTCACGCGCGCAAACAGCCCGACCAGACCATCCGGGAACAACAGGACGACGGCGATAAACAGTCCGCCCAGAAAAAACGGCCACAGTTCAGGAAAATAATTCGTCAGCACGCTCCGCGCCCAATTGACCCCGACGGCCCCCAGCGCGGCGCCGACCAGCGTCCCGCGCCCTCCGACCGCCACCCAGATCACCATTTCAAGCGACGGCAGCACGCCGATTTGCGCCGGCGTAATGATGCCGACCTGCGGCACATAGAGCGCGCCGGCCAGACCGGCCAGCGCAGCGGAGATGACGAAAACGAACAATTTATAGTTCGCCGGCGAGTAGCCGGAGAACAGCACGCGCTGTTCGCTGTCACGGATCGCCACCAGCACCCGGCCCGTCCTCGAACGGATGATCCATCGGCACAGCATATACGCCGCACCGAGGCAGAGAACGGTGAGAATATAGAGTGCCCGCTGCGTGCCCGGTTCGCTCAGCCGGAATCCCAGGATCTGCTTGAAGTCGGTCAGGCCGTTGGTGCCGCCCAGGTTGGTTTCGTTGCGATTGAAGACGAGCCAGGCGCAGAGCGCCAGGGCCTGCGTGATAATGGCGAAATAGACGCCCCTGATCCGGCTGCGAAACGCGAGAAACCCGAAAATGAACGCGAACAGGGTCGGCACCAGCACCGCACCGGCCAGCGCGACACCGAAGCTGTAAAACGGTTTCCAGAACAGCGGCAATTCCTTCACCTGATTCCACACCATGAAATCCGGCAGGGCGCTGCCGTACACGCTTTCCGTGCCGATGGTCAGCATCAAATGCATGCCGATCGCATAGGCGCCGAGGCCGAAGAACACGCCATGCCCGAGACTGAGAATGCCGGTGTAGCCCCAGATCAGATCCAGCCCAAGCGCCAAAATTGCAAAGCAGAGAAATTTCCCGAACCGGTTGAGCGCGAAGTCGGAAACATGGAGCCAGGATTCCGGATCAGGCAGCACGTTCAGCACGGGCAGCCCGACCAGCAGCACGAAGCCAGCCAGCCAGAACAGCAGACCTTCGCCATTCCCCCTGCGTCGCTCGGTAGCTTCCATGCCTGACACGGACACCTCGTTAACCGTTATCCGTTAAACGTCAACTGACACCGCCTGCTCTCCGCGTATCACGTTTAACGGTTAACGTTGAACGTGTGACATCTTCTCACGCATCGGCATGA
>DASQGO010000044.1:0-4906 GCA_035632555.1 Nitrospiraceae bacterium | reverse complement strand
GTTCAAAGGAGTCAACGTGCCGTTGCTCGGTGTCATCGAGAATATGAGTTACTATGTCTGCGGCCACTGTGGGGAGCGCACGGACATTTTTTCGCACGGCGGCGGACAACGTGCGGCTGAAAAACTCGGCGTACCCTTTCTGGGCGCCATTCCCATCGATCCGGCCATCCGGGCCGGCGGGGATGAAGGCCTGCCGATCGTGATCGCCGATCCGGACTCGCCGCAAACCAAGGCATTTAAAAACATCGCGGATGCGATCACCCGTGAATTAAAGCAACAGGAATCCGGCACGTCAGCCGGCGGCGGAATCGCCGGCCTGCTAAAAAAAATCAAACGGCCGGCGACCGGCGCCTAGCCTTCTTCTTCGGAGACACATCGCATGGCAGAGTTCGTACGAATCGCGGGAACCGCAGACATCAAGCCAGGCAGCGGCACAACGGTTGAAGCCGGCGGAAAATCTCTCGCCGTATTTAATGTCGAGGGGACCTACTATGCCATCGACAATGAATGCGTCCACCGCGGAGGCCCGCTCGGAGAGGGCGACCTGGACGGCAACGTGGTCATGTGCCCCTGGCACAACTGGACCTACGACGTCATAACGGGCAGATGTATCAACAACCCCTCGGCCTGCGTAAAATCGTACCCGGTCCGGGTCGAAGGAACCGACGTCAAGGCCCAACTCTGACTCGGTGGCCGCATCCTGCATGAAAGGGAGAATCGGATGGCCTCTCAGTCGAGCGCTCGCAATCACGTCGAAACCACTGAGTTGCTGGTCCGGCTCTACGTATTCCTCAACCAGTACCTCGATCGCTGTGTCAACGAAGCAGCGCATCAATCCTACCCGGAATCAGAACTCAGAAAACACCTGGCGGAAACCAGAGCCAGGCTCTCCGAGATCCTGGCCGTCAATTCGGTCGTCAAGAACAAGGTCGAGCAGGAATGTGACCGAGTGCTGGCGCTGGGCGCTGCGTGCCTGAAGGGCGGCGGGAAAACATCCGATATCGAGCTGCTAAAGGCCGAGCAGTCCATCCTGCGAAGCAAGACCATCGCCTTGAGCGACCTCCTGGCCGTTTTCCGAGCCGTCTGACATCTTCCCGCCGATGTCCAGAGAGATCATCGAAAAGCATAAGCTTGCAGGGCTGGATGAATATGAACGGGGATTCAACCGGGTGGTGGAAGTGGAACGGGTCGACGGGATGTGCCGCGCCGTGCTCCGCTACGAAACCACGCTGTTGGCGACGAACAACTGCGCAACTCACACCGACGCCCTGGTGGAATTGATCAACCAGCTACACACGCGAGGTTTCCAACAACTTAGAAGTCAGTTGAGCTTCCGGGAGAACACCTACTTCGGTAGCCGCGAGCCCTGGATCGAATACCCGGACCCTGAACGCTCAGTTCGATCGTCCAACAGTGCGTTTGCCAGACTGTTCGGCTGGCTGAGGCGGAAAGAGCTCCGCGCATGAGCTTTGTGCCGATTGAAGACCTTCGAGCGGGCGGCGGAAGCCCGTCACGCAGGCGTTTGCCGCCCTGGTTCAAAGTCCGGCTCCAGCAGGGGCGGGAGTACCGGGACATCAGGCAGGTCGTGGACAGCCTTGGACTCCACACTATCTGCGAAGAAGCCCGCTGTCCCAACATCTGGGAGTGCTGGAACAACCGCACGGCAACATTTTTGATCCTCGGCGATATCTGCACGCGCCGGTGCCATTATTGTTCCGTGACGACCGGAAAGCCGCTGGCAGTGGACCATGACGAACCGCTGCGTGTGGCGCAGGCCGTGCAGGCCATGCGTCTCAGGCACGCGGTCGTGACCTCCGTCAATCGAGATGAACTGGATGACGGGGGCGCGGTACTGTTCGCTGAAACGATCCGGCAGATCAGACGGGTGAACCCGGCCTGCACAGTTGAAGTCCTTATTCCAGACTTTGAGGGGAACGAACGCGCCTTGCAGACTGTCTCGGATGAGCGGCCGGACATCCTGAATCACAATATCGAGACGGTCGAACGGCTCTTTCCGGACATCAGGCCGCAAGGCAAATACCGGCGGTCGATTGAACTCCTCGGACGCGCCAAACGGATGGGCCTGACAACCAAGTCTGGTCTCATCGTCGGAATGGGGGAGACGGCGGATGAGATCAGAGCCGTTATGCAGGATCTCCGAACAGTCCGTTGCGACATTCTGACCGTTGGCCAATACCTTCAGCCGACCAGGCACCACTTGCCGGTTTCCCGCTTCTACCATCTCGATGAATTTTCCCAATTAAAGGAAGCAGGGTTGAGCCTCGGCTTCAGCCATGTCGAGTCGGGCCCCCTGGTTCGAAGCTCCTACCATGCTGAACAACAGGCCAGACCCTGAATTGACTCTCCTCTGACCCCTCCCTATAATGCCTTCTTGATTGAATTTCCTAGCATTTTCGATGAACACAACCGACTTTTCTCCACGACTTCAAAAGCTCGTCGCCGCAGTGCGGCACGCGTTCGCTCTCCAGCCCGAAGGGCAGCCGCTGACGGCGGACGAGTCGGCTCTACTTGAGAAAGTGGCAGCCACCGTCGTGAACCGGCGCATGGCGGGTCCGGCCGTCCTCTTCTTGGAGTCGGCCGGACCGACGAACTTTCTAGGCAGCCAGGCCCTGCACTTCCTCGCCCCCATTTTGGACCTGACCTGCGACGCGCGCGAGCTTGAACAGACGGCCTGCCTGCTTGAACGGCGCGACGCGATCCCCCGTTTGATAGAGTTCATCGAGGCCAAGTCTGCTGCGGAAGGGACTCCTGCCCAATGAGCGCTGCCGCTCAGGCTCCGCACAAGCAGACCGGCGATCGTCCCCTGTCCGTCATCATCGCCACGGACTGCGGCAGCACAACAACCAAGGCCATTCTGATCGAAAAACAAGGTGATACCTTCCGGCAAACGTTTCGTGGAGAAGCGCCGACGACTGTCGAAGCACCGTTCGAGGACGTGACCCGCGGAGTCCTGAATGCCATCGCCGAGGTGGAGGAACTCTCGGGCCGGAAAATCCTGGACGGGGATCAAATCATGACGCCGGCCGGCACGGGCGGAAATCCCAAAGCCGGCGTGGATATCTACGTCTCAACCAGCAGCGCGGGAGGCGGTTTGCAGATGATGGTGGCTGGCGTGGTTCAAAGCATGACCGGGGAGAGCGCGCAGCGGTGCGCGCTTGGCGCAGGAGCCATCGTGATGGACGTGCTGGCCTCCAACGACGGCCGGTTGCCGCACGAAAAAATCGAGCGCATCCGCTCGCTCCGGCCGGACATGATTCTGCTGTCGGGCGGAACTGACGGGGGCACCGTCACCCACGTGGTTGAAATGGCCGAATATATTTCGGCAGCCGAGCCGCGACCGCGGCTCGGGATGACCTTTTCTCTGCCGCTGATCTATGCGGGGAACAAGGACGCCCGCGGCCGCGTCACGGATATCCTCGGAAAGAAAACGGCGCTGGTCGTCACCGACAATATCCGCCCGACGCTCGAAAAAGAAAATCTCACACCGGCCCGCAATAAAATCCACGATCTGTTTCTCGAGCACGTCATGGCCCAGGCACCCGGATACAAAAAATTGATCTCCTGGGCCGGCGCGCCGATTGTCCCCACGCCTGCTGCCGTCGGATTCATCATGGAAGCGTTGGCCAAACGCGATAAGATTAATCTGATTGGTGTGGACATCGGCGGCGCCACCACGGACGTCTTTTCCGTGTACGACGGCGTCTTCAACCGCACGGTCAGCGCCAACCTTGGTATGTCCTACAGCGTCTCGAACGTACTGGCGGAAGCCGGACTGCCCAACATCATGCGATGGGTGCCGTTCGACGTGAACGAGCAGACGCTGCGCAATCGCATCAAAAACAAGATGATCCGCCCGACAACCATCCCGCAGACGCTGGATGAGCTGCAAATCGAGCAGGCGATCGCGCGCGAAGCCCTGCGGCTCGCCCTGATTCATCACAAATCGCTGGCGACCGGTCTCAAGGGTGTCCAGCAGAAGCGGACGATCTCGGACATTTTCGAGCAGCATGCGTCCGGTGGAAGCCTGATCGACATGCTCAAGCTGGATCTGGTCGTCGGCAGCGGGGGCATCCTGTCCCATGCACCGCGCCGCGTCCAATCCATGCTGATGATGGTGGATGCCTATGAGCCGCTCGGCTTTACCATGCTCTCGGTGGACAGCATCTTCATGATGCCGCATCTAGGCGTGCTCTCGACCGTGAACGACAAGGCCGCAACCGACGTCTTTGTCAACGACTGTCTGGTCTATCTGGGAACCTGCATCGCGCCGATCGGGCAGGGCAAGGACGGCGAAAAATGCGCCGAGTACCAGATCGCGTTCGGAGGCGGCAGACAGCCGGAAAGCGGCGTACTCGCATTTGGAGAACTGCGGCTGATTGTGTTGGGCGACAATGAGCGAGCACAAGTCACCATGACGCCGGTCAAACAAGTTGACCTCGGCGAGGGGAAGGGCGCTTCGGTCACGCGTGAGGCTCGGGGCGGAGCCGTTGGATTGCTGCTGGACGGCCGGGGCCGCCCGCTGCAGTTGCCAGCCGATGCTGGCGCACGGGTGGCAGCCTTGACACGTTGGCATCAGGCCGTGGGGTTGTACCCAAAATAACCATGGGACACGCATACACGCCAGGGCTGACCGTTACGGAACGGACCACCATCCGAAAACGCCGGCTGCTTCCAATTCCCGGAACCGTGACGACCGCGCAAAGCGACCGGGTCAGAGCGGACACCGTCGTCGCCCAGGCGGAACTGCCGGGTAAGGTCCATTCCATCAATGTGGCCAACCTCCTTGGCATCGCTCCTGACGAAATCCGCGACTACCTGATCAAAAAAGACGGTGAGCCGTTCCAGAAGGATGACGTGATCGCAGAAAACAAGCCCTTCATCAAAT
>DASQGO010000043.1:0-6703 GCA_035632555.1 Nitrospiraceae bacterium | reverse complement strand
CGGGCCGCGCACCGATCATTCATTCGATCGAAATCGGCGTGGTTCGACTGACGGAGCGTCTGTTGCTGCATGACCCACCGACGGCGGCTGAAATCCAATCCGCGAGGGAACTCATCAGCAAAGAAGCCGGGCAGGCCAAGGCCGCTCTAGGCAATCTTGCCGGAGTGACATTCGTTGGCACAGCCGGCAGCATCACGACGCTTGCCGCCATGGCGCAGAAGTTGCCCACGTACGAGCCGGTTCGCATTCATAATTACCGGCTGAGCCTTGAGACGATCCGCGGGCTTGAACGGGAACTGCTGGGCCGGACGAAAGCACAGCGCCGGGAGATGCCGGGCCTGGAAGCTGGCCGCGAGGACGTGGTGGTGGCCGGGACGCTGATCCTGCGGGGCATCATGGAGACGTTGGGATTTTCGGAAGGACTGGTCAGCGACGTCGGCCTGCGGGAAGGCGTGCTTCTCGATCTGGCAGTTCGGTCGAAGCGTGGACCCTAGCGTTGCGAGTACCAGCGGAAGCCTTTTGTCTCCTTGAATGTCGGCTTGGGCACTGCTCCTGGCTTTTCCAAGAGCATCACTTTGAAGTCCCACAGGCCAAACCAGGCTGGGTCGCTCACAGCGTGGTAGTGACAGCCTGACAACTTCGGTAGCATGGTACCCAGGGCCTGGGCCAATTCCTTCTCGGTGTAGGCGCGGATGGCAAACGGTTTGTTCTGTGCCTGGCAGAACCGCTGAATCGCATAGGCCGCGCCGGTGCACAGAACCTGCGTGTCCGGTTTCATCATCAGAAACTTCGGTAGCGCAGCATACTGTTCCTGAAAGCCGAGCCACCGTGCGGCGTGCCGCAGGTGCGTGTACTGCACTTCATATTCGGTGTGGCCGGGCAGTTTGACCGGCTCGGGCCAGCCGGTCTCCACTCCGAATTCGATCAGGATGGCACGGCCGCCCGGCTTGAGGATGCGCCAGAGTTCGGATAAGAATCTGACAGGCCCCAGGTTGAACACAAATTCGTCCGGCAGACTCGGATCGAACGGCAGGCGGATACGACGAATCCAGTCAATCGCTTCCTGGTGGACAGGCGTGAGGCCTTTCCCGGTTTCCAATTCCTTGCGGGATAGATTGACCGGCGTCATGTCGGCGAGATTTTCATTGTCGATGACGATGTCCACGCTGGTGTCGCGAAGCGGCAGCCACTCCGCGTTCGCTTGCATGCCGCTGCAGTGCCAACCGGCCGTTCCTGCCAGCTGCACCTGTGCTTTGACGAACGGGGGAGTCAGGTCGAGAAAGATATAATGGAGGCCGGCGCGTTCAGCTGGAGATAATTCCGCGGCGATTTCGCGTGATACATAGCCGAGACCGCCCCCAACTTCAACGAGTGTTTTGGGCTTCGATGCCCACCAGCCGAGTTGCCGGAGATGTTTGGCGAGCAATCGGCCATACGTCAGCCCCTGCAGGGCGTCGCTGGGCTCGCGGAACAGGTGGGAGACGGTCGTTTCAATCGTGTCGAAATGGCCTTCGTGTTTCGTGATATCCCGGGTATGAAACTGGATGAGTTGCTCGCCGCCCTCGAATCCCTGCCGTCCGGACCAGCCTTCCCGGATTTGCTGGAGGAGCAGGTCCCATTTTATGTTGAGCCGGTGTCCGCCGGTCGGAGGTTCGGTGCCGTAGTAGCAAAGCGAATAGTGGGGGAGCGACCATCGCTCTAGGTGCCAGCAGCCGTTCTGCCCTTCCGGCCCGCAGACCCATTTGCCGAACCGGCCCAGCAGCTCGCCGACGGTCATGTGGCCGTCCATGGCGGCCAGCAGTTCGAGGCCGGCCCGGTTGAGGCGAACCAGAGGAAGGGCGTCGTCCAGTGGCGTGAGCCACCATTCGTCGGCGCCGTGCTGGTAGGTGATCATGTCCGGCATGCGCCAAGCGCGCAGCCGCAGGATGTGATCGGTCAAGGTGAGAGGGTCTTGGATGGAGACGGTCGGTTTCATGGCGCGTGCATCGAAGACAATCGATAGCTGTTTCGGCGCGTAAGGGTACACGAAGGGCGGGGGGTGAGCAAGGTGCCTTGGTGCGGGCGGCTCAGACTTGCGGTGGAGCAGAGGAGTCGGTGACGATCAGGGTCCCCCGCATGATGGGGTGCACGCGGCAATGATAGGGATAGCGGCCGGGCGACAGGCTGGGGATGGTGTAATGTGCGTTGGGAAGCATGGTGTCCGAATCGAAGGCACAGGAGCCTTCGGTGACGCAGCTGTCATGAGTAACCGTGTGTTCTGTGGGAGTAGGGTTATCCCATCGGATCGGTGTGCCGGTCATGATCGTCGCTGCAGATGGAGAAAAATAGGGCGAGGCGTTCTCAATGGTGATCTCGAAGTGCGGAGGCGTGGCTGTGCTCGGCAGCACACCCATCACCAGCATGGCACATCCGACGGCAATACGCAGAACTGTCACGGAAAATTCCTCCTCGACTGACTCTATGATAACACGTATATAACCATTGCAGCCACGGAGGCAAGTGGGGATTCATCCTCTGATCCGCTTAATTTTCGGGGGTATATGCGCCGGGCTGTCGGCACTGACGGTCGTCGAGGCGCCGACCTCGCTGTTGTGGCTCATCGCCCTCGGCGTGACGGAGTGGGGCTATTGGCTTGTGCCGTTGCCGTTGCTGACTTGGCTGCCAGGCTGGAACCGTTCGCGGGTGGGACGGATCGGTGCATGGCTGGGTCTTGCCGCCGCGCTTTTTTTGATGACGCCGCTGATTCGTGCTGCGGCGCTTGTGCACGCGTGGCCGGACGGCCTGCCTGCATTTTTCAAGGATGCCGCACCACGGTCCATGGCGGGCTCGCTCCATCGGGCGGCGCCTCTCGTAGTGACCGATCTGTTGCTTGGGGTCTCGTCGCCGAATGTCACAATGCGGAGTATTGTGTATGCGACGAACAGTGGTCAACGCCTGTCGCTCGATCTCTATCGGATGGAAGGGCCGATGGCCGGACAGTCGGCTGGGGTCGGTCCGGTGCCGGGAGTCATCGTCGTTCACGGCGGCTCATGGCAGCACGGCGATCGTGGAGAACTGGCGTCGCTCAACCGGTATCTGGCGGCGCGCGGCTATGTGGTGGCATCGGTTGGGTACCGTTTCGCGCCGGCGTGGCCGTTTCCGTCTGCCAGGGATGACGTGCGCGAGGCGGTCGCGTTTCTCAAATCGCATGCACGCGAGTATGGTCTTGATCCTCATCGGCTGGTGCTGTTGGGCCGTTCTGCCGGCGGGCAGCTTGCGTTGTCGGTGGCCTATGCGGAACCGGACCCGGCCGTCCGCGGGGTAGTCTCGTTTTATGCGCCGGCGGACATGAAGTACGGGTATGAGCATCCCAGCAATCCCTGGGTGCTGGATTCCATCGCTGTCCTCGAAGCGTATCTTGGCGGAAACCCCTCACAAGTTCCCGCTACATATGAGTTGGCGTCGCCGATTCGGTTCGTCTCGTCCACAACCGTGCCGACGCTACTGATCCATGGGGTGCGCGATGAGCTGGTGTTTATCGCGCAAAGTGAACGGTTGGCCGTCCGTCTCGCCCAGGCCCAGCGGCCGCATTATCTCCTCCGGCTGCCGTGGGCGACTCACGGCTGCGATGCGCATTTCAGCGGTCCGTGCGGGCAAATCAGCACCTATGTGATCGAACGGTTCCTGGTGGCCGTGACGCACTAGCATGCAAGGCGTGCATAGACCGGCGATAAGTGCCTTGCTATACTCCGCGCGCGGAGCCCGATGATGTTTCTCCGATGGCTTCTCTCAGCGATCGTTTTGATTGCGTGGCTGGCTCCTGCCGCGGCCGATGCATTCACAATTCGGGAGCCCTTGCCCGGGGCCGTCGTTGCGCCGGGCGATGTCATCACGGCCCGTGTTGATCTCGGAACCGAGACCGGCGTCCATCGTGTGCGTTATTTCTGGTATCGGCAGGGTGAAGAGCCGGCCATGCTTCAGCAGGCCTCTCCGACGCTTGTTGCCACCGCCGCGTCAGTGCTGCCCTATGGAGGGATGCTCGCCGTTCCGCGGGACGCGATCGGTACCATGCGGCTGCTGGCTGTGGGAGACGTGTCCCGCGGCCGGCTGGCCGGGCGGGAAGAATTCGATGAAATTCTTCTCCAGGTCGAGCCGCGTGTCGAGCTGCTGGCGATTGAGTTTGAGGTCGAGAAGCCGTGGCGCCTGGATACGATCGGCCGGCTGTTGGATGTGCCGGTGCTCGGCCAGTTCGCGGATGGTGTGACGCGGCGGATCGGCGGCGGATCGGCTGGAAGCCGATACGAGTCATCTGATGCGCGCGTCATTGCCATCCACCCGGAGGGTATCGTGCAGGTCGTGGGGAACGGGAAGGCCGTGCTGACGGTTGGCAATCGTGGAAGGTCCGGCGCGCTGGAGGTGGTCGTCAAAGGAGAGGCGGAGCCGAACAAAGCGCCGGCCGCACGGGCAGGTCCAGACCTGACGGTCAAGGGAGGGGCGAAGGTGGCTCTCAATGGCCTCGGGAGTGCTGATCCCGACGGCGATCCGTTGAAGTATGAATGGACTCAAATTCGCGGACAGAGGGTCTCGTTGCTAGATCCTAATTCTGCAACGGCAACGTTTATCGCTCCCAAGGTTTCGGCAAAACGGTTGCTCCAGTTTCGGCTCAGCGTCACGGATATGAAGGGGCCCGATTTGGTCAAGGGTGCGGACAGCTTTCCGGCATTCGTGAATGTCTGGGTTGAACCCTAACGCCATGTATTTTCTATGTTTTGTTGGCAGTAATGCAGGCTGGTTGCAAGCGATAAGCCTTTCATGCTAGATGGGGGCCGCAACGAGCAGTGGTGAAGGTCGGCGGATGAAGGGGGAGGCAATGGCGAAGAAAAAGAAGAAGAAACCAGCGGCGCGCGCGGCCCGGAAGGCGAAGAAAAAGATGAGGGCGGTGAAGAAGCGCGTTGCGAAGGGAAAGAAAAGCGTACGGAAATCCAAGCGGGCAGCCGGAAAAAAACCTGCGGCTATGGCAAAACCGCTGTCCGCGGCCAAGCCTGTCGGCTTGCCGCAACGGCCCCCATTGCCGGCGCGCACCATGAAGCCGCAGTCGGCCCGGCAGGATTCCCTGCGGGAGGCTATGCCAGATGACTTGGAAATGGATGACGATCTCGTCGACGAGGTGCCTGACTCCATGCGGGGCGACGTGGATGAGGATGAGCCGCTTGATGAGGAGGGGCAGGACGATTACCTCGACAAGCCGGATGAACTGTCCGGAGAAGACGAGGAATAAGCAGGGCCGTGGCGGTTTCTGCGTCCGCATGATGGATGCCCCATTCCTCCCGACGTTTTTTCCGTTCCACCGATAAACAATCCCACGAGCCGCGGAATTTTACCAGCATGTCCAGCCATTTTTTGTTTGTCGCCGGCGCGCTCCGTGAACGGAGTTCGCGGGACAGCGCCGATTCGCAGCTGGCCCACCTCGTGTGGGGGTTGCGTAGCGCGTTAATCTGCGAAAACGTGCAGCGCTATCTATCCGCCGAATCATGCGGGTTTGTCTACGTGCTGAAGGAAGGCCTCTGCGCACATTTTTCCATTTCGTCCGGCGTGCAGCCGCTCGACCGGTTGGATCCGCTTCTCCGTGATGAGTTGCGGACGGAAGCCCGGTACGGCTATGTAACGATTTCGCAGTTGCGCCGGTGGCAATCGTCCTCCGAGGAAAGCCTGGCCATCCTGCGACGGGTCCTGGATGTGCCCGATCATGCCGAGTTGACGCGGCGTCTCAATCTCGGCATGCATCGGCTGACGCCTGAACAGCATGAGGCGATCCTCAATGCGTTGAAGGATGCCTCGTGATCGCATGACACATCCACGCATGCATGTCAGACATGGCGCGGTGCTGGCAGCCGCGGCGGTCAGTTTCTGCCTGAACGTCGTGGAGGCGGTGCCGGCGCTGGGTACCTGTGTGATGGAGCGTGAACACCCGGAGCAGCCGGCGGTATTTGTCCGCCATTTTGGCTCGGAATGCACCGAGTCCGAGCGCGAAGCCCAGGCGGTCAAGGCGGAAGAAATCCTTGCCGCGTTGAAAAGCGGCAAGGGGGTGGATGTTGCCGGGGCGACGATCGTCGGCGATCTTTTCCTCGATACGCTGCCGCGTGTGAAGATCGAGGCGATTCTGAATCCGCCGATGCTCCTGCGTGATGCGCTCCGGACCCAGCAAATCGTCGAGGTGCAACTGCTGGCTGGTCCGATTGCCATCACGCATTCGGTCGTGCGCGGAGCCATCGGGACGCGGATCAAGGACGGCTACGTGGTCGTTCAAGGACCGGTCACGCTGACCGGGACGACGTTCGAGCGGACCACTGATTTTTCCCGCACGGCCTTTCTCGGAACGGTCGACTGTTCCGAGGCGGTGTTTCTTTCGCAGGCCTTTTTTATTCAGGCGATGTTTGTCCAACCGGCCCGTTTTGAGAAAACGGCGTTCGGCCCTCATTCCCGTTTTCATCGTGCTGTCTTTGGCGGGCCGGTGTCCTTTCTCAGGGCCGGCTTCAACGGCTTGGCGGAGTTTTTGGAAGTAACCTTCGAGCACGAAGCCAGTTTTTCTCGGACCTATTTCAAGATGGGGACCGGATTTTCAGGCAGCCGGTTCGGCGGCATCCTGGACTTTTCCGAGGCGCTGTTCGCTCGGGAAGCATTTTTCACCTTTGCGGTCTTCAACCGGGATGCCTATTTTCGGCGG
>DASQGO010000042.1:0-2072 GCA_035632555.1 Nitrospiraceae bacterium | reverse complement strand
TTGTCTCCTTTGGCTTTGGCGAGGCCGATCATGGGCAGCCCGGTGCGTCCCGTCTCGCGAAGGCCGTCCATGGCGGCGGCCAGCTGGCCGAGCCCGCCGTCGATCAGGACGAGATCGGGAAGCGGCAGGTTTTCCGATTCACCGTATCGCCGCGCAACCGCTTCCTTCATGCTGGCAAAGTCGTTCGCGCCGGTGACGGTCTTGATGCGGAACTTGCGGTAGTCCGATTTCTTGGCCTGGCCTTCCTCCCAGACGACGAAGGACGCGACGGATTCGTGTCCCATCGTATTGGAAATGTCGAAGCCTTCGATGCGGCGGGGCGCGCGCTCGAGATGGAGGAGCCGTTTCAATTCCGCGGTTGCCTGGCGGTCCGTTTCTTCGTTCCGCAAGTGGTCGGCCAGGGCTGCCGCGGCGTTTTCCTCCGCCAGGAGCACCAGCTGGTGCTTGACGCCCCGCTCGGGGGCCACGACCCGGACGGAAGCGCCTTTCTTCTCGGAGAGCCACTGCTCGATCAGACCGGCCTCGTTCAAGGCCGTCGGGATCAGCAGCTCCTTGGGAGGAAGGCCTTCCTTATTATAGAACTGCTCGACGGTGGCCCGGACAAGCTCTTCGTCCGGCGCCTCGGCCGCCTCGGGCCAGAAGAAGTCCTTCCGGCCGATCAGCAGCCCGCCGCGCACGAACATGATCTGAAGGTCCGCGGCCATGCCCTGACGGGCCAGGCCGAACACGTCCTGGTCGGTCGCCGTCGTTTGCGTGATCCGTTGTTTTTCCAGCGTCTGCTCGATCTTGAAAATCTGGTCCCGCAGCCGCGCCGCCTCCTCGAACGACTGGCGGTCGGCGGCGAGGTGCATCTGTTCGCGCAGACCGTCGAGCAGTTCCGTGTCCCGTCCTTCGAGAAACTGCC
Organism: Nitrospiraceae bacterium; assembly: GCA_035632555.1. Lineage (GTDB taxonomy): Bacteria > Nitrospirota > Nitrospiria > Nitrospirales > Nitrospiraceae > 2-02-FULL-62-14. The sequence continues at coordinate 1,168 of DASQGO010000042.1, read as the reverse complement.
GGACCTGCGTGACGATCTGGTGGTAGTCTTCGCGGTTTTGGTTGCCGATGCAGGGGGCCATGCAGCGCTTGATTTCGAATTCGATACAGGCCCGCTCGGCTGTGCCGTCGATCTCGATTTCGCAGGTGGCCAGCGGGAAGACCCTGCGGATTACTTTGAGCGTGCTCTTGAGCGCGCCCGCATCCGTGTAAGGGCCGTAGTACAGCGCCCCGTCCTTCTGGACCTTTCTGACGATCGTCAGGCGGGGAAAATTCTCACGAACGGGTAGGCGCAGATAGGGGTATTGCTTGTCGTCGCGGAGGATGATGTTGAACTTTGGCCGGTGCCGCTTGATCAGGTTGCTTTCCAGAATGAGTGCTTCGAGCTCGGACCTGGTGACGATGGTTTCCACGTCCGCGACATGGCCCAGCATCAACCGGGTCTTGGGCGTCTGATCCCCGCCTTTCTGGAAATAGGACCGGACGCGCTGTGCCAGCACGGCGGCCTTGCCGACGTACAGGATGTCGGCCGCGGCGTTCTTCATCAAGTAGACGCCGGGTTGTTCGGGCAGGTGATCAAGCCTGGACTGGAGGGTCTGATCTCTCGATGGCGCTGCAGGCATGGAGGAATTGTACGGCGTGGGAGGCCCGCCCGCAAGCAGCGCCCGGCCGCCTATACGATCGCGGTACCGGGAGGCCGTTCGATCAACTCCACTTCGTAACCGTCCGGTGCGTCGATGAAAATGAACCGGCTGCCTGATGAACTCCTCGTCGGGCCATCGGTAATTTTGACGTGTTTGGCAGTCAGCGCCTCGATCGTCCGGTCGAGATTGTCCACTTCGAACGCCAGGTGCACCAGGTCTTCCTGCACCTTCACGGGTCCGCTCGGGGGAAAACTGCACAGTTCGATCAGCTCTTCGCTGTTCGGCACTTTCAGAAACGCCAGGTGCGAGCCGCGTGGCGAAACCTTGCGCTCCATGACCTCCAGTCCCAGCACGCCGGTGTAGAACGCGATCGTTTGGTCCATGTCGCTGACGCGCATCCTGGTATGGAGCAGTTTTGTAACGCGCATACTCCCTCTACGTGGTTTTGGTGGGACCGACGGTTTTCCGCAGCAACATTTCGGCGGACCCGGGGATCAAAAAATTCGGCATCGGGCCGATTTCCTGATAGCCGTTCTTTTTGTAAAA
>DASQGO010000041.1:0-2982 GCA_035632555.1 Nitrospiraceae bacterium | reverse complement strand
CGAAATGCGCTTCTTCTCGGGATCGACCTTGAGGACCCGGGCCTCGATCTGCTGGCCCAGCGACAGTACGTCTGCCGGCTTGTTGACTCGGTTCCAGGCAATTTCGCCGACATGCAGCAGTCCGTCCACGCCGCCCAGATCAATGAAGGCACCGTAGTCGGTGAGGCTGCGGACCGTGCCGCGCACGGTTTCGCCTTCGCGGATCTCCGAGTAACGGCGTTCCTTCACGCCGCGCTCCTCCTCTTCGGCGAGGGCCCGCCGGTCGACGACTACATCCTCTTCGGTCGCGTCGAGCTTGATAATGCGGCAGCGGATTTCCTGTCCCACCAGTTTTTCCATTTCGGCTGCGTCGCGTACGCCGCTGCGCGAGGCGGGCATGAACGCGCGCACTCCCACGTCCACGCTGAAGCCGCCCTTGATTACGCCGGTGACCGTGCCGACGATCGTCGTCTTGTCGGCGAAAGCCTGCTCTAACGACGACCAGTCCGTGGGCCGCGCGATCTTCTGGCGGGAAAGTTCGTAATATCCTTCCGGATCGCGGCCTTTGACCGACACGGGCATCTTGTCGCCCGGCTTCACCGTTTCGCCGGCGTCCTGAAACACAACGAGCGGCATGATGCCTTCGGTCTTGAATCCAATATCAAAGAAGACGGACTCGGCGGAGACGGCGATTACCGTGGCTTCGAGCTGCTTTCCACCGCCTTCCTTCTGGCGGGAATGGGTCTTCTCGTACTGGGAAAGAATATCTTCGAATGATTCGTTCGACTCGGCGGCTGGGTGCGGTTCCGGGACCCTGGGATTCGACATGAGAGCTCTGGGAATAAACGTTCTTTGCTACACGTCAGGATAGCATTCCGAGCACGCATCCGGCGCCCGTCAGGGCTAAAGAGAAAGAGACGGTGTCGCAAGGCGCTTTCGCCCCTTCGGAGCTGGCTCGCGGTCCACTACTTACCGACGGCTTGCGCCGTGGCCTTTACTCTTGCGCCGCTTCGCGGCTTTTTGTCGACCTGGAGAATAAGAAGCGTTGGACTAGGGCAGGGAAGGATGCTGCCTGCTCAACTCTTCAATCTTGGGAAAAGACCACGGAGCACTGGGCGTGCAGGCCGGGGGCTCCAAACCGGAGCGAACTGCTTTAACCAATATTTCAAGAGCCAGGCCGGCGATGGGTGGCGAGACCACGGTGGCAGTCAGGAGTCCGCGGCGCACCCATTCCTGGCCGGTCTTGGTCACGCCGTCGCATCCGGTGAAGGGCACCTTCAGCCAGCGCTCGCGCTCCTGGGCGCCGGGCAGCTCCCCGAAGGCTTTCCTTGCGCCCATGGCCATGGCATCGTTCTGGCACCCGACCACGCGAATATCCAGCTTGCGGGAAGTGCTCAGGGACAACCAGGACTTGATGGCGTGATGTCCGCTGCGTTCCGTCCAGTCCCCTTTGAGGACCTTCAATTCGAGCCCGGCGGGCTTGACGGAAAGCATGCCCTGGGTGCGCAGGGCGGCAGCAGCACCGCCGCCTGCCGGCCCTTCGATATATAAGACGTTGCCCTGTTTCGCCAGGGCCGCGAACTGTCTGCCCTGAATTCTTCCTACTTCTACCTGGTCGGTGGTGACAGAAAAGACGGGCGCGCGCTGGCCCTGGCGCAGTTCGGAAATCCTTTCCGATTCGCGATTCAGTATCCCCCAGCCGATGCCGGCCGCGACCGCGGCCTTGGCCACCTGAATCATCTCGGTGCCCACCGGCTCCACGATAATCGCATCGGTACGCAACGACGTGTTCTGGATGATCTTGATCAGTTGCTGGGTCTGGTTGACCGCGTCGTTGTCAGCGTAAATGATCTGGATTTTCACGCCCAGCCGGGCGGCCGCCTCCGTGGCAGAGGCTGCCTGCTCGGCCTGGTAATCATTGTCACTCGTGATGAGCGCAACAACTACATTCAGATTGTTCATCGCAGTCGAGGCGTTCGTGGACTCGCCGATTCCTTCAATTTAGCTACCGGCGGCCCGGCTGTCGATTCACAATCTGATTCCTGCGGCCGAAAGATCCCATCGTTCCCAAAACCCGCCGGGGGATCGCTCCGAGCCGCCGCTGGGGCGTATAGTGTTTCGCCATGTGGAAATTTGCCCTGCTGTCGATCCTCCTCGCTCTCCCCGCAACTGCCGCGGAGAAAATGTCGGCGCCGCAGCTGATCGATCTGGCGAAGTCCAATCGCGCGGGTTTGCGGGATGCCATCGCCAGCAGCTTCGAGGCCAAAGATTTGAAGGAAGGGACGGCATGGGCCGGCCGCGGCCCCGATTTCTTCTTTGCCACGCAGGCGCCGTCACAGCCGTCGCTGGTCATCGACGATGCTCCGGGGCCCCAAATGCAGCATCTTGACGGCTCAGACCTCTGGTATGCGGCGGCAAAGATCGAGCCCGTGGGCCGTTTGCACTCCTTCCACTACCTGCTCAACGGGGCGAAGTTTGGCGGCAAGCTGGATGTGCCGGCGTTCGGTCCTCTTTCCTATCTCGAACCCGGCGTTCCCTCCGGCACGCTGTCGGAGAAGATCGTCCACACCAGCAAGATTTACGATGGCATGAAGAGCGAATATTGGATTTATGTGCCCGCGCAATATGATCCGAAAACGCCGGCGGCGCTGATGGTTTTCCAGGACGGCGGCGGGTACATCAATCGCGATGGCAATAACCCCGCCCTCAACGTTCTCGACAACCTGATTGCGCAGAAGAAAATCCCGGTGATGATCGCGGTCTTCATCAATCCCGGCGACATCGCCGACTCGCCCGGCACCCCGACCTACAATTTCGTGAAGGCATACTCGGACAAGTGGCACCGGACGCTCAAAGATTCCATGCGCAGCACGCTCTACGACACGGTGAGCGACCGCTACGCCCGTTTTCTGCGGGATGAGGTTCTGGCGGATGTCCAGGCCCGATACAACATCCGCAAAGACGCTTACAGCTGGGCCATCACCGGGTTGTCCTCGGGCGGTA
>DASQGO010000040.1:0-8473 GCA_035632555.1 Nitrospiraceae bacterium | reverse complement strand
CTTCAACGAAGGCAAGTGGCGGGCCCGGAGCCCGCAGCACGTCACGGAGGAATTCAAGCACCTCCAGGCACTCGGCTACGGGTCGGTCTATTTCGTGGACGACCATTTCCTCCTGCAGCCCAAGCGCATCGAGGCCATCTGCAAGGGGGTCGTCGACAACGGCATCACCATCCAGTGGGGCTGCGAGGGGCGCGTGGATTCGGTGGCCCAGCACCTGTTTCCGGCCATGGCCAGGTCTCATTGCCGGACCATCATGTTTGGCATCGAGAGCGGCAGCCAGAAAATTCTGGACCGGCTGCAAAAAGAACAGACCCTGGCCGAAGTGAAGCAGGCGGTCGTCAATGCCAAGCGGGCCGGCATCGAGATCGTCCACGGATTTTTCACCGTCGGCAACCCGGATGAGACGGTGGAGGATATGAACGCCACCTTCGACCTGGCTTCCCGGCTGCCGCTCGACACGTTCGGGTTCAACCGCCTCTGCGTCTACCGGGGCACCCCCCTGTGGCAGGAATATGTGAAGCGCGGGCTGGTGAACGAGGCGACGGACTGGTACAAGTACTTCAAGTGTTCCGCAATCGATCCGACCTGCCTGCCGGGGGAAACGATCAATGACGTGCGGCGGGCCGGGCTGCGGCGGCTCTTTCTCTACAAGCTGCTCTGGTACCCAGTGCAAACCTTCCGGCTGCTGCGGCGCTTTCTCCGTTACATGCCGACACGCGACGTAGCCTATCTCATTATAAAACCGTTCCTGGGGAAGGGAACGGGCGCGACCAAGGCCGAGGTGCTCTCCCGCGCCGTCGAGCATGGGGCCCTGAAAGACGCGGCCGCCAGCCTCACCCAGCTGACGGACGACGTGCTGGAACACGTCCTCCAGGAATCCCGCGCCGAACGTCTCCGCATCCAGGAGGAAGCCGAAGGCCGGCGCGAGCTTCCCATGGTCGCCTCCTAAGCACCGTCAGCCGCCGGCCGCCGGGATTCGTCGGAACGCCTACTCGGCGATTTCCATCCGCGGGTTCCATGCAATCTCCCACAGATGGCCGTCGGGATCCTGGAAATATCCGGCGTAGCCTCCCCAAAAGGTCTCTCCGGCCGGCTTGGTGATTGTGGCCCCGGCCCGTTTCGCCTGCTCCATCACCGCGTCGACGTCCTGTTTGCTGTTCACGTTATGGCCGATGGTGAACTCGGTCGGACTGGCCGCGGCTGTGGAGAGGTTCGCATCCCAGGCGATGTTTGTACGGGGCCAAATGGCCAGCATCAGTCCCGGCTGCAAATCGAAAAAGGCGACGGCGCCGCGCTCGAATTCCGTGCCGACGATCCCTTCCGTGGGAAGTCCCAGCCCATCGCGGTAGAACGCCAGCGACTTTTCCAGGTTATCCACGCCCAATGTCAGCAAAGTAATTCTTGGTTTCATGATAGGCGGGAGTATAGCAGAAGCGGGAAGGCGGCTGAATCAGAAGACGAACGGGGGGAATCCGGAAGACGGAAACCGGCCCCAGGTCCTTCCTCCGTCACAATTTCGCTTTGAAATGGAATATAATGAAAAAATGTCTGTGCCAGTTCACATCCCGCACACATCTATCCGGCGAAGGGCTCGTTCCATCGCGAGGCTCCTCGGCCTGCCGCTTGTGCTGGCGCTGGCGATGGGCCCCTCGGTGTTTGCGGAGGATGCACAGGTACTGACTGAGGAAAAAGTCGCCGAACGCGCGAAAGCTTCATGGGAGAGCGGCGCGATCAACAGCGCGCTGGAGATCCTGGACCAATGGATTCAAGGCCATCCCGACGCGCTCGCGCTGCACAAGTTACGCGGGGACATCTTCACCACCATCCGCCGCCCTAGAGAAGCGGTTGCGGCCTATGAGACAGTGCTCGCCAGGCAGCCGGCCGCCCTGGATGTCCGATGGGCGAAGTGGAGTGTGCTGATCCGATCGGGATGGGGGCAGGAATCCATCGCCGAGCTGCAGCGCATGGCGCAGATCGATTCCCGGAATCCCCTGGTCCATTTGCGGCTGGCGCACGAACTCCGCAATCTCGACCGCCTCGAGGAATCGCTGGATCCGTATAAAAAGGCCGTGGAGCTCGCTCCCGATTTGCTCGGGTGGCGGCTGGGGCTGGCCCGGGCGCGCTTTGATCTTCTGGACTTTCAAGGCGCGAGCGAAGAAGTCCAATACGTGCTGCAACGGACGCCGCCGGGGTCTCCGCTGGAGCTGTCCGCCAACAATCTTTTGTCCATGATCTCCGGGTCCATGGCTCAAAGCCGGCGCTTCGAGTCCATTCCTCCCGCGGAGGTGACGCCGACCAAGCGCAAGGAATGGGCCCTGATTCGCGCGGACGCATGGCGGCTGTCCGTGGCGGGCCGTTATGCGGAGGCCGAGCCGATCTTCCGAAGACTGCTGGCGCTCAACCCCGGCGATCCCACCGCCACCCATCAGTTGGGAGTGATCCTGATGCAGTTGGGCCGGTGCAAGGAGGCGCTGACCGTGCTCGGACGCATGTTCAACCTCGATCCGAGCGAGGAAGACTATGCGGATACGGTGTTTCGCATGGGCCAATGCCTGGTGGAATTGGAACAATGGGAGGAAGCGTTCGTCCATTTTCAAACGCTCTACGACGCGGCCGTCGAATTTGAAAAAGCGAACAAGGACGTGGCGCTCCCGCCCGGCGCGCGCGTGCTGGACAAGGCGAAACTGGCCCGGTGGATCGAGAAGGTCCGCCCCCATGTGCCCGAAATGGAACACATGAAGGCGGCCGAGGCCGCGCACAGCAGCCCGCCCGACGATCCGTCCAACTCCACCGTCCTGTCGGAGGAGCAGCGGTACCGGCAGGCCGTCGACCGGCTGAAGCCCCAGAAACCGCTGGATGCGCGGGTGTCGCTCATGGGCCGCGACGCCGATTTCAGCCTGTTTCGATTTGTCATCCCGGCGAGCCAGGTCATGCGGGATGATTTGCCGACCGGTGAGCATGACTTCATTCCCGTTCACCCCGGGGACGGCTTTCCCGCGGCACAGAAGGAGATTTACCTGGTGTTTGGATTGGTGACGGCGTCGTACGATGCGGTCACCATCACGGCGCAATGTCTGCTGGAAACAGCCGAGGTGGCCGGAGAGCCGCGCATCCTGGCGCAGGACCGGGTCGTCCTGTCCACGAGCGACCTGTCCGGCTATTTTCTGCTGTCCCCTCCCAAAACGGGATGGGCGCCGGGCCTCTACCGCTGCGGGCTGTTCGAGGGAGAGCGGATGTCCGCCTACACGCTGGTCGATGAAGTCCGGTTCCGCATCCTTGACCCAAAGGATAAAAAAACCTGACCCGCGGGCAGACCGCCCGTGGACACGTGCCGCCCCATATCATTCAAGGAGGAAACCATGATCATCAAGAGACTCAACAACCTTTCGCTGATCGCCCTGTTCGCGGCGGTCACTCTGTTCATCGGATCGTTCCTCGCGGTTGGCGCGCATGCGGCGGAAGGCAAGGAGAAAGTCAAAGTCCTGTACCACGTCGACGGCAAGGATCCCGAAGTCGCCAAGTATGCCCTGGCGCTTATCAACAAACACATTGAGGCTGAAGGCGGTCCGGAGAACATCGATATCGAGCTGGTGGTCCATGGGCCGGCGCTCGAGCTCTTTGAACGGGATAAAATGGATCCGGAGATGACAAAGAAATTCGACCAGATCATCGAGAAGGGCGTCCGTGCCGAAATGTGCCAGGTGTCCATGAAAGCCTTTGGCAAGACGCTGGACAAATTGGCAAAAGGGTTTGTCGCGACGCTGCATCCGGTGGCGGTCAAGCGCATCGCGGATCTCCAGAAGGAAGGGTATCTCTACATCAAGCCATGACCAGCCCGATGTGGAATGTCATGTTCCGTCTCACGATGACGGGATTTCTCCTGGCCCTGGTGTTCGTCACAAGGCCGGGCCAGCCAACCGGCGTCGCGGCGGCGGACTCGATGGTTCCGAGTTTCGAGCTGGTCACGTTCGCCGGCGAAGCCTGGAGCGACAAGTCTCTGCAGGGCCGACCGACCCTGCTGGTGTTTTGGGCGCCCTGGTGCAATGTCTGCCAGAAGGAGCTGCCGCTGCTGGAGCAGTTCTACCGGCAGAACAAGCCGGCGCAGCTCCGGGTGCTATCCATCGGCTTTGCCGACACCAGGACAAATGTTGAGGCGTTCGTGAAGGCGCGGCCCGGCGTCTTCATTTTTCCCACCGGCTATGACGAAGACCGGTGGGTGGCGAATGCCTTCAAGGTGAACGCCACGCCGACCTATGTGCTTGTCGATGCCCGGGGGACCATTGCATTGGTCCATCGGGGCGGAGGACTCCTGCAGAGTCCGAAGTTTCAGGTGTTGCTGGCCACGCTCAAGGGATGACCAGCCGATTCTCCGTCGCGATGGTTGAATCGGATGGACCGGTTTTCGTATAGTCAGAACCGACAGGGGATGGGGTCCCCCGGATAACCGCCTTGCCAGGCTCATGACTCCTACGCTGCCGATCATCGGAGCGGGGAGTTGTCGCGATGACGTGACAACCGCCGCCGGCGGTTTTTTTGTGCCTGCAACCGAACGGAGGACTCCTGCATGGAACACATCTTTCTCACCGCGTCCCTGTGGCTGGCCGTCGCCGTCCTGTCCGCCCTCATTGCCAATCGGCTGGACCTCTCGATCGCCTTGGTGGAAATCTGCGCCGGCGTCCTGTTCGCGTACGTGGCAGGGCTGTTTGAGCTCGGGGATGTGCTGGGCGCCCAGTCCGAGTGGGTGCGGTTTCTGGCCTCGGCCGGCGCCGTCGTCCTGACCTTCCTGGCCGGCGCCGAACTGGATCCCGACGTCCTGCGGTCCAAATTGACCGAGGTGAACACCGTGGGGCTCGTGGGGTTTCTGGCGCCGTTTCTCGGATGCGCGGCCCTCGCGTTCTATGGACTGGGATGGAACGCCGATGCGAGCTGGCTGTGCGGGGTGGCGCTCTCGACCACTTCGATGGCGGTGGTCTACGCCGTCATGCTCGAAACCGGCTTCAATAAGACGGAGTACGGGAAAGGCATTCTCGGGGCCTGCTTCATCAACGACCTGGCCACGGTGATCGTCCTCGGCCTGCTGTTCGCGCCGTTCACCTACAAGACCGTCGTGTTCGTCGCGGTCAGCGCCGCGGTCCTGATCCCGTTGCCGGCCATGACCGGCTGGCTGACCCAGAAGTATGCCCACCGCACGGCCGCCATCCGGACGAAGTGGGTGGTGCTGGTGCTCTTCGGCTTGGGCACGCTGGCCCTGTGGTCGGGCAGCGAAGCCGTGCTGCCGGCGTATCTGGTCGGCATGGCGCTGGCCGGCAATGCCGCGCGGGACGTCCAGTGGATTGCCCGGCTCCGGACGCTCACCATCGGATTGCTCACGCCGTTTTATTTCATTCGCGCCGGCACACTCGTCTCGGTGCCGGCCCTGCTGACGGCCCCGGCGGTCTTTCTCGCGCTCCTGGGAGGAAAAGTGGCGTCGAAAATCTTCGGGCTCTATCCCGTGATCGGTCTCTTCCGGCAGGAGCGCAAGGAACGCTGGTACTACACGCTGCTGATGTCGACGGGGCTGACCTTCGGAACCATCTCGGCGCTCTACGGGTTTTCCCACGGCATCGTCACACAGGAACAGTATTCGTTCCTGGTCGCGGCCGTGATCGCCAGCGCCGTGGTGCCGACCGCCATCGCCGGCCTGGCTTTTCTGCCGTCGCATCTCTTGCTGAAGGCCGCGCAGCCGGGTCAGCCGGTGAAGTCTCTGGACAGTTTCACCGACGAAGGCTAGCGGGCGCGGGGCGATCCGATCGTCCGCCGTCAGGGCCGGCCGTCGGCAAGGCGGTCGATGAATTTGACCGCGATCCCTTTGACCGTGGTGCAGGTAAACGAGTAGACGTTGTAGATGGGAACGAAGCCGTAGAGGCTGGTCTCGACGCTCACGTTGACCATGGCATCCCCGCCTCGTTGCTCCAGGGCCTTGTCCACCGCGTGCGTGACGTCGCCTTCCCCCCAGGGAACGACGGCGAGGACGAAATGGCGGCAGGATTGCCCCTCCACGGGGCCCAGCTCCTGGTACTGCCGGCCCGATTTGAGAAGAGACACGGGATCGGCCGTGCTCTTTGTCACGATGCCGAACGTGCCGGACGAACTGCACCCGGCCAGAAGGAAGACGGACGCGACAAGCATGCAGAGTGACCGCTTCATGGCGATTCCCTCCTGTCGTCGGTGAGGTGCGCAGGGTGGCGTCATTTCATCTGTGCGCACACCTCATGAACCGGCTGTGCAGTGGCCCGGTTCGACTCGATCACGGGATCCCAGATCTCTCCGCAGATGACGCAGCGCCAGCAGACGGCCGGTTCTTTTCGGATGAAATGGTCCCAGATAAGATGGTCCCATCGGGTCTGATAGGACTCGAAGACCATGAGCCCCTTGCAGCGCGGACATTCCTCCATGACAGGCCTCGCTTCAGGTGTGGGGCAACGTGTATGCAATGCATGCAGGGCATCTGCGTGCCCCTGCGCGTGCGCATACACCCATACATCTCGAGGGGAGCAAGAAAAGTACCTATGGCCGACCAGGCTGTGGAAAATCGTTCTATCTTCCTCATTACAAATGGTATTTTTTGCTAAGAAGGAATCTTTATTCAGGTGGGTGAGCCGTAGGAAGTCACGTACGGCAATATCACAACAGGGTCGAAATGCGTCGGGATTACAAGGGCGTCCGCATTTGTACGCGATTTCCTTCAGTGTGCAAGAAATCGTCAGGCGCGCGAGCTCGACTTTTGACGCCTCTCGGCGTATGCTCCCCCCACTTCGCAAGTGCTGGAGGAGCCAATCAATGAGCAAGGCCATTCTCGTAAATCATCCCGGTGATGACCGCATGATCGTCCCGAAGAGCAGGGCCGCGATTCGCTGGTTCGGACTTGTCGGAGCCGTTGCATGTCCCTTCTGGATGGGAATGACCGGCTGCACTCAGGCTCCTTCGATGCTGCCGGCGCCCCCCGCGGTGGAGCAAGCCTTGATCGGGAAGACAAAGCAGGAAGTGTTAGCCTGTGCAATAGGTGCAACGGATGAACGCACGGTGGGGGATGAAACGGTGCTGGTGTTCTACAAGGAAGCGTCTCTGCTGGAAGAATCGTTCGCAGGATCCAAATCCAGCGTGCCACTGGCTCATCACGGCTGTCTGGCTCATGCGCACCTGCAAGAGGGGCGCGTCCGGGAGATCCACTATCATGCGGTGCCGCCGTCCTACGCCGGGTATGACCACTGTGACGTCATCTTCAAGTCCTGCTCGGGCCGCTGACCCTCACGAACTGCCCGCGAACCGTGCCTCAATACAGCAGGTCCAGCACCTGCAGCATCGTTGAGCCGGAGATTTGTTCGGGGGTCCCGTCCTCTTTGCATGATTGCTGCCTGAGCTTTTGCCCCGCCGTCTCGGCAATCTCGATCATTGCCCGCTTGAGGTTGATTTCCAACTGCACTTCCTTCCGTTTTTGATCTTCCGGCGTGTATTCGGCCAGCGTTTTCCCGGGAACCTTCACGACGCCATCCTGCTCGGTCCAGATCACCCCTGAACAGGGTGTGCGCTGGAAGGCTTCGACTTCAATGCGTACGGGACGGAACGCCCACCCAAATGCATAGGCTCCGCCGGACCAGATCGCCACATCAGGTATTTCGTAGACAAAATAGGCCCCGATGGCCACCGGATTCCAGGATGTAGCAAATCCGATGATCGTCAGGCCGACGGTGGAATGGACCACGAGCCCGGTCACCCAGTATTGCCATCGGACGACGCCGTAATCGAGGATCTGGGCGGAGATGACAATGTCGGCGCCGGTCCTCTGAAGGAGCTCCCGGTTCTGTTCTTCCGTCAGCGGCGTGGCAAGGGGACCAAGATCGTCCAGGATGCGGCGTGTCTCGTCAAAGGGGACCACGACAAATCCCTTCTGGCCGGCCAGCGCGTCGGTCAGGAACTGCTGGGCCTTGACCTGGATTCCAGCGTGAAGTTGGGCTAGGAGCTCCGGCTCAATTTCAGGCGGCGGGTCCTCATCGAATGAATGGATCTGCGTGGTTTTCGTGATCGCGGCTTCCAAAATGACGGGTGCCACCACAATCTTCAGCGGGGGATCGGGAGGCGCGGCCGGACGTGTCCACCAGCCGCTGCAACCGGCGAGAACAATGAAGAAGACACTCAACAGCATGTGCATCATATCCAAACGCTCCAGCGCTCGACATTACTATCCGTGGAGAGGAGCCAACCGCAGCGCCCGCGTGCGCGGCGGTATGCGCGCGGCAACTTCGGGGCATGACGGTCGCTGTCTCTTGCTTAGAGGGAATGGACGGGAGGAGCGCGCGGTGCCGCATGCTCTTGATCCAGAGAAGCTGACGTGGGACAGGCTACTTGATGGGGGGAAAACTGTCAACCGCGCCCCATCCGCGGGCGCATCGCGCGTCAGAATGTTCCCATCACGCGTTCCTTCCCGTAGATCGAC
>DASQGO010000039.1:0-30460 GCA_035632555.1 Nitrospiraceae bacterium | reverse complement strand
GGGCAGCATGGCGTTGCTCTACGACGAGCGGTTCCTCTTTACCGGCGATCACCTCTGGTGGAACCCCGATACAAAGACGCTTGGCGCACCACAAAACCTGGTCTGGAGAGAACGGGTGTTAATCACTTCCATCGAGAAGCTTCTCGCCTATCGTTTTGAATGGGTTCTAGCCGGACATGGCGACCGCGTGAAGTTGCCGATACGGGATATGCGCGCCAAACTGATCGAACTGCTGGATCGACGACGGGCGGCAGCCGGCGTCACAGCCGTAGCGAAATAGCGGCTCCCGGCACTTTCCGGTGCGACCTCTCTTGGCGGGCCGCCTCCCATCCCAACAACGCTTTCTTTCTGGGCGAACCCCATCGATACTCCCCGATCGCGCCGGTGCCGCGAATGACCCGATGGCAGGGAATGAGATAGGCCACAGGATTTCCCCCCACCGCGCTGCCGACCGCGCGTGAAGCGGCCGCGCGTCCGACGCGTCGGGCGAGATCCTGGTACGACGTGACTCGGCCCTCCGGGATTCGAAGGAGCGCGTCCCACACTTTGACCTGAAACGGCGTGCCTCGGACGAACAGCGCAAGGCCCTTTTCGGAGGCAGGCCGCCGGACCACGCCGCCAAATATCCGCCGGACCAATTCGGCCGTCCCGGCCTGATCTTTGGCAAGCTTCGCGCCGGGCCAGGCACCTCGGAGGTCGTCGAGCTGCCGCCCATTCCTCCCCGGTCCGATGAAATGGAGCGCGCAGATGCCGCGCGGCGTGGTCGCGATGAAGCATCGGCCGAATGGAGTCGGGTGAACGCCGTACCGGATGGTGAGCGTCGATCCTTCGGCCTTGATCTCCCCCGGCGTCATGCCGTAGAGCGTGACGGTCAGGTCGTGCAGGCGGGCACCGCCCGAGAGGCCGAGGTCATAGGCCGCGTCCAGCACACTGCGGGATTGCTTCAGGAGGTTTCTGGCATGCGCCGCTGTCAGAAACTGGAGAAATTTTTTGGGACTGACACCCGCCCATCGGGAGAAGATGCGCTGAAAATGAAACTCGCTCATGCCGACATGGCGGGCTATGTCGGCGAGGCGGGGCTGGCGACGGACGTTGCCCTCGATGAAACGGATGGCCTTCTCGATTCTGCGGTAGTCGTGATCCTGTCCGTTCATGTGGTCGTTATACAGCCGCCGGAACTCCCGCTGCCACCCGATTCTTGCTATCGTGCCGACCCCGGCAAATCCGCAAGGTCTCAAATGACAAATACGGGTACGATTCCTGAAATCAAACGTGCAGGATCGTTAGGATGCGGCTTGCTCGGGCATATTGATCCGTTCGGCCAAGCAGCGCCGGATCGACACGAGGTGCAGCAGATATGCGATCGGGACGAGTACGGTGAGGAGCCAGATGACCGGGAAGGATGCAACGATGAACGTGGGAACCGACAGGTGGAGAAGCTGGAATGGGTATGGCATCGAGAGCATCCCGTGCGCCAGCACGGCGGTCACCAGACAGAGCCCCATCACGTTCCATCCCAGGACAATGGGCCGCAGGGACTCTTCGCCGTCCCGGCGCAGCCAGACCGCGAGCATGATGGCCGTGGCTCCCGCCAGGATGTCGAAGTTCCGGCCGTGAAACGTCATCTCGACGGCGAGCAACTTGCGGACTGCCAGCTCCGCCATCAGGAATTCGACCGGAATCCTGAAACACTGCAAGCCGACCAGATGGGACTGCGGAATCTGCACCAGGTAACCGCTCCAGCGTGAAAACCAGGCCAGCCACGCCACAAATATCAGTTGAGTCAGCACCAGGATTGGAATCCGTGGTTGGCCGGATTCGAAGTCGGCCAGCGCTCCGGAGACGGCCAGTGCCGCAGTCAGGGCCGTCCATCCGACCATCAAGACGACAACCCACCAGAGAGAGCGGGAGTTTCTGACCAACATCACGCTCAGAAATGCGAGAACGGTCAGAGGGAGCAAGATAAAGCCGGTTGCAATATCGTGCGGAACGCTCGGCATACCGGGACGCAGCATAGCACAGGAACGCTGCACATTCCCGTTCAACCCTGGCAAACCCTTGATTCCTGCGTTATCATGAGCATCTGGTTGATCATGATCTTTCACACAAGGGGGCGACCGGTTTCGACGGGGATCAAGAGGTCATCCGTGCATGCCGAGCTCTCGGGGTCTCGTTAAACCTCCGGGAAAACGCAACTGCCAATCAAGAACTGGCACTCGCGGCTTAAGCCGTGACGTCTCTCCGCCTGAGGCCCGCGGGGGTGGAAGGGGCGCGATGCAGCGGGCTGGTCCAAGGCCGGTGCTCAGCGGCTGCGGACGAGAACTTTCTGGGCTAGCGGCTGTTCTAAGCCTGCCGATGGGCGTGGGCGGCTGCGAAACTCAAACAATCGGCTAAGCATGTAGGTCTGGTGCGCCGAAGGTCTTCGGACGGGGGTTCAACTCCCCCCGCCTCCACCATACCAAGCTTCGCTTGAGCCGCCGCGTTTAATCAAGTCGCGGCGGATAGTTACTTTGCCACCAGTAGGCTTAGATTCCTCGCTGGCGTGTGCCGGCGCCTCGTTATCGATTTATCGAACTGAGGCGCCGGATAAACATCTCAAGCGTTTTGTCGTTTTCTCTGCGAGCGGACAGTTATGAAACAATATCGCATCAAGCCGGACAGCACGTTCCGGCTCAAGGACTTCGACCCCGACGACACGGGCGCGTACCGGAAGAACGACCAGGATAAAGCCAGGGCCAGGGCCGCGACGGAAAAACTGGCGGCCAAACTCGGCGAGCTGCAGGAGCACCTGTATGCGAACGGCGGGAAGTCGCTGCTGATCGTGCTGCAAGGCATGGATACGAGCGGCAAGGACGGGACGATCAAGCACGTCATGTCGGGTGTCAACCCGCAGGGCTGCAAAGTCGTCTCATTCAAAACCCCGTCTTCGCAGGACCTGGCTCATGACTTTCTGTGGCGCGTCCATCGCGAAGTGCCCCCCAAGGGTCACATCGGCATCTTCAACCGGTCGCACTATGAAGACGTGCTGATTACGCGCGTGCATGGCTGGGTCTCAGGCAAGATCGTCAAGCAGCGGTTCAACCAGATCAGGGAATTCGAGGAGATGCTGTACGAGAGCGGGACAGCCATCATCAAATTTTTTCTGCACATTTCGAAGGACGAGCAAAAGAAGCGGCTGGAGGAACGGATTCACGATCCGGACAAGCGATGGAAGTTCAACGACGGAGATCTGGAGGAACGCAAGCTATGGGATGATTACGAAGAGGCGTTCGAAGACGTCATGTCCGCCACCAGCCTGGACCATGCACCGTGGTATGTCGTGCCGGCCAATCGCAAGTGGTATCGCAACCTCGTCGTCGCAGACCGTGTGGTGGAGACACTCCAGGACATGAAACTCAAGCACCCGCCGGCCCCGGACGGAATCGATTGGGATCGGTTGAAGATTACGTGAGGGCGCGCTTAGTTCCCGCCCGCGGCCGCTTGCATCGCCGGAATGACGTCGGTCGAGCCTTCCCCGTCACCCAGGGTCACTTCCAGGCTTCCCCTGAAGCACACGCCTTCCTCCATCGAGAGCTGCAGTGTCGTCGCGGAACCCTTGAGGACAGCCGGGGCGATCAGCTTGATAGCCTCTGTCGCGGTCACGTTGCCGAAGATTTTTCCGCAGCTCACGATTGAGCCGGCACTGACCGTGGCCTTGATGACCGCGGTTTCTCCTATCAGCAACACTCCATCCGTGTGAATTTCGCCTTCGACCTTGCCGTCGATGCGCACGGTGCCGTTGTAGCGGATGACGCCCTTGAACTCCGTGCCCGCGCCGACGAGCGCGGTCATATCCTGTGCCGCCGCCTCCCCCAGCAGGGCCGCGACTTCTTGCGACATGCGGTCCAGCAAGACCGTACCGGAGCCAGCGCTGTTTCTCGGCGCACGATCGTCACAGTCTTGAAACATAGTGTCTCCTTGGTTTGAGGAAATGGAAAGCGTCTTACGGCAGGGGCGCAGGCAAACCCTGCCACTGGCTGTAGTGAGCACGATGCGTGCCGCTTTATCCGCAGGAGAGTTTTTTAGGCGCGCTGGGAGGTGCGTCTGCCACACAACAGAAAAGCACAGAAAAGACGGGACGTTGTGGCCCTCTGAAACTAAGATGCAGAATAAATCAATAGAAACTAGGAGCAAATGACTGATCGGGCTGTCGGCGGGAGCCTACAAACTGAAGGCATTTGCCTATACTTGCTGGACGTTCTTTTATTTTCTCCTGAGGATGCTCGCGCTAAAAAATACGGTGCGAGGGAGATGCGTTACGCCACTGCGCGGACGGCAACGCGCCCTCGTCGTCAGACAGCTCCTCGACCGCGCAAGCCGCGTCCATATTGTCATTGATCAGTGCACTGTCGTCGACTGAGAACAGGGGGGCGCGCACCGTGCCGTTCAACGATGCCGACTCCAGCAATTCCACCTCCTCCGAAGCGACGACGTCGCCCATGATCATGCCGCGGCAGATGACAGAGCCGGCTTCAATGTTTCCGATCACCATTCCCGTTTCACTGATCATCAGAAGGTCGTTCGTGCAAATGTCGCCCTCGACTCTGCCGTCAATCCACACCATACCTTTTGCGCGAATCGTTCCGATGATGATGGTGTCCACTCTCACAACTGTCGTGGCTTCCAGATCCGCTCTGTTCTGCCCGCTCTGTCCGTTCATAGCCGTTCTCCTTGAGCAATGGGTAATGCCGGAAGGAAGAGCAGGACCGATGCCTCCCGCAACGTACGCAACTTGTTGATTTACAAATGCATTAATGAGCATGGAGATGAACAAAGATGTACATTCGTTCAATTGTGTGCGTGGAGGAAGGTGCGGACTAGATTCTTTCGGGATAGTCCGAGACGATTCCATCCACGCCGAGCGAGTGCATCTTGGCGATATCAGCCGGTTTATTGACGGTGTACACGAACACGGTAAGGCATGCCTTGTGGAGCGCTTTCACGAGCGGCATGGTAGCGGTATCGAAGCGCAGACCGACATGAGTGGCCTGGAGCCTGGCGGCTTCAGTGGCGGGATCCTTGGGGAGCCGCTTGAACAGGACCAGCGTCTTGGCGTCGGGGTCGGCCCGACGGACATGCTGCAATTCGTCGTGCAGGAACGACGCATAGATGATCCCTCCGGGAAAGCCGCTGGCGCGGACAATCCCGCAGATATCGTACGCCAGGCCCTCGGCTTTGAGTTCCAGAATCAGGCCGATCCGGCCATGCGCCGTCTGCAGCGCCTCTTCGAAGGTCGGAATCTGCCGGCCGCCGGCATCCAGTTTCCGCACGTCCTGCAGATTCATGTCGGCGACGGGTCCTGTTCCATTGGTGGTCCGATCCACACGCTCGTCGTGCAATAAAACGAGCGATCCGTCGGCGGTTCGTCGGACATCGACTTCGGTGAGGTCGCATCCCAGGACAATCGCCTTGTCGATGGATGCGAGCGTGTTCTCCGGCGCATGGCCGCAGGCGCCGCGATGTCCGATGCGAAGAACCTTGCGGGTGGGGCTTTCTTTTGCCATGCGACTCCCCTACCATATCAAAGTATGGCGGAGAAAAAATCCAGGAAAGCACCGTTGCCCAAAGGCGCCCGGCGAAGACGGAAACCGGCCGGTGCCTCGACCGGACTGACCGCGACGGAACTGCAGGCGGCGGCCCCGCCTGGCGAGGTGGCGGAATTGCACCGGGCCATCGAAGGCGACGGGGGCAAGGTACTGTCGATCTATCGGGAACCCTATGGAGGCAAATGGGTCGTCATGGCGGCGCTGCCGATCGATCGGGTCGAGCCGACTCCCTATCAGCGCAATCTGTCCGATACGCACGTCCGCAAATTGGAAACCGTCATTGGAAAACTCGGCCGGTTTCTGGACCCGATCATCACCGTGCGGGCGCCCAAAGGTGGCGACACCAAATACTGGACGCCGAACGGAAATCACCGGCTGTCGGCCATGCGGACGCTGGGCGCCAAGAGCATCACAGCGATCGTGATCCCGGAGGCCGGCACGGCCTATCAGATCCTGGCGCTGAACACGGAGAAGGCGCACAACCTCCGGGAGAAGGCGCTGGAGGTCATCCGCATGTACCGCGAGCTGGCGGCGCTCGATCACGTGAGTGAAGAACACTATGCGCTGGAGTTCGAGGAGCCGGCCCTGATCACGCTCGGCCTCTGCTATGAGGAACGCCCACGCTTCAGCGGCGGCGCTTATCACCCCGTGCTGAAACGTGTGGAGCAGTTTCTGGCCAAGCCGCTGCGCGCGGCGCTGGTCGTGCGGCAGGAGCACGCGAAGACGGTCTTGGCGCTGGATGATCTGGTGGTGAAACAAGTCGAGGCCTTGAAAGCGAAGGGACTCACCAGCCCCTATCTCAAAAGTTTTGTCGTGGCGCGGGTCAACCCGATCCGCTTCCGGCCGAAAGACGCTCCGCCCCTCTCGTTCGACGAAGCCCTCGACCGCATGACCAAGGCCGCCGAGAAATTTAATCCGGATAAAATTCAGGAACGTGATCTCGCGTCGTCTGGCGGGGCTCCGGACGACGACTAATCCATGACCTTCTCGCCTCGTCTTTTTTCCAAGGAATGGACCATTGATGTCCCCGTCGCCCTAGTCTGGGACGTGCTGGCGCGCACCGACAAACTGAACCGCGCCGTCGGCCTTCCCCCCATGCAGCCCGGCCCGCTCGACGGCGACACGCTCGGCCATCCGGTGGAGACGTGGCTCTACGGTATCGTTCCGATGAGCTGGATCGAATACCCGTTCGAATGGGTTCGCGAGCGCCGTTATGTCGTTCAACGGGATTTCACGAAGGGACCGATGGCCCGGTTTCGTGGCGGCGTCGAGATTGAACCGAGTGGACGCGGCAGCCGCGTGCGCGTGTTTGCCGAGATGACCCCGCGCAACCTGCTCGGCGCGATCGCCATTCCACTGGTCGGTCGGCTCACGATGGCGCGCACGTGGGACTATTGCGGTCAGGTGTTCTGCGAGGCGCTGGCGGCGCGGACGCACGACAGACCCGCATCGCTCCCGTCCGGTTTGACGTCGGGCAGCCGGGCGGACGTGACGCTGCTGGCACAGCGGGCGTCGCGGCTCCACGGCATGCCGTCGCTGGATCAGCGGATCATCGGCCGTCTGCTTCGGCATCTGGCAGAGGCGGACCAGGAGGATGTCATACGGATGCAGCCCTATGCCCTGGCCGCCCGCTGGAACACACCGCGGCGCGACACCCTCCGCGTGTGTTTCTACGCCACGAAAGCCGGCCTGCTGGGGCTCATGTGGGAATTACTCTGTCCCAACTGCCGGGTTCCCAAGCTCGAGCCGGATACGCTGGGTCTGGTGCCACCGAAGTTTCACTGCGATACCTGCGGGATCAGCTATCAGGCGAATCTCGACCGCTACGTGGAACTGCGATTTCGCGTTCATCCGGCCATCCGTGCGACACACGACGCCGTCTATTGCTTCGGCGGCCCCTACAATGCGCCGCACATTCTCATCCAGCACCTGCTCAAGCCCGGAGAGGCGTTCGACTTCTCCATGATCCTTGGAGCGGAAGACTATCGGGTTCGCGCCCTGCGCGTGAACCATGCCATGACGCTGTCGCCGGGAGACCGGCCCGATAGCGGGGCGGTCGTCTACCGCGACGGGGGTTGGAGCCGATCCGAAGCATCCTTCGCACCGGGTCCCGTGTCATGGCGATGGGAAAACAGGTCGCAGAAGACCATCGCGGTGGTGCTGGAGCGTCTGCGGTGGGACGAGCATGCGGCATCGGCGGCGGAAGTCACCACGATGCAGGAATTCCGCGACCTCTTCGGCTCGGAGGTGCTCGCGCCGGAGCAGGACATCGGCGTGGAATCGATCACGATTCTGTTCAGCGACCTGCAGGAATCCACGCGCCTCTACGAGGAGACGGGCGACGCGCCGGCTTACGGCCACGTGCGCCGCCACTTCGAGTTTGCGAAGGAACGGATCGCGGAATGCGGGGGCGCGCTGGTGAAAACCATCGGCGACGCGGTCATGGCGTCCTTTCATCGGCCGGCCGATGCGGTGCGTTGCGGCCTGCTGATTCAGCGCGACCTGCCCGCGTTCAACCGGCGCTGGCCGGACCGGAAGCCGCTGGTGATGCGGCTGGGCGTGCATGACGGGCCGGCCATTGCGATCAATGCCAACGGGCGGCTGGACTATTTCGGTCGGACCGTCAATATCGCCGCCCGCTTGCTGCGTGAAAGTCAGGGCGGCGACGTGGTGCTGACAAAAGTTCTGGCGGAAGACCCGCACGTGCGCGAGGCGTTGGAACAGGAACGAGCCGCCGTCGTTCAGGAATGGTCGCCGACGTTGCGCGGCTTCAGCGAGCCGTTGACTTTGCAGCGGATCGTTCCATCATAATGGGCGAACGCTGAACAAGGGGGTGCGCCATGAGCTTGGCTGATAATAAATGCGTGCCGTGCCGAGGCGGCGTGCCGCCGGTGGAAAAATCCAGGGCGGACGAACTGCTCAAACAATTGGGGCGCGGGTGGAGCCTGAATCAAAAGGGTCACTTGGAGCGGCTGTACACCTTCAAGGATTTCGCGCAGGCGCTGGCCTTCGTGAACAAGGTGGGTGCGGTTGCAGAAGCGGAGGGGCACCACCCCGACCTGTATCTCGCCTGGGGCAAGTGCGGGATCGAGATCTGGACCCACAAGATCAATGGCTTGACGGAAAGCGATTTCTATCTGGCGGCGAAGGCCGACCGGGAATTCGAAGCGTTCCGCGCGTAGATTACATCGAAAGTTTCTGCGCCACGTTCCGCATCTGCACGCCGTGCACGAGCGATGCCCCCCCGCGGATGGCGCAGGCCACGTGCACCGCTTCCGTCATCTCCTCCACGTTCGAGCCCTTTTCCAGGCTCGCCTGCGTGTAGGCGTCGATGCAATAGGGGCACTGCACCGTGTGCGCCACGGCCAGCGCGATCAGGGTCTTTTCCCGTTCCGTGAGCGCGCCTTCCTTGAACACGGCCCCGTAGTAGGCCATGAACTTGTCCCACAGCTCCTTGTTCCCCTTGCCCATATCACCGAACTTCCCCAAGTCGTGCGGATGATAGTATGTCTCCATGAGCCTGCTCCTTATCGGTTGAGAGAGTGAAGAAGCACTGCGGGCCCGGTCTGCGGAAGGGAATCAGGCCGTGCCGGGCGTGTCTGGTTCTGTTTCGGAGAGGATTTCGGAGAAGCGGCCGCCGACGATGGCCGTGACCTTGGCCATCAACTCCGAGACCTCTTTCAATTCTTCCGGTGGCAGGTCCTGCTTGAGTTGCGGGTGCACGGCCCACTGCGCGGAAACTTTTTTCCCCTCGCGGGCAATCAGCACACGGAGCAGTTCGACGTCCTTTGCTACGGGCTGGCCGTTTCCGGCCTTGTTCGGCTGATCTGACTTGTTCTGCATGGCCATCTCACGGGCTCTGCGCTGAAGGCATCATACCGAAGGCCGGTTCAGGACTTCCACCATCTCGTGGTGGATCAGCCCGTTGCTGGCCACCAGTTCAATGCCATAAATCGAAAAGGGTTCGCCGCGGAAGTCGCTCATGCGCCCGCCCGCTTCGGCGACCATCAGCGATCCCGCCGCCGTGTCCCAGGGATTGAGCTTCAGCTCCCAGAACCCGTCGAACCGGCCGCAGGCCACGTAGCAGAGATCGATCGCGGCCGCGCCCATGCGGCGCATGCCCTGCGCGCGGAGCGCGAAGTTGGCGAAGTGGTCGAGGTTGTTCTGTTTGCTGACCCGGATGTCGTAGGCGAAGCCGGTGACCAGCAGCGCCCCGTCGAGCTTGGGCGTGGGCGAGACGCGGATCGGCTTGCCGTTCAGCGTCGCTCCGCCGCCAGCTTCGCCGACGAACAGCTCCTGCCTCGTCGGGTCGAACACGACGCCCAGGATGCACCGGCCCTGGTACTCCACGCCGATTGAAACCGCGTAGGCCGGGAAGCCGTGCGCAAAGTTGGTGGTGCCGTCGAGGGGATCGATGATCCATTTGAAGGCCGACTTGTTCCCCGCCTGCCCGCGCTCTTCGGCCAGAATCTCGTGATCGGGAAACGTCCGGCCGATCGCGTCCACGACCGCCTGCTCCGAATGGGTGTCCGCATCGGTCACGAGATTGAGCGCATCCTTGTGCTCGACACGGAAGCCGTTTTTGGCGTACTGGGTCAGAATCGCGCCGGCCTGGCGCGCCGCATCGATGGCGACGGTCTTGATTCGCTCGCGGGTCGGACGGTCGGGAAGCTGTCCGGTCTGGGATTGCAGCATGGGCGGAATCATAGCATGTCTGCCGCCGGCTTGCCTTCACCCTGCGCCCCGCCGTATGCTCCGGCGATGGCGCAGCCGGCTTCATCAGATCCTGTTCACACGCTCTGTGAAGAATTCCGGCATCATCTGGAAATCTTCTACGCCCGCCTCAAGCTGGCGCCGCCCTACCACAGCGTGGAAAAAGCGATCGTGCAGTTGACCGCCACCCTCAAAGCCATGACGCCGGAGGAGCGGGCGCGCCTCGCTTCCGATTCCACCGGCCGCTGGAATCAGTATCGGAAGGCCTTTGCCGAATCGGGGTTAAATCAAAAACACCGCGGCATCATCGCCGGCCTGGCCCAATCAGGGCAGACGGGCGATCTGCCCAAAGAGTACGATCACTTCTTGTCGCTGTTTACGTCCGCCTGAGACGGCGGGCTCTCGCCCGTCAACACGGCGCGCAATTCCTGATAGACCTGCATCAGGCGCTGGTCTTCCAACCGGTAAGCCAGCGAGACCGTCACCAGGCCGAACACCAGCACCAGCAGGCCCACAGCGGTGACACCCAGGCAGAGCAGCAGGCTGCCGAGAGAGAAGGCCTCGCCGCCGGCCAGAAAGCGGACGACGAAAGCCAGGGTACCGATACCGACGACGGCAAACCAGAGAAGCGTCAGCAAAGCTGACGACCAAGGCATCAGTTTGACGCATCGCAGATGCTTGCCGGTGTCCGCCGGGTCCAGTTCGATCGTCCCTTTCAGCGGCCACGCCGTGCAGAATCGCGACGAGAAGCGGCTGGGTCGGGGGCGTAGGAGAATGCGGCGCTCGTCGGGAAAGAATCGCGCGACGCCGTGATCGAGAGACAGGATGCCGTTTGGATCGAACCAGGATGCCGGCGTCCATTTCGATCCGGTGGATGTCAACGGGAGGGCGTCTTCCACGCGCGCGACGGGGCAGCCGTACCGGCTGGCCGACGCGGTTGAACGCGTGAATTGCCACCAGTCCCCTGCGACCAGAGCGATGAACAGACATCCTGCAATGAGTCCCGACAGCAGCATGGGGCGGTACGATAGCATGCCGATCCGGAGATCGAAAGGCGCGGAACGTGAGGCGCGGGGCAATGGGCGGGGCACAAAGCCTCCAAGCCTGCGCCCAGCGCCTCCGGCCTCGCGCCCGCGCAAGTCGGTTGACTCGCGGCACCCATTTCGCTAAATTAAGCGCGCTTTTTTGTTTGATGAGGTCTTATTCCATATGGATTTGAAAAAAGTCGAACGCGTCTACTCGAGCTATGCGTCGGTCTACGACCATATTTTCGGCAAGGTCTTCCACGAGGGCCGCGAATCGGTCGTCCGCAACCTGAATGTCCCGCCCGGCGAACGTATTCTGGAAGTGGGCGTCGGCACCGGACTCTCTCTGCCGCTCTACCCGTCCCATTGCCGCGTGACGGGAATCGATCTCTCCTCCGGCATGCTGGACAAGGCGCGGGAACGGGCCGCCACGCACCGGCTTGCGCACGTGGAGCTGCATCAAATGGACGCGGGCAACATGAAATTCCAGGACGACAGCTTCGACACCGTGGTCGCGGCCTACGTGGTCACCGCCGTGCCGGATTACCGCAAGGTGATGGCCGAGATGATCCGGGTCTGCCGGACCGGCGGGCGGATCATCCTGCTCAATCACTTCAGCAACGGCAACAAGTTGATCGCCGCCGTCGAAAAGGCGATCTCTCCGCTCTGCAAACACATCGGGTTCCGGACCGATCTTGCGCTGCACCATGTGCTCGACGGCACATCGCTGCAGGTGGCCAAGAAGGAAATGGTCAATCCGCTGCGATTCTGGCATCTGGTGGAATGCATTAATCGGAAAAACGGACCTAGGAACGGATCCCGCCTCTCATCCCACTAAAGGCTGTTGAAAAAGCCACGCCGCTTCGTTCTCAGTCGCCTGTCTCCCTGCGACGTACTGGAAAACGTACGTCGCAGTCGCCAAACTCCCTGCGGCCTTGCCGCGGTGACTTTTTGAACAGCCTGTTTAGGGATTGAGTTCTTCGAAGCTGGCGTTGCGCCCGACGCCGGGGTCGCCCAGCCATTCGTCGCGTTCCATGACGTGGTTGCCGGACAGGCAGGTGCCGGAGAAGTTGCGGGCAATGATGTCGGCGAGGACAACCAGCAAACGGCTCGTGCCGTTTTCGTGGGGATCGATCGCGCGGAGCGTGATGCCGAAATCGCAGTCGTCCAGCCGTCCGTAGGTCTGAATATGCAGACCGGTGCGGGGGGCGGATTCATGCGCCGCGGTCGGGGCCAGGTAACCCTCCCAGCGCAGCGTCGGGTGCGGGCGCGTCGTGCGCTTGACCGCCCGCCACGAGCATGGCAGGCCAGCGCGATCCAGATGCGCGAGCAGCCACTCGACGGTCGGCAGCTCGCCCGTCCGGGCCTGAAACGTCCACTCCGACAGGCCGGCGCGGATCGGCCGGGCATGTCCGGGCCTGGACACTTCATCCAATTCGGCCTCGTCGCAGACCGCATAAAATTCCCCGCGCGGGTCGAACCAGAAACGCAGCCGTCCGCCTGCCACCTCGGCGTGGATCGTGTGGATCTCCGAACAGTCGGCGCCTTCCTGCTCAAAAATGGAAAAGTCGGTCACGCCGCGCATTATGAGCCTCGCCACGCGCGTGACGGCGTACAACCCTTCGGGCCCGCGCACGGCGACTTCGTAACGGATGACGGCGGTCAGGTTCGTGCCGGCCACGACTTCGCGCCCTGAGGATTCGTCAAACATGCGCTGCTTGCGGACGTGCAGCTCGTTGATTTGGCCGCCGTGAAACGAATGGGAATGGTTCAGGAGCCAGACCAGATCGTCGGAGGTTTTAATGCGGCGAAGCATGGGGTTATTGTAGGGAAGCCCGCCGGCGGGTGCTAGTGCCCTCCTGCTTCGGCCGTCTTTGGAAACTAAGCAAAAACTTGACAGGGGGCGGAAGCGTCGTTCTCGAACGCGCCCCGAAAATTATCTGGATGCGGCGACCTCCACCCAGAGCAGGCAGTCATACGGCACCCGTTTATTGGGATAGGACGAGCCGCGCTTCCATCTGGTCACCATGTCGCGGGAGGGAACGAGGACTTTTTCGACGCTGACACGAACGAGTTTCACCCCGCCCAACAATTCCCGCAGCGCATCGCTCTTCAACAGCAGGCGTCCCACGAACACGTTTTCGTCGCCTCGCACCGGTTTGCCGCCGGCGACGTTCCACTCTCTCGCCTGGCGGGCCGTCGAGGACAGTTCTTTCGAGAGTTCCGGCAACTCGATCAGGCGGCCGAGGAACAGTCGCACAGTCTCCTTGCCCTGCCGTTGAAACGGCGCGGCATCCTGCATCAGACGGCTGAAGCCGTTCGTAAAGGCCTCTGCCGGGGGAATGCACGGAGTCTTCGGTCCGCCGCGAGGCTGCATGATGCGGAGACGGTAGGTCGAACGGTCGTCCTCTTCCAGCACCATGGCACAGGGCCCAGCTTGGGTTTTCCACGAGCCTGTCACGGCGGCGGCATCCGCCGAAGGCGCAGGGAGCGAGAGGATGAGCCACGTAGCCGAGAGAAGAATGACGAAGAACCGTAATGGTATGCGAGATGGACCGGTCATTTTCCTTGCGTCACAAAGTACGCCGCGACAGCGGCAAGCGCCGCACCGATGACCAGCCACCGCACGAATCCCTGGCGGGCTTCCGCTTGCGCGGCATCCAGACGCCGCTGGAGGTCGGGCCGGCTCTTGAGATAGCCATCCACCAGGTCCTTCGATTCCTTCAGGCCGAGAGCACGCTCCAGGCGAACGATCTTAATCGCCTCGATCGTGTTCCCCTGCTCCAGCGCGGCAACCGCCGACTGGGACAAGGCGGGTGATTGCGGCGATCCGTTGGTCATAGGTCTGTCAACGGTAGCTGGATTCTTCTGTGCCGTCAATCGGTCGATTGATTGCGGTCGGTGCCATGCGGTAGGCTACACAGCCTCGATAACCTTCCGCGAAGAATCGAAAGGAGTCAGAGCGAATGGCCGGATTTCCCATCAAGTATTCGACACGCATCAAGACGCTGCCGCCCTATTTGTTTGCGGCGATCGACGAGATGAAACAGAAGGCGATCGCACGCGGGGTGGATATCATCAACCTAGGCATCGGCGATCCAGACTTGCCGACGCCGAAACCTATTATTGACGCGCTTAGCCGGGCCGCCGCCGATCCGAAGAACCATCAATATCCCTCTTACGAGGGCATGCTTTCGTTCCGGAAGGCCGTCGCCGATTGGTACAGGCGCCGGTTCAATGTCACGCTGGATCCAGCCTCCGAGGTGTTGACGCTGATCGGCTCGAAGGAAGGCATCGGACACATCCCGTTGGCTTTTGTCGATCGCGGC
This sequence comes from Nitrospiraceae bacterium, assembly GCA_035632555.1. Taxonomy (GTDB): domain Bacteria; phylum Nitrospirota; class Nitrospiria; order Nitrospirales; family Nitrospiraceae; genus 2-02-FULL-62-14. The sequence continues at coordinate 15,808 of DASQGO010000039.1, read as the reverse complement.
GACGTCGTGCTGGTGCCGAGTCCCGGCTATCCGGTCTATCCCGTGGCAACCGGTTTTGCCGGCGGCAAGGCGCACCTCATGCCGCTCACGAAGAAGACCGGCTTCCTCCCCGATCTGAAGGCGATTCCGTCCGGCGTCGCCAAAAAAGCGAAATTGATGTTCCTGAATTCGCCGAACAATCCGACGTCGGTCGTGATGAGCAAGGATTATTTCAAGGAAGCGATCGCCTTTGCGCGGAAATATAAGATTATCGTCTGTCACGACGCGGCCTATTCTGAAATTTTCTATGATGGCCGCCGGCCGGCCAGTTTTTTGGAAGTGGAAGGCGCGAAAGAGGTCGGAATCGAGTTCCACTCGCTGTCGAAGACTTACAACATGACCGGCTGGCGGATCGGTTTCGCCGTCGGCAATAAACAGATTTTGAACGGCCTGCTCAAGATCAAGAGCAATCTCGACTCTGGCTGCTTCCAGGCCATACAGGAAGCCGGCATCGCGGCGCTGAATCTGGACGACTCGGTGACGGACGGCCTGCGCAAGATTTACCAGGAGCGGCGCGACGTGCTGGTGCCGGGGCTCAAGCAAATCGGGCTGGAAGTGGATGCGCCTCCCGCCGCCTTCTATGTATGGGTGAAGGTGCCCAAAGGCTACAAGTCCGCTTCGTTCACCGCGCATATGCTGGACAAGGCCGGGATTGTCACGACGCCGGGCAACGGGTTCGGCGCGCCGGGCGAAGGCTATATCCGTATGACGGTGTGCACGACGAAAGAGCGACTGGCCGAGGCTGTCGAACGGATCAGAAAAACCGGATTTTGAATTTCCATGTCGCGCGAAACGGTCTTCATCGGATTCGGCTCCAACCTCGGCAATCGTGCGGATTTCTGCGATCGCACGATCACGCTGTTGGGCCTGCTGCCCCACTCGCAACTGCTCGCCGTCTCATCCTTGTATGAAACGGAGCCGGTCGCCGATGCTGGCGCGCCGGGCGAGGGCTGGTTTTTGAACGGTGTCGCGCAAATTGAAACCGATGTCGCGCCACGGAGTCTGCTGGCGGTCTGCCGCGAAATCGAACGGTCGCTGGGCCGCGATCCCGAACATCGTTCCGGCCCGCGCACGATCGATCTCGACCTCTTGTTCTACGGGGACCGCGTGTTCCGGGACCAGGAGTTAACCGTTCCGCATCCCCGCCTGCATCTGAGGCGGTTCGTGCTGGAGCCGATGGTGGAATTGGAACCGACCCTGGTCCATCCCCTGCTCAAGCAGCCCGTGGCGCAATTGCTCAAGCAGCTCACAGACATGCACCAGGTCCGCCGCCTGAATCCTCAACCGAGCACGCGCTATGGCTCCCGTCCGGCCTGCAGTGATCGCACCGCAGCCTCTTCCTGATGCGCACCGTTCGAACCGCCACGTCGATGGCAGCTTGGTCTTGGGCGCATCATCGAGAGGGCGTGACCATCGGTCTCGTTCCGACGATGGGCGCGCTGCATGCGGGCCACCGCGCGCTGATTCGAGCCGCGCGGCTCTCCTGCGACGCGGTCGTCGTCAGTCTGTTTGTCAATCCGGCTCAATTCGGACCGAAAGAGGATTTCACCCGTTATCCCAGACAACCGAGGGCGGACGCGATCCTGTGCAGAAAAGAAGGCGCGGATGTGCTGTTTGCGCCGCCGGTGAGCCAGATCTATCCGGATGGATTCCAGACGGCGGTGGCGGTGCCGGCGTTGGCGCGCCGCTGGGAAGGTGCGCGTCGCCCCGGACATTTTGCAGGCGTGGCGACCGTCGTGACGAAATTGCTGACGCTCGTGCGGCCGGCGGCCGCCTTCTTCGGCCAGAAGGATTTTCAACAGGCGGCGGTGATCCGGCGGCTGGTCGAGGATTTGAATCTCGGCGCGCGCGTGATCGTCTATCCGACCGTGCGGGAAGCCGACGGGCTCGCGCTCAGCTCGCGCAATGTCTATTTGACGCCAGCACAGCGCCGGGCGGCGCCGGTGCTGTTCCAGGCGCTGACAGCCGGCCGGGCGGCCATCCGGACCGGAGACCGCTCGGGGGCTCGCATACAACGGGTCATGCGCAAGGTCGTGGCGGCCGAACCGATGGCCCGCCTCGACTATCTGGCCGTCTGCGACCCCGACACACTGGAGCCGCTGACGCGGGTACGCGACCGCGCCGTCCTGCTGGGCGCGATCAGGATCGGCACGATACGTCTGCTGGATAATCTGCTGGTAATGCGCTGAGGAACTACTCGACCTGCCGGTGGATGGTCAGCAGTCCCGCCACAAATTGAATGAGACGAAACTGTTCGGTGGGGTTCGTGCGAAGAAATTCCAGTCCGATGACGGGAGGCCGGACCGACCGCACAATGGCGGTCTCCACGTTGATGGACGGGTTGACGTCGGGCGGCTGCAGCCGCAGATTGAACATCATGCCTTCCATCAGCTTGAGCGGGGACTCCAGTGCGCAGCCGCCGAGCGAAAGACGGGTGACCGTGCCGGCGCCGCTGGCCTTGTCCCCGACGAACGTGATGGGGAACTTGGTCTCAATCCGTTCGTATTGCCGCTTGTCGACCGTGGATTCGTTGTACCGCTTGCCCAGCTCCAGCCGCCTGAACCGATGCGCGCAGAGCTGGCAGCGATACGGATAAAAATACACTGTGCTCAGCAGGTACTCGCCCGCGCCTTCGCGCAAGGCCCGACGGACAAAGTCCTTCCCGCATTTAGGACACAGAATTTGCTTCACGCGTCCTCCTTGCCTGCGATGCCGCATCGTCCGTGATGCGGCGGGCGGTCAACACGCCTGCGACGAACTGGGTCAAGCGATACTGCTCTTCGGGGCGGAGCCGCAGGAACTCCGTGCCGATATAGATGGACCGGACCGACCGCACGACGGCAGCGTCCACGACAAGGGGACGTTCCAGACCCGGCGTGTGCAACTGCAGCTGCACAATGGCGCCCGTCGGCGGCGCCGGCTCGGTCTTGAACGCGCATCCGGCCATGGAAACGTCCAGCGTCGTGCCGTCCCCGCGGCCCGTGTCCACCGAGAACGTCATGGGGAAATTGACGCTGACACGCTCATACTGGCGCAGGTCAGCGGGCTGCGCCGGTTCGCGAACGCCCCATTGAAAAGCTCGAAAGCGGTGCGCGCAGAGCTGGCACGTGAAGGGATAGAGATGAGCCACGCCGGCAATGGCCTCGGCGAGTCCCTCCCGTCGAGCCCTCCGGACGAAGTCCTTGCCGCATTGCGGGCATCGAACGTCCATCAGGCTTCTTCTCCTCCGAAGCGCCGGACCGGTGCGCCGATCAACTTAACAGTATGGCCAGCAATTTTTCCAGGACCCTGCCGAGGCGCACTTTTTCAGTCTCCTGGAATTCCATGAATTGGATTCCGAATCCCGTCGGGCGGACCGACCGCACGAGCGCTTGGTCCACCACCAGAGGCGGCTCGTTCTCGGAGATGAGGATATCCATTCTGAACTTTGCGCCGATGGCCAGGACGACATTGGCTTCCAGCGAACACCCACCTAGGGCTATTTCCGTAATCGTGCCTTCCTGCCGGAGCTTGCTAAGCACAAACGTAACTGGAAACTTGGCATTGACGCGTACGTACTGGCGGTTGGTGACGTTGGTCAGCTCCGCCTCCTTGCCCGCTTGAGGCGCCGGCGTCGACTGGAGCGCCGGCTTGCGGGCCCGGAACAGTTCGGAGCAGAGCTGGCAGCGGTAGGCATACATGCCCTGCATGGTCGAGGTCGGGTCCTCGGCTCCTTCGATCAGGACCCGCTTGGTGAAATATTTTCCGCACTTCGGGCATTGCGGCGTCATCGCCGGGCCCCCTCGGTCGTGGCCATCGGCCCCGCCGCCGCGGGAGATCTTGGCAGGGGCGCGACGAACACGCCGACCATGTCGCTGACAAGCCGGTTCAGACGGGCCTTGTCGGCGTCCGAGACCTCCGTGAATTGGACGCCGATGGCCCCTTTCCGGACAGACCGGATCACGGCTTTCTCCACAATGATCGGCGGTCGACCGCTCTTGGCGTACAATTCCAGCTTCAGGCTCTCCCCTTGTTTTAAGGGCAAGGATGTTTCGATCGCGCAGTCCGCCACGGACACATCCGTGACAACGCCCTTCCCGTTCGTCCGCGCATTGCTGAACTGAACTGGGAATTGCACGCCGATACGTTCGTACTGGCGCAGGTCTTCCTGCCGCGCATAACGGACCCCCCATTGAAGGGAGGTGAAGCGGACGGAGCAGAGTTGGCAGCGGAACGGATAGACGTAGAACAGGCTGAGCAATTGCTCAAACACGCCTACACGATGTGCCCGCCGCACATAGGTGGATTGACAGGCCGGACAGCGGGGCTGCATCAGGCGCCTCCCTTGCCGCCTTGCGCGACGAGGATCGGTTCGATGAGGGCCGGCGAGTAGGTCGCGGGCTTGACCCACTTCCCGTCCGCCCGTTTATGGCCGCCGACCTTGCTCATGTTTGAGCGATGGACCTCCCGGAAAACCGGCTCCATGTCGATTCCGCAGGAGACGGCCGTGCCGTACACCACGTAAAGCAGGTCAGCCAGTTCCTTGGCCACGGCCACGGTGTCATGGTGACCGAAGGCTTCCTGCAGCTCGTCGAACTCTTCCTGGATCAGACGGACACGAAGCAAACGGGTCGCTTCATCCGGGATGGCTGGGGAGGCGGTCTCGGCAATGTCGAACGTTCGGTGAAACTCGACCACCATCTGCTGCTCGTCTGTCATAGGTTCCTCATGCAGAAAACGACCGATGTAGTCCGGCAAGAGTACGGCAAGAGCGTTCCCACGTCAAGAAATGCGCAGGGCCATTCGGCCTTCCAGCCGACGCCGCAGTTGATTTTTTCGTCCCGTCGGCCCATTCTCGCGGCATGAATTGGATCGAAACCCTCGGTGCGGTGGCGGTCGGTGTGGCGGCAGGCGGGCTGCTTGTTGCGGTGGAGCTTCGCTGGATGCAGGCCCGGGCGGCCAAAGATTTGACCGAGGAAATGAAGGCCAGCTTTGGGAGCCTGTCGTTGGACGCGCTCTCGAAGTTTCTCGAAATGGCCAAGTCGAAGCTGGATGCCGAACGGGACACCGGCGCCAAAGACCTGGAGACCAAGAAAGGGCTCATCGATCAGCAATTGCGGCAGATGACGGTGGAGCTTGAGAAGGTTTCGTCTCTGGTCAAGGACCTGGAGAAGGACCGGATCGAGAAGTTCGGGCAACTGGCGTCACAATTGAAAACCGCGACGGAGCACACGGCGGCCCTCGTCCAGACCACCGCCACGCTCCGGGAGGCGCTGTCCAGCACGAAAGCCAGGGGCCAATGGGGCGAACGGATGGCGGAAGACGTGCTGCGGCTGGCCGGCTTCGTCGAAAACGTGAACTATGTGAAGCAGAAGGCTATCGCCGGTTCCGGGGCACGCCCGGATTTTACGTTTCTGCTCCCGCGCAAGCTCATGCTCAACATGGACGTGAAGTTCCCGCTGGATAACTATCTCAAATTCCTGGACGCCAAGTCCGACTCGGAGCGCGCCAAATACCGGACGGATTTTCTTCGGGACATCAAGGCGCGGGTCAAGGAGGTCACCACGCGGGACTATATCAATCCCGAGCAGAATACGGTGGATTCCGTGCTGCTGTTCATCCCCAACGAGCAGATCTACGCATTCATTCACGAGCAGGACAGCGCGATTCTCGACGACGGCATCCGCCAGGGCGTGGTCTTCTGTTCGCCGCTGACGCTCTTTGCCGTCCTGGCGGTCATTCGCAAAGCCGTGGATAACTTTTCGCTGGAGCAGACCTCGAACGAAATCCTGTCGCTGCTCGGCGACTTCAAAAAGCAGTGGGGCGAGTTCCAGGGGAAGCTCGAGCTGGTCGGGAAACGCATCGGCGATGCCCAGAAAGAGTATGAGGCATTGACGACGACGCGCCGCCGGCAGCTGGAAAAGCCGCTGAACCGGATCGAAGACTTGAGAATGCAGAGAAACTTGCCTATCGCGTCGGATTATGAGACAACAACCCCCGATAGGCGTGGGGACGATGCTGACCCCCCCGATCTTTAATACATCCTTTTATATCCCTTAACTTAACTGGAGGTCGGCATGAGACAATCGCTCAAGCAATTGGTGTCACTGACTGCACTGCTGTGTGCCGGTGTGATGGTTTTGGCGTCGCTGGACGGGTGCAGCTCGAGCCAGACGACTTCGGGATCGCAGGAGGTTGCCAAACCCCTGCCACCCCCGCCACCCCCGCCACCGGCTCCGGAACCTCCGCCGCCTCCACCCGCGGCTCCGGAACCTCCGCCGCCCCCTCCGCCGCCAGCGGCCCCGGAACCCCCGCCGCCTCCGCAGGAGATGGCGTCACAGGCTGCGGCAGCGCCCGAGGATCCTTTGGCCTGGGCAGCCGGCTTGGCCGACGTGCATTTCGACTACGACAAGTCTGCAATCCGAAAATCAGAGCACGGCAAGCTGGGAGCCGCCGCGAAGCTGCTCAAACAGGACGGTAAGCGCAAGGTTGTCGTGGAAGGACATTGCGACGAGCGGGGTACCGCCAGTTACAACATGGCCCTGGGTGAGCGTCGGGCTCAAGCGGTCAAGCGCTATCTCAAGGACCTTGGCGTCTCCGCTGCGCAGATCCAAACCACCAGCTTTGGGAAAGAGCGGCCGCTCTGCACCGAGCAGAACGAGGATTGCTATCAACGGAACCGCCGCGGGCATTTCTCGGCGCAATAGAGACGAATACTGCTCAGGAGGAACGGGATGAAACGATCAGCCGTACGTTCCACCTTCATGCCGGCGTGCCTGCCGTGGTGCGTGATTGCGCTGGCGTTTCTGACCGGTTGCGTGAGCGAAAGCCAGACCACTTCGGGATCGCAGGAAGTGGTGAAGGCCCCGCCGCCAAAAGAAGAGCGGGTTGAAACTCCGCCGGAGACCCCGCCTCCTCCCAAGCAGCAGGAAATGGCGCCCGAAGCCGCTGCGCCGCCTGAGGACCCCCTGGCCTGGGCCGCCGGCCTCGCCGACGCGCATTTCGAATATAAGCTGGCAAAAGTTCGAAAGGAAGATCGGGCCGACTTGGATGCGCTGGTGCAAAAGTTGAAAGAAGACTCCAAGCGGAAGGTGCTGGTCGAAGGCTATTGCGACAGCCGGGGCACCGCCAAATACAACCTGGTGTTGGGTGAACGCCGGGCAAAGGCCATCAAGGAGTATTTGGTGAAGGCCGGGGCGTCTGCATCGCAGATCGAGGTGGTCAGCTACGGGAAGGAAAGGCCGTTGTGCACGGAGATGACCGACGAGTGCTGGCAAAGCAATCGTCGCGTGCATTTCACCGCGCAATAGCGCGCGAGTCTGCGGCAGCATGTCAGGGGATGAGGTGTCCGAGCCTCATCCCCTGTTTCTTTTTACGCGTGCAATCCGGCATTATGCGGGCGGCCCGGGTTCGAGCCGCCTGACTTCTCCGCGCGACGCGTCGAGCAACACCCGCTCCCCGTCCGTCAGTTGCCGCATGGCGTCCTCGACATTGGCCACGGCCGGCAGACCGTACTCGCGTACGATAATTGCGCCGTGGGAGAGCGTGCCGCCCATTTCCGCCACGACTCCGGCGGCCAATCCGAAAAGCGGCGCCATGCCGGGATCGATCACCGGTACGACAAGCACGTCGCCGGGCCGTACGTTGGCCCGGTCATCCGGCGAGCGGACCAGGCGCGCGGGCCCTTCGACACAGCCGGGACTGATGGGCAGACCTGTCAGGATTCCAGACACGCGGGTCGAATTCTCCTGCGCCGCGGGAGGGCCGGTTCCGATAATCGTATCGGGCGCCTCCAACCGGGCATTCCGTTCCCGTTCGGCCTGCCGTGCGGCGACGAGTCTCTTCCAGTCCCGCCCGCTACCCGAAGCGATCTCTTGTATTTCGTCCGCTGTCAGAAAAAATATGTCGTCTGCCGCGGCGAACCGACGGCTGTCGGCGAAGTGCCGTCCCATGAGGAGCAACAGCCGGCGCGAGGCCATGGAGAAATACATCAGCGCATGGCGGTTGCCCTCGCGCAAGGCCAGATAGCGCGCCAGCCGCCGGTGGCACCAGCGGAAGAAGAGCCATTCGTGCACCCGCCATCCGAAAGCGGCACGGATCTGTCGCAACGTTTCCGCACGCGCCCTGTCTTGATCGTGCCGGATCTCGGCAACCGACTTGGCCGGCGGTTTCTGAAGATGGGTCCTGATGATCCCGAGCAGATATTCCGGCATCTCCGCGAACCGCGGCGACATCATGTCGGACTCGCCGACCGCACGGTGGCCGTAGTCGGCCAGGTACTCGTCAAAGCTGTGCAGGAAGATTGTGCCGGCCAACCGGCTGCGGAACTGCGACGGATCCCACGGCTCCGCCAGGAAAAACATCCGGGCAGCGTGCTCCTGCCCAGCGGTCTCGGCCAGCTCCATCAAACGGAAAATCTGCTGGGCGCTGATCACCCGGCTGCGTCCCTGAAGCGACGCATTGAGCAGGACGTGCCCCTCACGGCCGAGCCGCCGCTCCAACAGCAGGCGCAGCACGTAGAGTCCCTGCGAGACGCCTCCGACGGTCGGGAAGGTCAGGTCCCGTTCATAGAGTTGCCGGCTGAGCCGGTCGAGCCGGTCGAGCAGTCCGGCCGGCGACAGTGCGTGTGCCGGCTCCATCGTCTGTTCGCCGGCCATCCGTTTCATGTCGGCAAACCACCGGGGGGCGACCCGCGCCGCGCGCCGCATCTGCCACTCCATCCAGAGTCCGGCCGGGAGCAATTTCCATAAAGGCAGACGCGGTGGATGGACCGGCAGGGGATGGAGTTGCCCGCCCATCTGGTCCGCGATCGAATCGGGATCGCCGCCGAGTTGGGCCATGAAAAATTGAAACAGGCTCACGTTGATGTAGGGCCGTCCACGGACGATGCGAACCGACGACATACCGGGCGGTCTCGTGCATCCCAGCGTCCGGTAGTAGCGCAGGATCGCCAGTTCCATGAATTCCTGAAGAAAGGAGATTCCAAGGGGACTGGGAAGATCCGGCATGGTTTCCTTGAAATTTGCGCGGGACCAGACGCACATCGGTTCGGTCAGTGTGGCCGTGGTGCGTGTCGGCGGGATCGCGCGGGCTTGCAGGAACCACAACGTTCCGTCGGCGAGAGCCCACTCGACGTCCACGGCATGGCCGAGCGTCTGCTCGATGGCTCGGATCTGCCCGGCCAACGCGAACGCGTCGTGATCGGAGAGAACCGGCTGTGAGCGGCTCGCGTCAGCGACGAGTCGCTCCGTAATCCGCGGCCCGTCGCCCGTCTGCACCACGACTTGGTCAGGAACGGCCCGGCCGCTCACGAGCGGTTCCGCCAATCCCTGCACGGCATTGATCACCACAACGTCCGTCCGGCCGGTGACGGGATGCCGCGAATAGGCCACCCCGGCAGTCTGGGGCGCAAGCATCGGTTGAAGAACCACGGCCATGGCGGGCATCTGTGATGACTCCAGGCGTTCATGGTAAGCCAGGGCGGTTGCGGTCCAGAGCGACGCCCAGCAGTCCAAGATCGCGTCGGGCAGTCCCTCGGTCGTCACGCCGAGCGTGGTCCTGTAGATGCCGGCATGGGTGGCGCCGGTGGCGTCTTCGTCGGTGGCGGATGAACGGGCGGCCCAGCGCGGCACGCTGCACAGCGCCAAGTCATTTCGGAGCGCCTGCAGCGTGGAGGCGGCCGGCGTGGCCGACCGGATGGCCTGGCGACAATCGGACAGCAGTCGGTCACGATCGATCCCTGTCGTTGCCAGCGCCTGTTTCCAGCGCTGCGCGGCGTCGAAGCCCGCTCCGCGCAGCGTGCCGTGGTACGCGGCCGTGGTGACGCAGAACCCTGAGGGAACGCGGAAACCCGCACGGATCAGCCGTTGCAGTCCGACGGCTTTCCCGCCGGCGAGACCTGGATTCGTGCACGATGTCAGGGGCAGGATGTGGGGATGGCTCATGTGGCGATCAACAGGTACAGATCGTTCACGTTGGTGCCGGTCGGACCCGTCACGATGTGTCCTCCGGCTTTCTTGAAAAACGCGTAGGAATCGTTCCGGCGGAGGAATCGCCCCGGATCCATGCCGTTCTGTCTCGCGGCTGCGGCGGTTTCGCCATCCACGATTGCGCCGGCTGCATCGGTCGGTCCGTCCGTGCCGTCCGTGCCGATCCCTGCAACCCAGACGTTCCGCAAGCCGTCCATCGCCATCGCCGCGGCCAGCGCAAACTCCTGCGCCCGCCCGCCCCGTCCCCTGCCATGCACCGTGACGGTCAGCTCACCGCCGGCGATGAGACAGACCGGAGGCCGGACGGGCCTGCCTTGTTTTCGGATCTTCTTGGCGAACTGCGAGAACAGACGGGCAGCCTTCACGGCCTCTCCGCGTAGGGCAACCGAGTGGAGACACGGGCGGAAGCCGGTACGCCGGGCTTCACGCGCGGCCGCGTGGACCGCCGTGCGATTATTGCCGAGGATCAGATTCTGGACGCGTGTAAAGATCGGCGAGCCCGGCTTGGGCGTTTCCGCGCGCGAGCCTGCCGTTCCCGCGAGAAGATGGCGACGCACACGGGCAGGCACCCGCTTCCAGACGCCGCGTCGGCGGAGCACGGTCAGGGCATCCGCATAGGTTGTCCGATCCGGTGCGGTGGGACCCGATCCAATGGTGCCCACGTCGTCGCCGATCACGTCGGAGAGAATCAGGGTCACGACGCGCGCTCCGGTGGCTGCGGCCAGATGCCCGCCCTTGATCGCGGACAGGTGCTTGCGCACGGCGTTCATCTCGTTGATCGACGCGCCGCAGCGCAACAACAACTCGGTCGTGCGCTGCTTGTCGGCGAGCGTGAGTCCGGGCGCAGGAAGCGGGAGCAGGCTTGAGGCGCCGCCGGAGAGAAGCACGATCAACAGATCGTCTCTCGTCAGCCCGTTGGCCAGCGCCAGCAGGCGGTCGGCCGCCTGCTGTCCCGCCCGATCTGGCACCGGATGGCCCGCTTGAACCACCGTGATGCGTTTGGTCGGTACGGCATGCCGTCGCTTGGTGACGACCAATCCTCCGGCCACCCGGGCTCCGAGTCGCTGCTCCAGGGCTGCTGCCATGACGGCCGCGGCCTTGCCGGCCCCCACGGCCACGATCTTTCCGCCGCCCCGAAGATCGTAGCGCTGCCCGGCCACTCGAATCCCGGTCGTTGTCCGGGCGACGGCGTAGCGGACGGCCTGCCGCGGATCCGCCGCGGCCAAAGCCGCTTTCAGCAGCCGGCCCAGCAGCACGCGCACTCGCGGCTCTCGCACGCCGATGCGCATCGCAGGGCTTATGGAGTCTTATCCTGCTTGAAGCACTTCAACGGGCAGTCTTGCTTGGGAACCTTCAATTGGTGGGTGCCCTTCGGCAGGTACTCTTTTTTGATCTCGGGGTTCAGCAGTTTCAACTCGAGGAAATAGGACCCGAGTTCCTTGGCGAGCGACGCCAGATGCTTTTGCGGCTCCTTGATCGTCACAGTCACGGTTTCGGTGTCCAGCGGGGCATACATGTCCTGTTTGGTCAGCCCGAGATATTTTTCCGGCTGGGAGTAAATTTCCTTGGCGGCAATGATGCGCGGCACGTACCGCATCGTCTCGCGGACAAGATGCAGCCTCCAATAATCGTCCACCTTCTGGGACTTTAGTTGTTTCCTGATCCGCTCTTCTCCGGCGTTGTAGGCCGCCATGGCCAGGAACCAGTCGCCGTCGAACAGGTCTTTCAAATAACGCAGATACTTGACCGCGGCCTCGGTCGACATTTCAAGATTGCGCCGGTCATCCTTCCATTGATCGCTCTTGAGCTTGTAGCGCTTGCCGGTCGCCCCGATGAACTGCCAGGGCCCAGAGGCCTTGGCGCGGGAATAGGCGGCGGCGATGCATTTGCTTTCCACCAGCAGCATGAACTTGAGGTCGTCCGGGAGACCTGCATCGGCCAGTTGCTTCTCGGCCGGAGGGAAGCAACGCCCGGTCCGCTTCGCCAGGATGATGCTTTCGCCCTCGTCTTCCAGGAATTGGTAAAACTCGTACTCGATCCGCTCACGGACCTGCCACGAATCGAGCGGAATGGTCTGCCCGCCGAACGTCAGTTTGTCTGGCAGCTTGAACGAACTCAGAAAATGGCGCGGGCCGTCGCGTTTGATTTCCGGGAGGATGATAAGTTGATCGTCCGGCTCCGGGACATCCGGCACGTCAGTCCCCTCTACCTTGTCCGGTTCATCGGCAGGCGGCTGCGCAGTGGCTGGGAGGGAGATTGGAGCTGGAGCCGGCTCGACAGCCGGCAGTGGCGCGGGTGCCGCATCAGGAGCCGGATGCGACGCCGGCTGAGCAGCGGGCGCCTGCTGGGCCGTGGACGGTTGCACCGCGCTGTCTGGAGGAGGCTGTGCCGGTGCAAAAGTTGCCTCGAGCACGAAGGCGAGCAGCAGAAACGTGAACGCGGCATGGACCATCGTGGCCCATGCTATCAGGAAAGTGTCGTAGCGGCAAGGCAGGCGGTTCTCGTGGAGTGGCTTGTGCTAAACTTCGCACCCATGCGCAGCCTCGCTATCGTTCAGAAACAAGTTTCTGAGTGTCGCCTCTGCCCGCGGCTCGTGACTTATCGCGAGCGGATTGCATGGGAAAAACGTCGGCAATATCGCGACTGGACCTACTGGGGCCGCCCCGTGCCGGGATTCGGCGATCCCAAAGCACGCCTGTTCGTCGTGGGCCTGGCGCCGGCCGCCCACGGCGGGAACCGGACCGGACGCGTGTTCACCGGTGACCGGAGCGGCGACTGGCTGTATGAAGCCCTGCATGCCTTCGGGTTTGCCAACCAGCCGACGTCGACGCACAAGGGAGACGGACTTCGCGTCACGGATTGCTACATCGCAGCGGCGGTGCGCTGCGCTCCGCCCGGCAACAAACCTCTGCCCAAAGAGTTCGATGCCTGCCGGCCCTATTTAATGGAAGAGCTGCGACTGCTGAAGTGCGCGCGAGTCGTGGGGGCGCTGGGGAAGATTGCGTTCGATCATTACCTGAAGGCCTGCCGGAAGCTGGGGCATGAACTCCCGAAACCGGTCCTGCGCTTCGGACATGGTGTCATGTATTGCCTGCCGTGGGGCGTGACGCTGATCGGATCCTACCATCCGAGCCAGCAGAATACGTTCACGGGGAAACTCACCCGCCCGATGTTCCACTCGGTGTTCCGGAAAGCGCGGACACTGCTCACCGGGCGCTGAGCTACTGCTGGCCTTTTGCCTTCCAGTCGTCGAGGAACTTCTTCAAGCCGAGATCGGTCAGCGGGTGTTTGAAGAGCTGCTGGAAAATCGAAAACGGCATCGTGCAGATATGTCCACCGATGAGCGCGGCATCGACGACGTGCTGCGGATGCCGCACGCTGGCGACCAGCACGAGGGTCTTGTAGTCATAGTTCTTATAGATGGTGACGATCTGGCGGATCAACTCCATGCCGCTTGAGCTGATGTCGTCCAGCCGGCCGATGAACGGCGATACACACCAGGCTCCGGCTTTGGCGGCCAGGATGGCCTGTGTGGGCGAGAAGCAGAGTGTGACGTTGACGCGGATGCCTTCCGAAGAAAGTTTCTTGGTGGCCTTGATGCCTTCCGGGATCAGCGGGCACTTGACCACGATATTCTTGTGAATCTTGGCCAGTTCCCGGCCTTCCTTGACCATCGCGTCGGCTTCGACGCTGACCACCTCGGCGCTGATCGGGCCGTCCACGATCTTGCAGATTTCCTGGAGCATTTCCTTGAAGCTGCGGCCTTCCTTGACCACCAGCGACGGGTTGGTCGTGACGCCATCCAGGATGCCAAGATTGGCGGCTTCGTAAATTTCCTTCACATTGGCGGTATCAAGAAAGAATTTCATGACGGGCTCCTTTCACGCGGAAGAACATCTCGCACCATCGGCTTGTCAGTGCAATTATTGTAGGAGCATCCGGCCCTGAACGCAACTTTGACAGTTTTTCATGCGGCGGTTAGAATCCAAACACAGGATGTACCACCGCGGATGTCATGGATGCGCAAAGGAGAAGATATGAAATATCGAATACTTGGAGTGTGCTTGGCGGTCAGCCTGCTCGCCGGCTGCGGGGGGAATCCCTACTTGGATGCGTCCCTGAAACCTGCCGAACTGGAAGGCAAGGAGAAAGCCTGGTTCGAGAAAAATTGGGGCGAACCGACCGGCAAAGCGCCTCGGTTTTTCGGCGGCGAGACGTGGACCTATTTCAGGATTTCAGGCGGCAAGAACGGCCCGCTCTTGGGCAACTTTACTCCGACCGAGTGTCAGATCACGCTGAAGTTTGACAAAGAAGGGATGCTCAGCTCGTCCAGCTATTCCGGCTGTTAGGCGGACCGTCCGATCTGGTGCTGGAACGTGTCCGCACAGTCGCGGCTGCAGAAGAGGTAGGTCTGGCCGCCGATGTCGGCCGACACGGCGGAACCTCTCGGCACATAGGTCTTGCAGACCGGATCCTGCACCATTTCGTTCGTATTGGCGGGCGGCGGAGCCATCCCCTTAAGCCCGCGGAATTCCTTGATCGCGCTCCGTATCAGAAGATAACCAACGACAAGCACTCCGGCGACCAGCATCAATCGAAGCACGCCCATGAGACAACCTCTCTCTTAACGGCGCCCCATCGTACGAGGCACATTCGGGTCTGTCAAGAAACGCCTCTCCTGCCCAGTCGAAGAGGCCCAAACGGCCCATAGGCCTTCAGGCTCAAGAGGCCCTTTGCCCAGCGGAAAGGGCCTTCTGCCCGATAGTCAGGCTGCCGGGCGCATGCTACAGTACGAGCATGAAAGCTTGCGATAAATGCAAAGGAACCCTGATGCTGGAGCGGGCAGTGGATCTGGATGCCGGTCTCGCCATCACCGTCTATGCGTGTCTGAACTGCGGACGGCGGAAGGCAGCGGAACCCGAGCCTCGTCCGTTGACGGCACGCGCCCTCGCTATCCGCTAAGTGCCGCGTACCCGTACGGCGGGCTGTGACAAGCGGAAGTCGGCGGGGCCGGTCCTCAGAGTTGTTTCCACTTACGTGATCACCGAGACGCGTGATGCGCGGAAGATTCCTATGCCGTCGCATCCCTGGCTTGGATGCCATATGAAACCAACGGTAACGAAACTCTCAAGCGTGCCCCTGACGGCCCTGCTCTGTTGTCCTCACTGCACCTGCCTCATCAGCTATGAGCGCGGGAAAAACGCGATTGTCTGCCATGCATGCGGCGTGACCGTCACCGCGCCGGCCTTCAAGTCCACGGGACCTGCGGCCTCTCAAAAGTAACGCTCCCGGTCTTCGCGGGTCAGCCCCCGAAATATTGACAACGGGGCCTCAGAAGCGCAGGCTGTTCGCCAGTACCCTCTGAGAGGCTCGCCATGGAACCGGGGTAGGCCACTCACCGACTGTTCGACAACTGAAAAATCCAATGGCAGACGCCCTGGAGCGCCTCTGTGCGTTCCAGGGCGTCTGTGTTTTTAAGGCCCGTATTCGCGCGCGGCAGCACACTTCGCACAAGGAGGGATAGGCTATGAGACGATTTGGCGGAACCCTGGCAGGATTGGCGCTCGCTCTCACGCCGGCGATTGCCTGGGCGGAGGGCGCGGGAGGCAGCTACAAAGGGATTGCACAGATCTACTACACGTTCATCACCGCCGTGCTGATTTACGGAGTGCACGACACGTTTCACAACAGAAATGTCACGATTGCCGGTGCCGTCGTCATCATCGGCGTCATGTTCGGGGTTCTGCTGCCGAAGGGGTAGCGAGAAAGATCTTGGAGGAGCGCGAAAGCGCTTCCCCCTA
>DASQGO010000038.1:0-31151 GCA_035632555.1 Nitrospiraceae bacterium | reverse complement strand
GTTCTATTTCCTCAATGCGCGGCCCGATCTCCTGTTCTGCGGCCAGGTATTTGCGGTGTTTTTTGAAATAGTCATCCATGTTGCCTTGCGGTGTTTTGGACGGGTCGAGCGGAATGACCAGCTCCGGCTGTGCCGGATCGAAGTAATCCACCACCGTGACGCGCTCGCGGCCTTTTTTAATCGCGCCAAGATTGGCCTTGAGCAATTCGCCATAACGGGCATAGTCCTGATAGCGCGCCGCCTTCTCAAGGTCTTCGCGCAAGGCTTCGATCCGGCGCACAGCTCTCTTGATGCCTTTCTTGAGTTCGGTCAGCCTGGACTGCTGCAGCCGCGCCGTCGCGCCTTCTGTCTCGCGCTGCCAGTATCGTTCTTCCGTCAGGGCCGAAATCGGGAACGGCCGGCCGGCGCTTGGTGCCGGCCACAGTTCGTCCTGATTGCGGAGCATGTGGGGCCGTTGAGCCGGAGGCTGATAGGGTTTCCCCAACCGGTCGCGATCATCGTCCAGGGAAGTCAGGACCTTCTCCCGGCTATCGAGCAGCAGCAGATCGGCACGGCGGCCCGTCAATTCGGCGACCAGCGTACAGGGGCCTTTGCGTGTCGTCAGGCCGATACGGACAATCCGGTCGTCCGGTACTTGCGTGATGGAATCCACGCGCGCGCCCTGCGCGTGCGCACGGAGAAACTGGCAGAAGGGAGGCGGGGACGCCGGGTTTGGCAATTTTTTGGAAACGACGTGGAGGCGGGCCATGTCTGGTTCGGCCGATAGGAGGAGCGGTAGAGTCTGTCCCGGTGTCCGCACTTCGAGCACGATGCTGGACGGCGTAGGTTGGAAAATTTTCTGGATCCAACCGCCCGTCAAGGCCGGTTCGATCTCCCGAATAACGGCGGCGATGTCCGTTGCGGAGAGTCCCATGGCGATTTTCCTAGGCCCTCCGGCCCTCCTCGTCACAGCGGAGGCAGTTCAACTCGCTGCCCAGTTTGCCGGTACGCCCTTCTTCCGTCGTCACCCAGGGACGCACGCTGAGCGGCGGTTGGTGGCGGACGTGCTGCCCATGCCCGCACATCAAGTCGGCCACCCAGTCTTCATGCTCGTCCTGATGAAATCCGACGATCTTCTGTTTCATCGCCGCCTCCATCCCGTGCGCGGTGACATAGCACAGCGTGGGGCGTCCGGCAAGCCGCCGTTTGAGGGCCGTTACTCGCTGGAGTAAGATGGGCACCGATGAGCAGCCACGTCTTTCTCGCGCAGGCGATGACAGTCCTCGAATGGGGCCGTATCCTGGAGGTCCTGGCCGGACAGGCCCGTTCGCCGATGGGCGTCGAATGCTGCCGTGCGCTTCCGCTGGAGACCGATCTCGATGCTGCGAGGATCCGGCTGCGGGAAACCGCGGAGATGATGGCCTTGCGGGAAAGCAGCGATCCGTTTCCGGCCCTGTCTTTTCCGGAAGTCCGTGAGGCGGTTGACCGTGCGGTCAAAGGCGCGCCGCTTGAGACGCACGAGTTGCGCGATATTTCGAGCGGGCTGGGACTCGGCGCGGACGTCATGCGGTACCTGGGAGGGCATCGCAACACCAGCCCCGCACTATCCGCCGTGGCCGCACCCCTTGAAGCGTTCTTCGATCTCCATCAGCTCAAACTTTCCATCGACCGGTCGGTGGATGCGGAGGGAAACATCCGCGAGTCGGCCACTCCGGAGTTGCGCCGTCTCACTCACCATGCGGCCAGTCTGAAGCAGCAGATGCGGTACCGGCTGGACACCATTCTTGCGTCCAAACGTTACGCCGAGGTGCTTCAGGAACGGTATTTCGCCCAGCGGGAAGGCCGGTATGTCGTGCCGGTCAAGGACGAAATGCGCGGGAAAATTCCCGGTATCGTCCATGATGTCTCGGCCAGCGGGGCCACGGTCTTTCTGGAGCCGCGTGAACTGGTGGAGCTGAACAATTCGATCAAAGTTGCCGACCTGGAAGTGCAGCGGGAGGTTCGGCGGATTCTGCAGGAATTGTCGGCGATGGTTGCCGGGCAGGCAGCTGTCGTGCTGGCCGGGCTCGGCGCGCTGGCCAGGCTGGATTGTATCGCCGCCAAGGCTGCCTTCGGCTGTCTTGTGCGCGGGCAGCCGGTTTCGCTGAACGACTGCGGTCGCGTCATGCTGCGGCAGGCCCGCCATCCGCTGCTTGTTCTGGGACGGGAGCTGGTGGTGGCCAACGACATTTTCCTGGATGAGACGGTCCATGTCCTGGTCATTTCAGGCCCCAACACGGGAGGCAAAACGGTCACGTTGAAGATTGTGGGGCTTTTCGCATTGATGGCCCGCGCGGGACTGCCGCTGTCCTGCGAAGCCGACTCGGAGATGGCGGTGTTCCCGGAGATCTACGCGGACATCGGCGACGCGCAGGATTTGGCCAAGGACCTGTCGAGCTTCTCAGCGCACATGACGCAGATGATCCAATTGTTGCGTCATGCGTCTCCGGGCCGGTCGAGGGCGCTCGTGCTGCTGGACGAGCCGGTGACATCGACCGATCCGGCCGAAGGCGCCGCGCTGGCGGAGGCGCTTCTGCTTCGGCTGGCCGCTCTGAACATGAAGGTCGTCGCGACGACCCATTACAATCAGCTGAAAATCCTGGCCCAGAGCAAACAGGGATTCAAAAATGCCAGCGTCGAATTCGACGTCCGTACGCTCTCGCCCACCTATCAGCTCATCATGGGGCTGCCGGGCGGTTCCTCGGCGATTGAGATCGCCGGTCGATTGGGCATGGATGAGGCCATCCTAGACCATGCGATGGGGCTGTTGAACAAGGACGACCGGTCGCTGGAGCAGGTCTTAGGCGAACTGCAGGACACGCAGCGCCGGTTGAGCGACGACACCGCACGCGCGGCGGCGTTGCGGGCCGAGGCCGAACGGGCGGCGAAAGAAGCGGGCGAGATTACGGAACGGCTGCGGGTATCCGAGCGGGACGAACGAAAAGGTGTGAAGAAAAAACTGACGGACGAGCTGCTGCGCGCGCGCGCGCAGGTTCAGAACATTCTGGAAGAGGTCAAACGCGAGCGAACGTTGATCAAGGGCCGGGAAGCCAAGCAGAAGCTGGCCGAGATAGAAGCGCAGGAACAACCGCGTCTGGCGGA
Source organism: Nitrospiraceae bacterium (assembly GCA_035632555.1). Taxonomy (GTDB): domain Bacteria; phylum Nitrospirota; class Nitrospiria; order Nitrospirales; family Nitrospiraceae; genus 2-02-FULL-62-14. Next base: position 28,031 of record DASQGO010000038.1, on the reverse strand, counting down.
TGCCGCCGCAACGGTGCCGGTAGATCGTCTGCAGGCCGGCGATCGTGTCGAACTGGTCCGTCTCGGGAAAACCGGCACCTTGCTGGAGGCTCCGCAGGGGAAGAAGCGCGTCAGGGTCCGGATCGGGGATGTGGAAATGTCGGTGGCCGTGTCGAGTCTGATCGGGCTGGCCGGTCCTGGTGAGCCGGAGCGTTCCGCCCCCGACGCTCCGCGCCGGTTGATGCTGAGGACCACGCTGGCGGAAGCCGAAGCGGCGACGGTGCTGGACCTGCGGGGCAGGATGGCCGATGAGGCGCTGGATGCCACGGTGGCGGCGCTCGACCGCGCCGCGCTTGCCGGTGCGCCTCTGCTGCGGATCATCCACGGCCACGGGACCGGTCGTCTCAAGGCAGTTATTCGGGACTATTTGAAAAGCTCGCCCTACGTGTTGGCCTTTCGTGCCGGCGAGCGGGCCGAAGGCGGCGACGGTGTGACCGTCGTCGAGTTGAAATAGAGGGAACGGTTCAGGCTGCTCTGGGTAGGGGAAACTGGATGCGGAAGGTCGTTCCGCTGCCGGGCTGGCTGACCGGCTCGATGGTTCCTCCATATTTGCTGATGATGGTGTGGACGATATAGAGCCCCAGGCCGGTTCCCGCGCTCCGTTCCTTCGTCGTAAAAAATGGCGCGAACACCCTCGCCAAATCCTGCGGAGCGATTCCTGGCCCCGTGTCTTCGACGGTCACGGTGAGATGGCCGTTCTCGACGCTGGTTGAGAGGGTCAGGCGGCCGCGGGCGTTCATGGCCTGCACCGCATTGATGACCAGGTTCACGAAGACCTGGTGCAGTTCGCTCGGATTGGCCCGCATGTCCGGAACCGGCGCATAGTTTCGGACAACGGTCACCTCATCGAGAATCGTGGAGAACGCCGCCATCTTGACGGCCTCGTCCAGCACTTGCGGGAGTTGGATGTCCTCCACATCGGGCATCTGGCCGGTGCGGGCATAGAGGTTCAGCCCCTTCGTCATTTCCGAAAGACGCCTGGTCAACGCGACGATTTCATGGCTGTAGTCGTCGATGATTGCGGGATCTGTTTCGCCCTGTAGATGTTGGGCGAAACCCATGATCCCGTGAAGGGGATTGTTGAACTCGTGGGCGATGCCGGCGGTGAAAATGCCGAGCGTCGAAAGCTTCTCGGCATGCGCGAGGCGTTCGTACATCTCATGTTCTGCCTGGATCAGGCTCCAGATCAGCCGGGCCGCGGTTCCCCCCAGCACTTCGGCTTGCGGCGATTTGTGCCGGGCGATCAGCGGAGGGACGGCCGGGTCGCCGGTTACGTCGATGATCAGGTTCGTTTCGTCGCGGGCGACCAGCCAGGCGGCGTCCGATGTGGTCGGGATGTAGTGGGAGCGGGCCAGTTGCAGGCCGGGCGCGTCTGGATTGCTGTCCGCCACGCCGAGAATCCGAATGCCCGCACAACGGGTGAGCAATTCGATCAGGGCGGAGCCGCCTTTCCCGGCGCCAAGGATGACGACGATGAGCGACTGTTCGGCAACTGTCGGCTTCATGCTCGACCTCAGCCCCGCCGGCCGGATTGGCCGGCGGGCGGCGTCGGTGAGATCGTACGACGGTCTCGCGGTCGTCAGGTGTTGCAGATGGTGCGCTGCTCCACCGCTCTGGAAACGGCGGCGAGCAGTTTTTCCTTCTCGACCGGCTTGACCAGGTAATCCACGATGCCCTGCTTCATGAGCGACGTGGCCAAGTTCAGGTCGGGAAAGCCGGTTTGCACGATGATCTGCACGGAGGGGTATTGGGTCTGGAAGTAATGAATAGCCTCGACCCCGTTGATCTTCGGCATCCGGATGTCGCAGAGGATGACGTCCACCGTCAGCGGGTTCTCTCCGGTATTGAGGACCTCGATCGCTTTTTCCCCGTTTTCGGCTTCAACGACCTCGTAGCCGGCTTTGGTCAGGGTGAGGCGGGAAATCTTGCGGATGCTCTCCTCGTCGTCGATGACGAGGACGACCCCCAGACTGGGGTGCTCCCGGTCATGTACTCCGAACGGCCATAGTGCCATGGTGCCCTCCTTGTTGTTGGAGCCCACTGCTCTTGGACCAGTCAATGAGTACGATGAACGGATGGTGAAGATGATACTCCTTTAAAGATCGAATACAAGGGGGGCAAACACCGCGCCAGGACTAGCGAATCTGCGCAGCGGCGTTTTTAATCGCCAGCCGGACATTGCGAAGAAAACCTGTATGTCTGGCGCGTTTGAGGGGGCTCTTTCGAAAGGTTGAAGCAAATGTGTGTGCATCCATACCTGCGAGTTGCTCGAGATCGGGGGCAAGCGACAGCGGCGCCGGCTGGAATTCCGGCTCCGTCGCCGGCAGCGCATGGATATTGTACGGGCAGACATCCAGGCAATCGTCGCAACCGAAAATGCGGTTCCCGAGCTTGGGAGCCAGGTCGGCCGGAATCTCATCGCCGGGCTTGTGCAGCTCAATGGTCAGGTACGAGATGCAACGCCGGGCGTCCACGACGTAGGGCTCCGTGATCGCACCGGTCGGGCAGGCTTTGATGCAAAGGCTGCAGGAACCGCAGAGATCGGTCGCAGGCTCGTCGGGCTCCAGCTCCAGCGTGGTCAGGACTTCACCCAGCACCAGCCAGGAGCCGAACCGGGTGGATACAAGATTGGAATGTTTGCCGATCCAGCCCAGGCCGGCCTGTTGCGCCCAGGCCTTTTCCATTACAGGCCCCGTGTCCACGTAGGAACGGGTTCCCGCGCCCGGCGCCAGAATGCCGATCCGATCTTCCAACTGTCCCAGCCGGGCTTGCAGCACGTCGTGATAATCCTTTCCCCAGGCATAGCGTGCGATGCGGCCATGCCCAGGCCGCTCGTCCGCCCGCTGATCGGAATAATAGTTCATGCCCACGGAGATCACGGAGCGGCAGCCGGCCAGAACGGCCTGTGGATCGGCACGCCGGGACGGTTCGCGGGCCATCCATTCCATCGCGCCCTGGTAGCCACGGCGGAGCCACTCGCTGAGGCGGGAATATAACGAATCGGGATGCGAGACAGGGGGATTTGAGAGGATACGGCTGATGCCGACAACGTCAAACCCGATCGCGCGGGCTTCCTGCTTGATGGCTTCCGCGAGCAACACGGTTATTTTCGCTGCGAGCAATCAAATTTGACGATGAACTGAACCGAACAGTGCCCGGTCTTGCACTTTCCGCACGTGCCGGTGATGCGGGTTTTCCAGTCCGTGGCTTTGTCGTCGAATTTGCACTGGGTGTTGCCGCCTTTGGAAATGCTCGTCCAGGGCTTAGCGGTGCCGGGAAAATGCGCGACGATGCAGCCGGTTGGAATGGGGACCTGGCACGTCTGCTGTGGTTCGCCTTTGGCCATGCCGAAGCTGCAATTGAACTCGGTGGTTGCGACGGATTCCTGTATCGGCAGCTGGTTCGGCGAGGCGCCGGCCGGGGACAGCCCCATGCTCCAGAGCCAGATCCAGGCGAGCACAAGCGTTCTGATGCACCGGCGCATTTTTGCAATCGGCATAGGCGTCTCCTTGCGCGCATCCTAGCACAGCCCGCGCAGTTGCGGCGAATGGGAACCCTGCGTAGAATCATTCCCAGGGTCATGATGAATGCCAGAATACTGCTGGGCGGCATGCTGCTGGTCTGCTGCGCGATATTCGCCGCGGTGCGTGTCCATGCCGCAGATGCTCCGGTGACGGTGCTGGAGATTCGTGACGATCCGTCCGGAGGGAAAAAAGCCACGGCAACGGTGCGCATCCGTGTTCCACCCGCGGCGGTCCGCGCAGTCTTGAGCGACTATGAACGGTGGCCCGATCTTTTCGACGGTCGGTTCCGCATTGCCAAGCTGGAGCGGCTGGATGGACGTGTGGTGACCGATCTCCTGATCGACCGGTCGCCTCTTCCCGGGGCAATGCGCCTGCGGTGCGAAACGCGAGAACTGCCGAACGGGGACATTGTCACCAGCCTGATCGAGGGGGACTTTAAACGCTACCTTCGCCGGTGGCGGTTCGTGCCGGAGCCGGACGGCGCCGCCGTGCATACGCGCGCGGAGATGGAATTGCTGGTGGATATCGATTCGTGGGTGCCAGATTGGCTTTTCGGGACAATGCTCAGGCGGGATCTGGAAACCCACTTCAAGATTTTGCGCGAGGGGGCGCGCGCTCGCGCCGGGGCTTCCCAGACGCCTTAGGGCGTCTGGCCCTTGTACGAAATCAGCAACTCGCCGTTCTGGACCTGGACGTTGGCGATTTGCGTTGGAAGCACGAATTTTTCACGGTTGGTCGGTGAATCGAAGAGCACCGAGACAGCGCTTCCGAGGGCGGCGTGCGGAAGGGGCAGGGTGCCGAATATTCCCTGAGTAGCCTCCATGCGGAGTCGGCCGTCCTTTACCTGTAGCTTCCCGGTCAGTTGCAGCGATACCTCTTTCCCATAGAGCGTGAAGCGCGTGTAGGCGTGGATTTGATCGCCAGCGAGATGGAGCCTGATGTCCTTCATGGAGGATTGAGCCTGTTCCTGGGTTGGTGTCCCGCCCGAACCGGCCAGATTGGCGCCTATCCATGCATTCAATTCGGCTTCGGTAAGCGGCATCGCGAAGGACTGGCCCTGCGTCGCAGCTTCCTTGGCTGCGAGGAATTTATCGCTAACTTTCTGCGCGCCTTCCGGGTCCACCGCCACCGGGGGTGGCGGGGCCTGCCGGAGCATCATTACCAGAGCGCCCAAGCATCCCAGAACGAGGGCCCATCTGGCGATCCGGAACAATTGTGAAAACAGACCAGGTCCGGAAGGCGGAGGCGTGATCGCCTTCATCCTGTCGATGGCCAGTTGTTCCTTGCTCTTCTCAGGCGGCGGGGGAGTATAGGCCGGCGTTGCCTGGGACGGCTTATAACGTGCAATAACGATCCCGCATTTGGCGCAGTCAGGATTTTCAGGCTGCTCGAATCCGCATTTCGGGCAGGTCATCATCGGCGGCGGACCGCCCGGCGCTGCAGATGGTTTGAGCGTGAATTCCATGGAGTCGGGGCGGCATTGTGCCGGGAAACTTTTTTGAAATCAAGCTGCCGGTCGGTATGAGCCCGCGCTACGGTTTCGTCACGAACCCTATGAATAATGCGGACTAGGGGTACGAGAATTCAGCCAATTCCGTTTTGTCCAGCCCCTGCTTGACCAGCGTGTCGATGTCGAGCCCACGCTCGACCTTTCGAATGTGATCCAGGCTTGTTTTGGTGCTGGGATGAAGGGGCACGAACAGCTTGCAGCAGTCCTGATCAGGCTCGATGGACGTTTCAAAAGTGTCGATCTGCTGCGCCTGCCCGGTGATCTCGAGTTTATCCATGCCGATGAGCGGGCGCAGAATCGGGAGTTGCGCCGCTTCCTCGACGACGCTCAGATTCTCCGGGGTTTGGGAAGCCACCTGCCCGAGGCTGTCGCCGGTCACGAGGGCCCAGCACTTGTCCCGCCTCGCGAATTCCTCGGCAATACGGACCATCATCCGGCGATAGAGCACGACACGGAACGGCGCCGGAGCGCCCAAGACGATCTGCTGCTGAATCTGGCCGAAGGGCACGAGATAGAGGCGGGAGTAGAGCTGATAGCGTGTCAATATATCGGCTATCTCGCGGACTTTTTCCTCCGAGGCCCGCGTGACAAACGGCCGCCCGTGAAAATGAACGAACGTGGCCTTGCAGCCGCGCTTCAACATGCGATAGGCCGCGACGGGGGAGTCGATCCCGCCCGACAAGAGGCAGGCCACCTTGCCGCTGACGCCGGTCGGCATTCCGCCAGGTCCCGGCTCCTTGCCCGCCGCCACATAGGTCTGCCGGGCCATCATCTCAATGTGAATGGTGAGTTCCGGATCAACCAAGTCGACCTTTTTGCCGGTCAATGCGCCAATGTGCGCGCCGATCGCCCGATCCACATCCATCGAGGTGAGCGGGAACCGTTTATCGGCCCGTCGGGTCGAGACGCGAAACGTCGAGAAGGGAATGTTGCGGATCACGTCGCCCGCCGCCGCTTTCAGCGGCGCAAGATCGGGTTTTCCCAGGTCAATCGGCACACCGTGATTGAGCGAGAAGTTGGCGATGCCGAAGATGCGCGCGAGCCGTTTCCTGATCGGCTCCCATGGCGCTTCGTCCTTGAGGACCACCCGGATGCGCCCTTGCAGCGGCTCGACGCGTGCGATGCCTGTTCCCTTCAACGCGGCGCGAATGTGCCGGACCAGGCGGCCCTCGAAGTAGGGGCGGTTGCGCCCTTTCAGCGCCAGCTCATGGTAGTGAATGATCGCGCACTTCATGCGTGATGGGCTTCGAGGTAGCGCTCTGCATCGATGGCCGCCATGCAGCCGGAGCCGGCGGCGGTCACGGCCTGGCGATACTTGGAGTCCTGGACATCACCGGCGGCAAAGACGCCGGGCACGTTCGTGGCGGTGCCGGCCTTCGTCAGGATGTAGCCCTTTGAGTCCATCTCGAGCCGGCCCTTGAAAAGATCGGTGTTGGGCTTGTGCCCGATCGCCACGAAGACGCCGGCGCAGGGAAGTTCCGATGTCTTGCCGGTCACGACATTTTTGAGGCGTACGCCGGTGACAACCGAGTCGCCCAGGATGTCCTCGACAGCCGAATTCCAGACAAACGAGATCTTTTCATTCTTCATCGCGCGGTCCTGCATGATCTTGGAGGCCCGCAGCTTGTCGCGACGGTGCACGACATGCACGCGGGTGGCGAACTTGGTCAGGAAGTTGGATTCCTCCATCGCGCTGTCGCCGCCGCCGACCACGACCAGTTCCTTGCCGCGGAAAAAGTACCCGTCGCAGGTGGCGCAGGTGGAGACCCCGTGGCCGGTCAGCCGGGATTCGTTCTTCAGGCCCAGATGAATGCCGGAGGCGCCCGTGGCGATGATGAGCGTCTTCGTTTCTACCGACTGCTCGCCATCGATCACGATCGTGAACGGATTCTTCTTGAGCTCCACGCCTGTCACGTCGCCCTGGAGGAACGTCGTGCCGAACCGCTCCGCCTGGCTCCGCATGTCCTTCATCAATTCCGGCCCCATGATGGCGTGGGAGAAACCGGGATAGTTCTCGACCTCGGTCGTGGTGGTCAATTGCCCGCCGGCCTGGAGGCCTTCAATGACGAGCGGGGCAAGATTGGCCCGCCCCGCGTAGATCGCGGCAGTCAGGCCGGCCGGCCCCGAACCGATGATGGTAACGTGGCGCATTATGCTTCTTCCTCGTCGTGGTGCGGACGATTTTTTTTCCTGCTCACCCCGCTTCACCGCGGGCATCGTTTTGACTTCACTGTGTCCGGCGGTTGCATGAGATTGGCCGGAGGCTCACAGAGGCTGGCATCGACACCTCATTGGTCGAGAATACCATGCGTGTCAATGGCGCAGCTGAATCTTAAGCCAAAAGGGGGGAGGCCACAAGTCGGGGGAATCAAAATGGGAGCGGCTTGAGCACGCCGTCAGGCCAGTTTTTTCAGTTCTTCGAAGATCCGTTCCACTTCGTGCTTGGTCTGCTCGTAGGAGAGAGTGCCGTCGATAACGTAGTCGGCCAGTTTGATTTTTTTCGTCAGCGGCAACTGGATCTTGATGCGTCGGAGCGCTTCGGTGCGGGAAAGATGATTGCGATTGTGCAGCCGCTTGATCTGCGTTTTCTCGTCAGCCGACACGACGATCATCTTGTCCATGCGTTTGTGCGCGCCGGCTTCGATCAGCACGGGCGCATCGTAAATCACGACGGCCTGCGGTTCCTGGGCTTCGATCGAACGGGTCAGCTTCGCCTGCTCGCGGGCCACCCGGGGATGGACGATGGCGTTGAGTTTTTTGAGTTTCGCCGGGCTGGCAAAGACGATCTTTGCGAGGGCGGGGCGGTTGAGCGTGCCGTCAGGCTTGAGCATTTTCTTGCCGAATACGCGTGCGATGTCTTTGAGGGCCGGCGCGCCGCGCTCGACCACGGTCCGGGCGAGCACGTCGGCATCGATGAGAATGGCCCCGCAGTCCTGGAAGAGGCGCGCCACGCTGCTTTTTCCACAGGCGACGCCGCCGGTAAGTCCAGCCAGAATCATGGCGGCAGCATAGCATGAATTTGTCGACGAGCGTCAATCGTCATTCCGTCGCAGCTGAAAGCGGCGGCTTGCGCTTGACTTCCTGCGCAGCTCGCCTGTATCACCCAGTCATGTTGCGGTCCTGGCGCGTCCATCTTTTCGTGATGCTGTCTGTGGGCTGGCTGGCAGCCTGTTCGGGGCCGCCGCCGGCGCCGACGCGTTCAGGCGGAACGGTGCCCGTCATTGAAGGGGCCCGGACGCTGGTCGTGGCGCTCGATGGCAGCGGGCAGTACACGTCGATCCAGGAGGCCATCGACGCGGCCCGCAAGGGCGACGTTGTCCGTATCAAGGCGGGGTCCTATCCGGAAAACGTCACCATTCACAGCAAGGATCGTGTCAGGATTATCGGGGACGGCGTGGACAAGGTGACGATCCTCGGGCGCGACCTCGTCGGGTCGTTCCACATCGGCAAGTGGCCCTACGGCGCGTCGAACATCGAGATCAGCGAGCTCACCATCCAGGAGCACGGCGGGCTGGCGATGGGCATTTTCAACGGCAAAGGCATCGTGCTGCGTCATGTGATAATCAACGGCAAGCTGTTCGGGCAGCAGGTCCAAGGCGTGCGGATCGAGCAGTCCCTGCTGGGTGGCAGCGAAACGGCCGGCGTGCAGTTCGCCGACTCCCAGGCGGTGCTGGCCGACAACGTGATCCATGACAACGATCACGGGGTGACGATCGGCGGAAAGTCCGACGTCAGGCTTGAACGCAATGTGATTATGCGGAGTCTTTTTGAGGGCGTGGTGGTAACGGATCAGGCCCGTGCAGTGCTGGTCAGCAATACCGTCGTCAAAAACGGCGGCGGGGCCGCGTTCTTGGGCGACTCGCAGAGCGAGGCCACCGGCAATATCTTCGGTCTGAATACCGCCGGCATTGTAATTGCGCCTTCGGCCCGTATCAGCCTGTCGTACAACGCGCTCTATAACAAGGACGATTATCTGCGTGCGGGGCCTCCACCGGTTCCCGCGCCGGACCTCAGGCCGCAGTCCGACGTGGTACAGGATCCCCGCTTCGTTGATCCGGCCAACGGGGATTTCCATCTGCATCCGGACAGCCCGCTCAATAAAGTCGGCCATTTCGATTACCTGGGAGCCTTTCCCCCCGCCAGTGGCACGCCGTGAATCGGCGTAGTATGATAAACGCAGCCAGAGAGGACGCTCGCGATGGCTGCTTTCCGATCTGAAAACGAAAAAGCAATTCTGGAATCGCTTCCTGCGCTCGAGCAGATGGAATCGGGCAGGCCGATCGGCGCCGTGGTGCCGATGTCCGAGAAGGCCCAGCGGCTTCTACGCGACCGCATCGAGACCATCGATTTCCTGCTTCATGAAGACGACGTGACCTGGAACTGACCGATCCCTCCGGGTCCATCCGCCTTCCCCTGAATTTACCTGACGCGTCCCCGCACTTACGCTACAATACTGCTGTCGAACGACTATACGTCTCCGGAACTTGCGCGAGAGTGACCGGGAGGAATCTATGACGACGCAGCCGATCGAAACGCTGGCCGTGAATACCATCCGCACGCTGTCCATGGATGCCGTGCAGCAGGCCAACTCGGGCCATCCGGGAACGCCGATGGCCATGGCGCCGGTGGCCTACTGCCTGTGGCAGAAGTTTTTGCGCTTCGATCCGCAGGACCCGATCTGGCCGAACCGCGACCGGTTTGTGCTCTCCATGGGACACGCCTCCATGCTGCTCTATTCGATGCTGCATCTGACCGGCGTCAAGACCGTCAACCGCGCCTATGAGACGATGGGGCAGCTTTCGGTCACGCTCGACGACATCAAACGGTTCCGCCAGTTGGACAGCCGGTGTCCCGGCCATCCGGAATATCGTTGGACCTCAGGCGTCGAAACGACCACCGGTCCGCTGGGGCAGGGCTACGCGACCAGCGTGGGCATGGCGGTCGCGGGCAAATGGCTGGCGGACCATTACAATCGTCCCGGATTCGACATGTTCGGGTTCAAGATCTACGCGGTGGGCGGCGACGGTTGCATGATGGAAGGGGCGGCAAGCGAGGCGGCCTCGCTCGCCGGGCATCTCCAGCTCAACAATCTCTGCTGGATCTATGACAACAACAAAATCACGATCGAGGGCAATACCAGTTGGGCGTTCAGCGAAGATGTCGCCACGCGGTTTCTCGCCTATGGCTGGAATGTCGTGCGTGTGGGCGATGCGAACGATCTCGACATGCTGGCCCGCGCATTCCAGACATTCCAGAAAACGGCCGATCGGCCGACGCTGATCATCGTGGACAGCCACATCGCCTGGGGCGCGCCGAGCAAACAGGATACCCATGCGGCGCATGGCGAGCCGCTGGGCGAAGACGAGATCAAGGGGACGAAGCGTAATTACGGCTGGCCGGAGAATGAAAAGTTTCTGGTGCCCGGCGAAGTCACGGAACATTTCAATCAGGGCATCGGCAAGCGCGGCAGGGAATTGCGCGATGCGTGGATGGCGCTGTATGAACAATACAAGGCCAAATATCCCAGGGAAGCGGACGAACTGATCAAGATCCAGCGGCGTGAATTGCCGCCAGGCTGGGACAAAGAGCTGCAACCGCTTCCGGCCGACCCGAAGGGCGCCGCCGGGCGCGACACGTCCGGCAAAGCGCTCAACAGCATCGCCAAGCACGTGCCGTGGCTGATCGGGGGCGCCGCCGATCTGGCGCCATCCACCAAGACGCGGCTGACGTTCGATGGCGCCGGGGATTTCCTCCCTCCGGCGAATCACGGCGATCCGCATGCCAAGTCGGTGATGAGTTACGGCGGCCGCAACATGCACTTCGGCGTGCGTGAACTGGCCATGGGCGCCGTGCTCAACGGCATGTCGCTGACGAAAGTGCGTCCCTACGGGTCGGGCTTCTTCGTCTTCAGCGATTTCTCGCGTCCCGCCATCCGGCTTGCCGCCATCATGGAAATTCCGGTCATCTACATTTTTACCCACGACTCGATCGGGGTCGGCGAAGACGGACCCACGCACCAGCCGATCGAGCATCTGGCCGCGCTGCGCGCCATCCCGGGACTGATCACGCTCAGGCCCGGCGATGCGAATGAAATTTTCGAGGCCTGGAAACTCGTCATGCACCTGAAACATGAGCCGGCCGCGCTGATTGTCAGCCGGCAGGCGATGCCGACGTTGGACCGCAGCAAGTATGCGCCGGCTTCCGGCGTGGCCAAGGGCGCCTATGTGCTGGCGGATGCGCCGGGTGGAAAACCGGATGTGATCCTGATGGCGACCGGGACGGAAGTCGGTCTGGCAGTCGAGGCGTACGAAAAACTTGTGGCTGAAGGTGTCAAGGCGCGCGTGGTCAGCATGCCCTCGTGGGAACTCTTCGAACAACAGCCGCAGGACTATCGGGACTCGGTGCTGCCGCCGCCGGTGGCGGCGCGGGTGTCGGTCGAGCAGGCCTCGACGTTCGGTTGGGAGCGCTATGTCGGCCCGACGGGTGTCAGCATCGGCATGAAGACGTTCGGTGCTTCCGCGCCGCTCAAGGAACTGCAGAAGAAATTCGGCTTCACCGCCGACCGGATCGTCACGGCTGCTAAAGAGCAGATTGCCAGCACAAAGCAGAAACGGTAACGCCGGATACCCTCCAAGCGGTCCATGAACGTCAGCCCAGAAGATTGTCGTAACCTTGAGCGCGGACTTGGCCTGGAATGGCTCGAGACGAACGGGCGCGGCGGGTTTGCATCCGGCACGGTGGCCGGTCCGAACACCAGGCGGTACCACGCGCTGCTGCTAATCGCGCGCAATCCGCCGGTGGACCGGTTCGTTTTGGTCAATCATCTTGAAGAACAGATTGAGATGGGCGGGCAGTCTGTCTCGCTGTCGGCGAATTGCTATCCCGGCGTTGTCCATCCGGACGGCTACCGGCGCTGCCGGGGGTTTTCTTCCGATCCCTGGCCCACCTGGACCTATGACCTGGGCGATGCGCAGGTGATCCGCGAGATTTTCTGCCCGCAGGGGAGGGACATGGTTGTGATCCGCTGGCGCTTGGCGGCCGCCAAGGGGCAGGCGGCCAAGCTGGTGGTGCGGCCGATGCTCTCCGGGCGCGACTATCATTCGACGCACCATGAGAACAACGGCCTCTGGCCCGGTGTGCGCGGCACCGGGCCCGTCTCTTGGCGGCCCTACGACGGCGTACCCGTTCCTAAGGTGTTCTCTTCCGGCCGCTACCATCACGCGCCGGAATGGTATCGCCGCGTGCAATTTCCGGTCGAACAGGAGCGGGGGTTGGACGGCGAAGAAGACTGGTGGTCGCCGGGCGAATTCACGACGACGCTCGCCGCCGGCCGGCCGGCCCATCTGGTATTCACGACGGAGCCTGTTGAATCGGTTGACGTGGAGGCGCTTGCGCAGGACGAGCGCCGGCGCCGAAACCGGCTGGCCGAGTCCGCGCCCGGCGACGATCCGCTGACTCGCTCGCTCTGGATGGCGGCCGAGGCCTTTCTCTCCGACCGCGGCAGGCAGAAGACGATCATCGCCGGCTATCCCTGGTTCACGGATTGGGGGCGCGACACCTTCATCTCGCTGCCCGGCCTGTGCCTCGTGACAGGATGCCACGAGATCGCGCGGCAGGTGATCGCGGCCTTTGCGGCGCACGTGTCGCAGGGGATGATTCCCAACCGGTTTCCAGACGCGGGCGAGACGCCGGAGTACAACACGATCGACGCGTCGCTCTGGTTCGTCCACGCGGTCGGCCGCTATCTCGACTATACGAAGGACGAGGCTGGCGTGCGCGAGCTTGCCTGGCCGGCGGTGCGGGCGATTCTCGACGGCTACCGGCAGGGCACGCGCTACGGGATTCGCATGGACGGGGATGGGCTGATCGCCGGCGGTGCGCCGGGCATGCAGCTCACATGGATGGATGCCAAGGTCGGGGATCGGGTCGTCACACCCCGTCATGGCAAGCCGGTCGAGATCCAGGCGCTCTGGGTGCGCGCGCTGGCGGTCGGCGAGGAACTGGCCGCAAAGTTCGGCGACAAGGCCTTTGCCGCGCGCTGCGATGAAGACCGCATCAAGGCCATCAAGTCGTTCCGCGTCCGCTTCTGGCACGAGCAGGGCGGCTACCTCTACGACGTGGTGGACGGGGAGAACGGCGATGATGCGTCGTTCCGGCCCAATCAAATCTATGCCGCGTTTTTTCCCGGCGAACTACTGGAGGACAAACAGGCGAAGCGGGTCGTGCAGGTGGTGGAAGAACGGTTGCTGACATCGGTGGGTCTCAGAACGCTCGCGCCCGGCGACGCCCAGTATCGGCCCCGGTACGAAGGTGGCGTGCACAATCGGGATGGGGCCTACCATCAGGGGACCGTCTGGCCGTTTTTGTTGGGCCCGTTTGTGACCGCGTGGGTAAAGGTTCACGGGGGAACACCGGAGGCGAAACGCGTGGCGCGGGGTTTCCTGGACGGTCTGGAAGCGCACCTGCAAGAAGCCTGCATCGGGCAGGTCTCGGAAATTTTCGATGCCGATGCGCCGCACCGTCCTCGCGGGTGTTTTGCGCAAGCTTGGTCAGTCGCCGAACCGCTTCGCGCCCTGGTGGAAGATGTCTGCGCCGTCGAGTGACCGCTCACTCGACGGGATGCATGGATAGCGAGCCACGCTCCGGCTGGCCGTATTGACACGATATTCGGAGACCGCCATGATGAATCACGAGGTACGATGTCTGTGTCAATGCAAATACCGGTAGCACAGCCCGCATCGAATCGAGGCAGGATTGTCGTTGCGCTGCTGTTGGCTGCGACCGTCAGCGCGTTTTTCTACTTCGACCTCGGCCGGTATCTCTCGCTCAATGCGCTGAAAGCCAATCGTGACGCGCTGCTGGCGTTCACGGAAGCCAATTACACCGCCTCCGTCGTCATTTTCATCGTCAGCTACTGCCTCTTTGTGGCCTCTTCGCTGCCGGGCGCTGTGTTCTTCACGCTGGCCGGCGGGTTTCTGTTCGGTAGCGTGATCGGCACGCTCTACGTGAACCTGGGGGCGACCTCCGGCGCTGTGCTGGCGTTCCTGGCGGGCCGTTACCTGTTGCGGGACTGGGTGGAGGCAAAGTTCGGCAGTCGTTTGGAGCCGTTCCAGGAAGGCTTCGCGAAAAATGGTTTCCACTATCTGATGACGCTGCGGCTGATTCCGATCTTTCCCTTCTTCATCGTGAATCTCCTGTGCGGGCTGACCCGCGTGTCGCTCGGCACCTACGTGTTGGCCACGGCCATCGGGATCATCCCTGCCAGCTTCATCTACGCCTACGCGGGGCGGCAATTGGGGACGATCAATTCGTTGAAGGAAATCGCCTCGCCGAACGTCCTGATGGCCTTCACGCTGCTGGGCCTGCTGGCGCTCGTGCCGATCGTCTACCAGAAGTACACCGCAAAGAAATCCGTGGCGCAATAACAGAGAGAATCTATGTCGCACGATCCAGAGATTGTTCTCCCGAACGACGAGCACAACCAGAAACTGGTGCAGAACGTCCACCCGCCGGCCTGGGTCAATCCCGAGCCGGACGGGCGGTACAACATGGTGGTAATCGGCGCCGGCACGGCTGGGCTCGTCACGGCGGTCATTGCGGCGGCCGTTGGAGCAAAGGTTGCGCTGATCGAGAAACATCTGATGGGCGGCGACTGTTTGAATGTCGGCTGCGTGCCGTCCAAGGGCGTGATCCGTGCTGCGCGGGCCTGGGCGGACGTGAAGCGTGCGGAAGAGTTCGGCGTGCACATTCCGGCCGGAGCGAAGTTCGACTTTGCGGCGGCCATGGCGCGGATGCGGAAACTTCGGGCCCGCATCAGCCATACGGATTCGGCGCATCGCTATAAGAAACTTGGCGTGGATGTCTATATCGGGAGCGGGCGGTTTACCGGGCCGGACACGATCACGGTCGAGGGCCATGCAGGCAACCGGACGCTACGGTTCAAGAAGGCGGCGGTTTGCACCGGCGCCCGCGCCGCCGCGCCGCCGACTCTCGGTTTGCAGGAGGCGGGATATCTGACGAATGAAACGATTTTCACACTGACCGAACTGCCGAAGCGTCTGGCAGTGATCGGCGCCGGTCCGGTCGGATGCGAACTGGCGCAATCGTTTGCGCGGTTTGGCAGCCAGGTGCACCTTGTCGAAGCTCTGCACGGCATTTTGCCGAAGGAAGACCGCGATGCCGCGGAGATCGTGCGCGCCTCCATGCAGCGCGACGGCGTTCAACTGCTCTGCTGCGGCAAGGACGTGAAGGTCGGCAAGGTGGACGGCGGCAAGAGGCTGACGCTTGAGTCGCACGGCCGGCAGTACGACATTACGGTGGATGAGATCCTTGTCAGTGTCGGTCGCGCGCCGAACGTGGAGGGACTGAATCTGGAAGGCGTGGGCGTGGCGTATGACACGCAGGGCGTGAAGGTGAACGCGCACCTCCAGACGACGAATCCGCGGATCTATGCCGCCGGCGACATCTGCTCGAAGTACAAGTTCACGCATGCAGCTGATGCGATGGCGCAGATCGTGATCCAGAACGCGCTGTTCCCGCATCCGCTTGGATTGGGCAGGGCCAGCATGGAGAAGCTGATCATGCCCTGGTGCACCTTCACGGAGCCGGAAATCGCCCACGTCGGTTTGTATGAGAGGGATGCGCAGGAAAAGGGAGTTGAGGTGGATACCTTCACGTTCAAGCTGGACGAGGTGGACCGGGCGATTCTGGACGGCGAAGAGGAGGGCTTCGCGCGCGTGCATGTGAAGAAAGGCACGGACCGATTGTTGGGCGCAACCATCGTGGCGTCCCACGCTGGCGACATGATCAGCGAATTCACGGTGCTCATGCAGTCCCGCAAGGGATTGAGCACGATCTGCTCAACCATCCATCCCTATCCCACCCAGGCCGAAGTCGTGAAGAAGGTCGCCAATGCCTGGCGCAAGACGACGTTTACGGAAGGCAAGAAGCGATTCCTCTCGAAGCTCTTTGCCTGGATGCGGTAGGGGATCGGCGGTGATTCGCCTGGCTCTTCTGGTTGGCGGACTTGCGTGCATGTATCCTGCCGCGCTTCCGGCACAATCGCCCGCGATGCTCGAAGTCGGGAAGTTTTCAGCCGCGGCGGAAGGGAGTTCACCGCTGGACGGATGGAAGCCGCTCACGTTCCCGAAGGTGCCGAAGCACACGACCTACACGCTGGTACGAGACGGAAGCGCCGTCGTCGTCAAGGCGGTCAGCCACGCATCGGCATCCGGGCTGACGAAGGCGGTCCGGATCGATCCCCGGGACTATCCGATCGTGCGCTGGCGCTGGAAGGTGGACAATCTCCTGAAGGCCGCCGACGTGGCGACGAAGGCAGGGGACGACTACCCGGCGCGGCTCTACATCACCTTCGAGTATGATCCGGACAAGGTCGGGTTCGGGAAAAAAGCGAAGTACAAGGCCGGCAGATTGATCTTCGGGGACATTCCTATCGCGGCGCTCAATTATATCTGGGATGCAAAGGCGCCGCAGGGGATCTTTTTCGACAATGCCTACACGGACTTTGCCAAGATGGTCGTCCTGCGCAGCGGTCCGCAGGGCGTGGGGACCTGGATGGAAGAGGAACGGAACATCTACGAGGATTATCGCAAAGCGTTCGACGGCGAACCGCCGATGATCAACGGTGTGGCCATTATGACCGACACGGACAACACAAAAGAATCCGCGGTCGCGTACTTCGGGGATATCGTGTTCGAGAAGGCGATGAAATGAATCCCGCAGCAGTGATCGCGGGCATGGTTGTATCATACGAAGCCTTCCATAGTCTGCTCGAGGTTTCGTGACGGGGAGACCATGGGGCGATTATCACGCCGAAATTTCCTGAGGTTGGCGGGCGGCGCTGCTCTTGTAACGGCTTTGCCGGCGTCGGCGCTCGCCGGTGTGCTGAATCAATTGTTTCGTTCATCTCCCCGGCTCAGACCGGCGCTGACTCCTAACGAAGAGTTTTACGTTACATCCTACAGCAGCCCGCCGGATATCCGCGTCGAACAATGGTCGCTGTCGATTCAAGGGTTGGTTGAACGGCCGCTTGCACTGACCTACCCGCAGCTCATGTCGCGGCCGGCTGTTTCCCAGGTTGTGACGTTGGAGTGCATTGGGAACGGTCTGGCGGCCGATGCGATCAGCATGGCGCAGTGGGAAGGCGTTCCGCTCAAAGCCCTGCTGGAAGAAGCGGGCGCATCGTCCCAGGCTGTGGACGTCATCTTCCGAGCCGCCGACGGTTATTCGGACAGCCTTCCCTTCGTGCGTGCTATGGCCGGCGATGTCCTTGTTGCGCATCGGATGAACGGCGTGCCGCTGCCGCGCGGACACGGATTCCCGGCTCGAATCATCGTGCCCGGCATCTACGGGGTAAAAAATGTCCAGTGGCTGACGGGGATCGAGATCGTTGCACAGGACTACAAGGGCTACTATCAGCAAAAGGGCTGGTCGGATGAGGCCATTGTGAAGACTTCATAGCATATCGATCTGCCGGGACACGGCGGTGTGATCAATGGGCGGTATGCATTGGTGCAGGGCTATGCCTTTGCCGGGACGCGGGGGATCAAGCAGGTCGAAGTCAGTACGGATGGCGGCGGAACGTGGCGGGTCGCCGAACTGGAACCGGCGCTGTCTCCCTCAGCCTGGCGGTTTTGGAACTATCGCTGGGAAATTCAGGAACCGGGCCGGCATTCGCTGGCGGTGCGTGCCACCGATGGTCGGGGACAGCTCCAGTCTCTGGGAGAGCAACCGGCCTTTCCGGACGGCGCGGGCGGACTGCACGAGATCACCGTCACGGTCAGTGCCTAACCGGACGACTCTCGCCCATAGTTACCGGTGGCCGCCTGGCCTCACGTCTCCGTAGCCAGCCATGGGGAATGTGAAGGCTGGTCATAAAGGTGCTGGCGGGTCCGCTTAACGATAGAATGGCCCTGTGGATCTGATAGTAACCCATCTCAACGCGGACTTCGACGGTTTGGCTTCCATGGTGGCCGCGCGCAAGCTCTACCCTGGTGCGACGCTTGTGCTGCCGGGAGGGACCCAGGAAACCGTGCGCAGCTTTCTCGCCGTGCACGATCTCGGCATCGCCAGGCTAAAGGAGCTCGATCTGGACAAGGTTACCCGATTGATCCTGGTGGACACCCATGAGCCGGAACGTCTCGGGCCACTCAAGAATCTTTGCATCAAGCCGGAAGTGGTCATTCATGTGTATGACCACCATCCCGATTCCGACACGCAGGGTGCGGCGTTGCCGCTGCACGCCGAACTGCGCGTGCTGGAGGCGGTAGGCGCGACGGCGACGATTCTCATCGAACAGTTGCGCGATCGGCAGAGTTCGCTGACGCCGTTTGAGGCGACGGTTCTGGCCATCGGACTTTATGAGGAAACCGGCTCGCTGGCCTATGCCTCGACAACGCCGCGCGATTTGGAAGCCGCGGCCTTTGTCCTGCAGGCCGGTGCAGACTTGAATGTGGTGTCCGATACCCTGCGCCGGCACCTTGATCCGGAGCAGATCACACTGCTCAACGATTTGTTGAAGGCCGGCGAAACCTATTATCTGGATGGCCTCAAGGTGCTCGTGGCGTCCAGCGCCTACGACCGCTATTGCGGCGATCTGGCGGATCTCGTGCAGAAGCTTGCGGAGATGGAGGCTGTGGATGCCGTTGTCGTGGCCGTGGCAATGGAAGACAAAGTCGAAATCATCGGGCGAAGCCGGAGGCCCGAAATCGACGTGGGCCGGATCGCCCAGGCGTTCGGTGGCGGGGGCCATGCGGAAGCGGCGGCCGCCAGCGTCAAGGGCAGGACGCTGGTTGAAGTTACGGAACAGCTTCGGCGACTGCTCACGGAAGAACACCGGCCGACACTGCTGGCGCGGGATGTGATGACAAAACCGGTGAAGTCCATCGGGGAAGAGGCGACAATTACCGAAGCCGAACGGACGATGACCATGTACGGCGTCAACGTGCTGCCGGTGCTGGATGGCAGAGAACGCTACCAAGGCCTGATCACCCGCGAGCTTGTCCAGAAAGCCCTGTTTCACAAGCTGGCGGAGTCTTCGGTACGCGAATTTCTGCTGACGGATCAGTATCAGGCCGGGCCGGATACGCCGTTCCGTGACATTGAAGCGCACATGATCGAGCGCAACCAGCGCTTTGTACCGATTGTGAGCGGTATCAAAGTGATCGGCGTCGTCACGCGGACCGATCTGCTTCGCGCGTTGCATGACGACGTACTGGCCGCGGCGCGGGCCAGGATCAAAGGCGTCGAGCCGCAGCCGGCGCTGCACCGGCGGAATGTGCGGAGCCTGATGATGGAGCGCCTGCCGGCGCGGGCCTTTATCCTGCTTGAAACGGCCGGCCGGCTGGCGGATCACCTGAACGTCCAGGCCTATGTGGTGGGCGGCATCGTCCGGGATCTATTGCTGGGTATCGGTAATCTGGATCTGGATCTGGTGATCGAGGGCGACGGCATTGTTTTTGCCCGCGAGTTGGCCAAGCAGGTGGGCGGACATGTAAAAGCACACGAGCGGTTTGGCACAGCCATCGTCATCATGCCGGACGGTGTCAAGCTCGACGTGGCGACGGCGCGCACGGAATATTATGAATATCCGACCGCGCTGCCCACCGTGGAGCAAGGCTCGATCAAGAAGGATCTCTATCGGCGGGACTTTACGATCAACACGCTGGCCGTCAGCCTGAACGGCCGACGCTTCGGCGAATTGATCGATTTCTACGGCGGACAGCGGGATCTCAAGGATCGGACGATCCGTGTGCTGCACAGTCTCAGCTTTGTGGAAGACCCGACCCGCGTGTTCCGGGCGATCCGGTTCGAGCAGCGATTCGGCTTTCATTTGGGCAAGGAGACGCTTGCGCTGATCAAGGGCGCTGTGAAGATGGATCTGTTCCACCGCCTGTCCGGTCATCGTCTGCTGAATGAGTTGATGCTGGTGTTCGCAGATCAGGAGCCGCGCCGCGCCGTCACGCGCATGGCCGAACTGGGCCTGTTGCGATTTATCCATCAGGCTCTGAAATGGTCTCCAAGACTGGACGGCCTGTTGAAAGCGGTTGAGGATGCGGTGCGATGGTATCGGCTGCTCTATCTGGAGCGGAAACTGGATGCCTGGCTGGTCTATTTCATGGCGCTGATGGAAGTCTTGCCGTCCCGGGCTGTGGGGGAGACGGTCAAGCGTCTGGGGATGCCGGCACGGGATGCCGAACGGATCAAGGCGGGCCACGTGGTAGCCAATGCGGTTCTGCGCCGGCTGGCCCGGCGGTCGCCGCCCAAGCCGAGCGAGACCTATCACGCACTGAGCGGGCTTGCGGATGAAACGTTGCTGCTGTTGATGGCAAAAGCGAGGCCGGATTCGGTGAAACGACAGGTCTCCGTCTATCTTACGGCCTACCAGCGGACCAAGCCGTCACTGACCGGAACCGATCTCAAGGCGCTGGGTCTCAAGCCGGGGCCGCAATTTAAAAGGATTCTCGGCCGATTACTGGACGCCCGTCTGGATGGCGACGTGAAGAGTGAAGCCGACGAACGGGTGTTGGTGAAGAAGCTTGTCCGCGTGTGAACAGCGCGCTGAACGGACGCAGATTATTCGTTGACGCTGAACGGGATGTTGGTCGTCGAGACTTCGCCCGGCAGCAGAAACGTGAGCGCCGTCGGCTTGTCTGTCTCCTGATGGGCAACGGCGAACAGGACGCAGGTCTGCGGGACCGGATCTGGCGGAAACTCAACGAGCGGACTGGCCATGCGTGAGGCAGCCAGCCGCAGCCGAAACGCCATGAGCACGTCACGTACGCGCCGGTCGTATTCTTCTTTGGGGATGCTCTGGGCGGCAGTGATGCCGATCTCCCAGAGAGGCCGTGAAAAGCTGACCGGAAGCCGGAGTCCCATTGTGTGCGCGATGGGTGTGACGTCAATCAAGGCGCCGGCCTGAATGGCGTCCTCCCGCGAGAGAACTTGGGGGGGCGCCGGCGCAGTTGGAGTCTCCGGTGCCCGTTCGGGCTGCTTCGAATAGAGCATGGAGTTTGACAGCGGTGCATCTGCGGCTGGCGTGCTGGCCGGAACTCCCGGGGGGCCCGGCTGTTCCGGTGAAATCGGCATCGGAGCCGGAAGACCTCGCGCGGTGAGGATGCCTTCATACACCGTGCGGGCGGATTCAGACCATACGGGATCGAACGGGCGTCCGGCAAAAGCCGCCTCCGCAGCTTTGCGCTCGTCGTAAGTCAAAATTCGTGGTGTCTGGTCCGGTGCCATGTCTCATAGATAGGGCTGGGAAACAGGAAGTCAAGGTGCCGCCGAACGTTGCATCACGGCGGCTCTCGCGGTAGGATGCGCGCCAACAAGGATGTGCGATGGCTGATCCGAGCAAGGGCTTATTCGATCATCAATACGGACGGTTCGTGGCCAACCGCGACAGGGCGGAAGGCTATGATTTTCAGCATCAGACTGCCGGCAACGTTCCACCGCCGCCGGTGACCTTCGCGCAAAAACTTCGTTGGTGGACGTGGGATCGCTGGAAGCGCCGCAAGCTTCTTCGTGAGGCGCGCGATCGCCGCGTACAGGACATTGTGCGACTCCGCAATCCCACAGTTCCTCCCACAACAATCTAATATGGTGCGCTATCAGCGTTTGGTGGTGGCGTTTATGCTGGTCGTGGGGGTGAATTTTGCCCTCGCGACCGGGTACTGGTTCCTCAATTTTAGCCGCAGCAATCCCGACGGTTCGGGCATTGACTTCCTTCAATGTCTCTACATGACAGTGGTCACGACCTTTACGGTAGGGTATGGCGAGATCGTGCCGGTCGTGACGCCGCTGGACCGTATCTATACCATGTTCGTCATCGTGCTGGGCCTGGGCACCATGGGATATGGAATCAGCCAGATGACAGCGTTTTTTGTGCAAGGCGAGCTCCGAGGTATTTTAGCGAGGCATGAAATGGAGAAAACAATCAAAGCACTGCACGATCATTTTATTATCTGTGGTACAGGCGATGTCGGACACTATGTCATCGAAGAGTTGCTCGCCACGCGGCGATCCTTTGTGGCAATTGACACGGAAGAAGACCAACTCAAGCGGCTGGCAGAGCAGACACCATTTCCCTATCTCGTGGGAGACGCGACAGACGAGGCCGTGTTGGTACATGCCGGTGTGAAAGTGGCGGCTGGTGTGATCTGTGCCCTGCCGAACGACCGGGACAATCTTGTGCTGGCGATGACCTGCCGGATGCTGAATGTAAAGCTGCGGATCGTGGCAAAGGCGCATGATATCAAACTCTCTCAACGGGTCAAAAATGCGGGAGCCGACGCCGTGGTGTCGCCTCAATTTATCGGCGGCATGCGGCTGGTAAGTGAAATGGTCCGGCCGACGGTCGTCAGTTTTCTTGACCTGATGTTGAGGGATCGAGACAAAGAGATGCGGGTGGAAGAGTTGCAGATCAAACGCGAGAGTCGTTTGGCCGGCAAGCAACTCGACGACCGCGAGTTGCTAGAGTCAGAAGTGTTGGTCATGGCGCTCCAACCCCCCGGCGTCTCCACGTTTACCTACGTGCCATCCAGAGATGCCGTGCTTGCGCCGGATACCACTCTCATCGTGCTTGGTGATGCCAAGCACGTGACCGCCTTGCGCAAGAAGGCGGAAAGCGGTCACTAGGCGCTATTCTCGGATCAGCCCCCGCAGCCTGAAATTGAATTCGTTGTTCAGGATCCGATTCCAGATGACTTTTTTTGCCGGGGTCGCCCGTGTCCCGTCTTCGGGGCTGACGACCTTGCCGTAGGTATAGAACCAATTGATGATCGGGTCGCCGGTGAATTTGAGGATGATCCAATACCGGCGGTTCTCCTGCACGATCGTTTTGCTGCTCTCGAACGAAAACGGCACCCACTCGTAGCGATTGGCCGGTATGCGGATCGCTGCGGATTGGACGGGACGGCTTTTGGTGACGAGCGTGCCGGGGCCGTCGTTGTCTTCATACAATTCAATCCAGAGTTCACCACTCTCACCGCCGAATCGGTGCAAGGCCAGTGACAAATCCGTGAGCAGCATCGGTTGATCTACCTCGAACGCCTGCGCGTAGAGCGTGTCGCCTGTCACATACTCGGCGGTTTCTACCATATAATTTTGTTCCAACGAGTACTGTCCTTTGCCGGATGTTTTCACGGGTTCAAAGAGCCGAATCTCGTGGGGGAATTCCAGATTGCCGAACGCCACGGGGAATGTGAACGCCTCCGGCTTGAGCAATCGCGTGGGCGGTGCCGGCTTGGGAGCTGCTGGCGGCGGAATGGGCGCCGGTGGAATGGGTGCCACGACAGGCGGAACGGGCGGAATCGGTACAACGGGAGAGGGTATCGGCTTGGCAGTCGGAGGGGCCGGCACGGGAACCACGGAGGGGGCGGCGGTCGGAACCGCAACGAGTGCGGCTGCATAAATCAGGTTTTTCGGTGTGTTTTCTGATTTCTGCGCTTTCACGATGTCCTTGTCTTGCGTAAAGTCAGTTTCGACATGCATGTCCAGGATCTTCGGCTTGGCCGATCCTCGCGTGGCCCACAAGATCAGACCGTCCGTATGCACGGCCTTGTTATCCGGTCCGACCTCAATCCGAATAAAGCGCGTCGAAACAAACTGATGATAAGCCTGGCTGTCGTACATCAGCCAGCCTTGGTCAGGATAATAGACTTCCAGCCACGCGTGTCGGCCTTCACCCCATTTGGCGGTCCAGCGCCGCTTGCCGTTATCCTCATCCACTTCCCAGCTCTTGCCGAGCGTACGGCCGCGCACGAGGCGGGCCGGGATGCCAGCAGCCCGTAGAAGCGCCATGGTCAGATGCGAATAGTTTTGGCAGTTGCCTTTACCTTCGCGTTTGGTCGTGAGCGCATCGTAGCCGGCCGGCTCGAGCGTGTAATGCAGGTGATCGACGATCCAATACATGATGCGGGTGACCGCCTCCCCCTCGGTTTTCGCGCTCTTGACCAATTCCGCAGCGAGGGCCTGAATGCTCTGATCCTCGGATTGCACCTGCTCGGACGGTTTCAAATACAGCACGACATCGGCGGGCAGTGCACCGGTCTGCACAGGATACGGAGCTGAGGAAGGGACCGGCACGAACTCGACGGATGCCTTGACGTCATACTCACCAACAATCGTGATCTCTCCGCTCGGCGCTTTCCATTTCAACTCAAGAATACGGTTGCCGTAGGCATCCGTGCGTTCCTGCGTCGAAGTTGGCGGCGGCGTGGCTGTATGCCGGTAGTTAGAGATGGTCTGCTTCGAGGTTTTGCTTGCGGCGGACGGAGGAGGCACCAGATGATAAGTGAAATCCTCGATGCCGCCCTGATCCGATGGGGCTGCGATCACGGCGGTGTCCTTGACGTGAAACGACGACGTGAGCGCGCCGTCTAAAACCAACGTACGGGCTTGAGACGAAACTGTGGCGGCAACGGCCAGGAGAAACACCAGGGCAAAAATACGCCGGCTGCGGTGACCCGTGAGCATAGTTAGTGGCTTATAGGCTGCGCGCCTGGGACTGTCAAGGAGACCCTGTGTTAAGATAACCGCCATGGCGGACGTTCTTCCCTTCAAGCTCGAAGCGCCTTTCAAACCGTGCGGGGATCAGGGGCAGGCGATTGAGAAGCTCACGGCGGGAGTGCAAGCCGGCAAGACGCACCAGGTCCTGCTGGGCGTGACCGGTTCCGGCAAAACCTTTACCATGGCCAACCTGATCGAGCGGGTACAGAAGCCAACACTCGTGTTGGTGCACAACAAAACGCTCGCCGGGCAGCTCTACCAGGAATTCCGCCAGTTCTTCCCGCACAATGCGGTCGAGTACTTCATCAGCTACTACGACTACTACCAGCCGGAAGCCTATATCCCTTCGACCGATACCTATATCGCCAAGGATTCGTCGATCAACGATGCGATCGACCAGATGCGTCACTCGGCCACACGCTCGCTGCTGGAGCGAAACGATGTGGTCATCGTTTCGTCCGTGTCCTGCATTTACGGACTGGGATCGCCGGAAATCTATCACGACATGCTGTTGTATCTGGAAGAGGGAAAAGACGTTCGGCGCGAGCAGATTTTGGAGAAGCTGGTGGAGATTCAATACGAACGCAACGATGTGGATTTTCACCGCGGGACGTTCCGGGTCCGTGGCGACGTCATTGAAATTTTTCCCGCCTCGTCCGAAGCCAATTCGGTACGGATCGAACTCTTCGGCGATACGGTGGATGCCATTCACGAAATTGATCCGCTCACGGGCAGATCGCTCCAGCGGCTTCCCAAAGTGCCGATCTATCCCAACACGCATTATTTGATCGCTCCAAATCGCTATGAACGGGCGCTCAACGGCATCGAACAGGAACTGGACGAACGGATTGTCTCCTTCAGGCGGACCAATCAATTGGTGGAGATGCAGCGGATCGAGCAGCGGACGCGATTCGATCTGGAAATGATCCGGGCGATGGGCTATTGCCACGGGATCGAAAATTATTCCCGTCATCTCAGCGGGCGTGCGCCGGGCGAGCCGCCGCCGACACTGCTGGATTATTTCCCGAAGGATTTCCTGCTGATCGTGGACGAGTCGCATGCGACCATCCCGCAAGTCGGGGGCATGTACGAGGGCGATTATTCCCGCAAGAAAACGCTGGTGGAATACGGATTCCGCTTGCCATCGGCGGTGGACAACCGGCCATTAAAATTTAACGAGTTTGAACGGTGCATCAATCAGGTGGTCTACGTGTCGGCCACGCCCGGGCCGTACGAACTGGAGAAGGGGCATGGCGAAGTGGTGGAGCAAATCATCAGGCCAACCGGCTTGAGGGACCCCGTGATTGAGGTACGGCCTGCGAAGGGCCAAGTGGACGATCTATTGGGTGAAGTCCGCGCCGAAGCAGGCCGAGGCAGCCGCGTGCTTGTCACCACGCTCACCAAGCGCATGGCGGAAGATTTGACCGAGTACTATCACGATCTTGGCGTGAAGGTACGCTATCTTCACTCGGACATTAAAACGCTGGAACGGGCCGAGATTATTTGCGATCTCCGGAAAGGCGCGTTCGATGTGCTGGTGGGAATCAATCTTTTGCGAGAAGGCTTGGATCTGCCCGAAGTCAGTCTCGTCGCCATTTTGGACGCGGACAAGGAAGGCTATCTGCGTTCGCATCGGTCGTTGATCCAAACAGCCGGTCGCGCGGCGAGGAACATCGCCGGCCGCGTGATCCTCTATGGCGACACGGTGACCAATTCCATGCACCAAGCGATGGATGAAACGGCACGCCGGCGCCGCATTCAACAGGAATACAACCGGACGCATGGCATTACGCCGGAAAGCGTCAGGAAACACATTCCAGAGCTCGAATATAAAATGGCGCAAGCCGACTACTTGGACGTGCCGCTGGCGGCCGAGCCCGTCCAGGAATATGCACAGGCAGGCGGTCTTGCTCAGGCGATTCATCGACTCGAAGGCGAGATGAAGTCGGCGGCCAAAAATCTGGAATTCGAACGGGCAGCCGGCTTGCGTGACCGTATCCGTGCGCTAAAGAAAAGGGATTTGGAACTGAAAGAGGTCGGATGAGCGTCAGACTTGCTTGTAGAGGTAGACGCCAAGGAACGCGCCTAGAAATGTCAGTAGATTCATTTTGAGCGTGAAGCCGATCGTGACTTTAAGCAAAATCAGATTGACGACGAATGGGGGATCAATGCCCGGCGTCAGTGCGGTCGTGAAAATCCGTTGAATGGTTCCTTCCTGCGGGGCCATGACTCGCAGAATTTCCCCTAGGATGCCTCCCAAAAGTCCGCCAATCAGGACGAAGAGTAACAACATCCAAGGAGATTTTCGCATGACTGCCTTACCTGCTTGTGAGCCTGCGGTATCGTAGCTGTAAACTGCGCGGCACCATAACGAAAACTTCCTCGTAAAGTCAAGAAATGCAGGACAATGTCGAGGGAAGGGCCAGCGCCCACCGTGCCACTTGGCCTAGTGCTTCGCGGAATGGCCAAAAAATTACCTCGCCGCTATTATCCGCTTGACAAGATTTAGCTTGCCACATATAATTCAGCGTTTCTAAAAATAAATCCGTTGCCGCCCTGAGTCAGCCACCCGGTTTCTGGGTGCCAGAAGACCGGTTTGCTGTGTTCGGGGTGGTCTGTTTTTCTTTTGAGAATATTTTGCGTTTTAGGGTGCTGGTGTCGGCGGGCAGGTACCCAAGTGGCCAACGGGGGCAGACTGTAAATCTGCTGGCTTATGTCTTCCAAGGTTCGAATCCTTGCCTGCCCACCAAACCGCGCTTGCCGTACCGGCGGGTTCGTAATTGCGCGAGCGGATAAAACCGCAGCTTGGTTTGCTGAAGAAAAACCGGGCGGGCGTAGCTCAGTGGTAGAGTTCCAGCCTTCCAAGCTGGCTGTCGTGGGTTCAAATCCCATCGCCCGCTCCATCTTGGAAGATGTGAAGGGTGAGACAAGCAGAGGCAGGAATGGCCAGTCGGTGTTTCACCTTTCACGCATGACCTTTTACGAGGCGGTGGCCCACGTAGCTCAGTTGGCAGAGCACGTCCTTGGTAAGGACGAGGTCACGCGTTCGATCCGCGTCGTGGGCTCCAGACTGTGTTTGCCAATACCGCCGGTAAGCTTGGAGTCCTTCTTGTAATTGACGCTGGCGCAGGGAGTAAGTACCGCGTGATTTGATTTCGGTTTTGATCAAACGAGCGAGCGCGACTTAACCTAGGGAGAGCGATATGGCGAAGGGCAAGTTTGAGCGGCGCAAGCCGCACGTGAACATCGGGACGATCGGGCACGTGGACCACGGCAAGACGACGTTGACTTCGGCGTTGACGAAGATCTGCGCGGACAAAGGCATGGCGACCTTCATCAGCTATGACCAGGTGGCCAAGGCCAGCGAATCGCAGGGCCGCCGCGATGCGACCAAGATCATGACGATCGCCATCAGCCACGTCGAATACGAG
>DASQGO010000037.1:0-4245 GCA_035632555.1 Nitrospiraceae bacterium | reverse complement strand
CACCGGCTGCGCGACGGCGCCGACCGTGGCCCCTGCCGGAGGACGTACGGCAAAGTTATGGTTCTGCGAGGTGATCTCAACTTTTCGACTGCGAAGGTCCATCACCGGATGATTGGCGGCATGGTGCCCAAACTTCAGCTTGTAGGTTTTCAACCCGAGTGCCAATCCGAGAATCTGGTGGCCGAGACAGATCCCGAGAATCGGGCGCGTGCCGATCAACGCTTTGGCTGCCGCAATGGCATAGGGCACACCTTCCGGATCGCCGGGGCCGTTGGATAGCACGATCCCATCCGGCTCCAGCGCTTCAACGGCCTTGGCGGAAGTTGCCGCCGGCACCACGGTCACGGCACAACCAACGTCCACGAGCCGCCGCAGGATGTTGTGCTTCACGCCGAAATCGTAGACCACAACCTTGAATCTGCGCGCCGGCTGTTTGGGCCTGTGCCCGTCCGTTACCGGTGCCCAGGGACCGGAGTTCTCCGTCCATTCATAGCTGGTTCCGCACGTCACTTCTGCGGCAAGGTCCCGCCCGACGATGGATGGAGCGGTTCGGGCCTTTTCCGTCGCACGCCGGTGGTCCAGGTCGATGTGGGAGATGATGCCCTGCTGCGAGCCGGCCTCGCGCAAGTGTCTGGTCAACTCTCGTGTGTCGATACCCTGGATGCCGACCACGCGGGATTCTTTCAGATACTCATCGAACGATTGCTCGGCCCGCCAGTTACTGGGCCTGCGGCTGGATTCCTTGACGATAAATCCTTCGGCCCAGACTCGCCGGGACTCGACATCCTGCCGGGTGACTCCGTAGTTGCCGATGTGCGGACAGGTCATGGTGACGATCTGTCCCTTGTACGAAGGGTCCGTCAGAATTTCCTGGTAGCCAGTCATGGCAGTATTGAAGACAATTTCGCCGATTGTCTCACCTTCATGGCCAAGCGGCTGTCCTTCAAAGACCGTTCCATCTGCGAGTACGAGCACTGCTTTCTTCATATCTTAGAGTGTGTTCCTCATGAATGACTTAAGTTTAACTATGAACAGCCATACTCCCAGGCCGAGGTTCAGGATATAGAGTCCGCGGACGGCCATATGCACCCGAAAGAACGCATCGTAGGCGATCTTTCTGGCCTGCTCGTCCTTGGTTCCAAAGGCCTCCTCCTGGAGCGTAATGGAGTGGGGCCCCAGGACGAAGATAATCAAGGAAGCCACCAGGACCATCATGCCGAAGAGAACGGTTTCAGTCCGGCCAGCAATCGCACGTGAAAGTTCTTCCGTTTGAACCGTCCATGCGCGCGCCGCGATGGCTCCTCCCATTGCCGCCATTGCCACGAGCACAGTTCTATTATACCCGTCGAACACCCTGGTCAGGAATCGCCCACCCGGCTCCATGCCGAAGGAGTTAAAGACAGCCGGAATGACAGCGGCGATGATCACCACCAATCCTCCGATCCAAATCGCGAGCGCCAGACACTCGACGATGGCACACATCAGCAATCCCTTTGAAAACGCGCGGGACTCGTGCATGGACTGATCAGTCAGGGCGTTTCGTAGACGATGCGGCCGCCCATAATCGTGGTCGTGATACGCCCTTTGACCTTCCATCCGGCAAAGGGCGTATTCCGGCTCTTGGAGCGGAAGCGGGCCGGATCGACTTCCCAGCCTTCCTGCAGATCGGCGATTGCCACGTCGGCATCGGCGCCGGGCGCCAGCGTTCCCTTCTTCAAGCTGAACGCCTTGGCCGGTTCAGTCGTCAGTTTGGCGACCGCCGCCTCAAGCGAAAGCACGCCTTCCTCCACCAGCGTCAGGGTCAGCGGCCAGGCCGTTTCAAGGCCGACGATGCCGTTTGGTGCTGCGGCGAATTCCTGCTGTTTCTCCTGAGCTGCGTGCGGCGCATGGTCGGTGGCGATCACGTCTATCGTCCCGTCGCGCAGTCCGTCCTTGATGGCCTGCACGTCCGCCCAGGTCCGGAGCGGCGGGTTCATCTTGGCGTGCGTGTTGTAGCCGCACACCGCCTCCTCTGTCAGCATGAAGTGATGCGGGCAGGCCTCCGCCGTCACTTTGATGCCACGAGCCTTGGCATCCCGGACCATGCGTACAGATCCGGCCGTGCTGAGATGGGCCAGATGCAGCCGCGCGCCGGTCAGTTCTGCCAGCGCAAGATTGCGGGCGACCATGACATCTTCTGCTGCGGCCGGCATGCCCGGCAGGCCCATCTGCGTGGAGACGAGTCCCTCGTTCATGCAGCCGCCTTCGGAGAGATACAAGTCTTCACAATGGTCCACGACGGGCACGTCGAATGCGATGGCGTATTCCATCGCCCGCCGCATGACGAGACTGTTCATCACGGGCAGCCCGTCATCTGAAATGGCCACGCAGCCGGCCCGCCGCAGGTCGCCGATCTCGGCCAGTTCTTTGCCTTCCGACCCCTTGGTGATGGCGCCGACAGGGAATACGTTGGCATTACCGGCCACGCGGGCCTTTTCGAGAATGAA
This sequence comes from Nitrospiraceae bacterium, assembly GCA_035632555.1. GTDB lineage: Bacteria > Nitrospirota > Nitrospiria > Nitrospirales > Nitrospiraceae > 2-02-FULL-62-14. Next base: position 1,759 of record DASQGO010000037.1, on the reverse strand, counting down.
CTCCGTGATGGACTGGTTGTCATTCACGGGGTGCGTGTTCGGCATGCAGCAGACCGAGGTGAAGCCGCCGGCTGCGGCTGCGGCGGTGCCGCTCTGGATCGTCTCCTTATATTCGAACCCCGGCTCGCGAAAGTGGACGTGCAGGTCGATGAAACCGGGCATCACCACCTTATTGGTTGCGTCAATGACCTTCGCACCGGCCGGTGCCTTCAGCTTTGGTCCGATGGCGGCGATCTTCCCGTTTTCAATCAGCACATCGGCGGGGCCGTTGACGCGTCCCGGGTCGATCACCTGCCCGCTTTTGATTAGAATCGTCATCCGTTTGCTCCTGACAACAGATACAAGATGCCCATACGAACCGCGACCCCGTTGGTGACCTGGTCCAGGATGACCGAGGAGAAGCTGTCGGCCACGTCCGGCGCGATTTCCACCCCGCGATTGATGGGTCCGGGGTGCATCACCAGTGCGCCAGGCTCGGCCAGCTTCAGCCGTTCGGCGGTCAGTCCATACAGGCGTGAATATTCCCGAATCGTCGGGAACATCGCGCGCCCCTGCCGTTCCAACTGCAGGCGGAGCATCATGATCACGTCCACACTCTGCAGGCCCTTATCAAGGGAGTCGTAGAGGCGCACGCCGAGCCGCTCGATTCCATACGGCATCATCGTGCGCGGGCCGACCACGCGCACTTCGGCACCGACTTTGGTCAGGGCGTGGATGTTCGAGCGGGCCACGCGGCTGTGCGCGACATCGCCCACGATGGCAACACGGAGGCCTTTGAACTCGCGTTTCTTCTCACGCAGCGTATAGAGATCCAGAAGAGCCTGTGTCGGGTGTTCATGCCAGCCGTCGCCGGCGTTGATCACGGAAGACTTGACCCCGCGAGCCAGCGTCTCCGCCGCGCCGGCGGCCGGGTGGCGCAGGACGATGATGTCGGCCTGCATAGCTTCGATGTTCCGGGCCGTGTCCAGCAGCGTCTCACCCTTGACCACGCTGCTGTTGGACGGCGAGAAGTTGATCACATCTGCGCTCAGCCGCTTGGCGGCCAGCTCGAACGAGGTGCGCGTCCTGGTACTGGGCTCGAAGAAGAGGTTCACGACCGTCTTGCCCCGGAGAGCCGGCACCTTTTTAATCTCGCGCCCGCTCACTTCCTTGAAGGAGTCGGCCGTTTCCAACACCAGCATGATTTCTTCAGCAGAGAGCGGCGCAATGCTGAGGAGGTGTTTGTGCTTGAAGCTCATGGCGTGCCCCCCTGCCGGATGACTACCCGGTCCTCTTCCCCGTCTTCTTCAAGGAAGACCCGGACGATTTCATCCTCGGCGGTTGGAATGTTCTTGCCGATGTACGTGGCTTTGATGGGCAGCTGCCGGTGTCCGCGGTCCACCAGTACGGCCAGTTGGATTTCGGCCGGCCGCCCCAGGTCCATCAGGCCGTCCATGGCGGCGCGGATTGTGCGGCCGGTGAACAGCACGTCGTCCACGAGCACGATTTTCAGATCCGCGATGTTGAACGGAACGTGCGTAGTCTTGAGAATCGGCTGCTCCTTTCTGAGTGCCAGATCGTCGCGGTAAAGCGTGATATCGAGTTCGCCGATCGGTACCTTGGTCCGTTCGATCTCCTGGATGCGCTTGGCCAGGCGATGGGCGAGGTGGACGCCGCCGGTCCTGATGCCGACCAGCGCGAGATCACGGGTGCCCTTGTTGCGCTCGAGAATTTCGTGGGCAATTCGCGTCAGCGCTCGCGTCACTTCGCTGGCATCCAT
>DASQGO010000036.1:0-2133 GCA_035632555.1 Nitrospiraceae bacterium | reverse complement strand
CGAGGAGACGACCGAGCAGCTGATCGAAATCCAGGCGCTGCATCAGCAGGCGGCGGTCGAATCCATGCACGTGCAGGACAAGGCTGATCCCCACATCAAGTGGACGGCGAAACGGAAAGCCGACCCTGGGGACGACGAGCGGGCGGCGCAGGTCGTGCAGACGCTCACGCAGGCCATCGAGAAGTACAAGGACCACCGGGTGGCGCTCAACAAGGGCTTCCGGCCCTTTCTGCCGAATGTCCCGCAACCCTACTACTATTTCACGAAAAAGCTCGATCGCTTCAAGGCTCCGCTTGCGTTCGATCCTGCGCAGCCCACTGCGCTGCTGTATCGGCAGGCCGGGAAAGACTATGGGCTGATCGGCGCCTTGTACATGGCGTCAAAGGATGCGAGCGAGCGGGAACTCCATGCGCTCGTTCCGTTGAGCGTCGCGCAGTGGCATGCGCACGTCAACGTCTGCATCCCGCCCAAGGGCACGAGCGACTGGGCCAGATTCGGCGTGAGAGGCTCGATTGCGACCGAGGCGGAATGCGGAAAGGCCGGGGGGCGGTTCGTCCCGCAGCTGTTCGGCTGGATGCTGCCCGCGTATCCCTTTAAAAGCACGCCGGAAGAAATCTGGAGCCGTTAGGCGTCAGACCGACACGCCCCACACAGTCTTGGCCAGTATCCCAATCGCATAGGTCACACCGACGGCGATCGTGATGATCACGAGATTCAGCGCGATCCGTTTCGTGACGTCCATGCCGGATAGAAACGCGAGCAGGGTGGAGACCAGGATCGTCATGGCGCCGGCAGTGAATAGCGACACGACCGCCGACGTGGCGCCGAGCAGGACCGGCAGCACCGGCACCAGCGCCCCCAGGAAGTAGCTGCAGCCCACCACAATGGCCGACCCGAGGGGCTGGTCTTCCATGTGCGAGTCTGCCGGTTCCCCCAAGAACTGCTTCCTCAGAAACTCCGTCGTCTGGACTTCCTTCTCGGAATTCAGCGCGGCGTAGGCGCCGGCGGCCATGGAGATCGAGCCGGCCACGGCCGTGGTCGAGGCGGCGATCAGCACTGTCATCGCGTCGCCGAACGCGCCGAAGAAGCCACTCACGGCGCCCAGGATTTCCACCAGGCCGTCGTTCAATCCCAGGAAAATGTTCCGGATCCGCTCGGGGTTGATCTTCCGTTCCGTCAATTGCGAGACCAGCACGTCCTCGTGCTTGAACTCGTCCATCAGAATGCCCTTGAGGGCGTTCCCCAGCGGCTGGTCCTTGTAGACGGCCCAGAGCGAGAGGTACTTCCGCACGCCGTGGACTTCGATCGCTTCGAGGACGAGATGAATGCCCGTGGTGCCGAGGAGCCGGCAGGCCAGGATCATGAACTGCAGCTTCACCCGGCGGCCGATGTCGAGGACCGTGAGATGGGAGTCGAAGAATTTTTGCCAGAAGGCCAGGTGCTGGGTCTCGACAGTGACCAGTTCGTCGAGCACCCGTTGCGATTCCGTATCCGTCGAAATCCGCTGCAGCGCCTTGTACAACGACAAGTCGAACAGTTCGTCCAGGATCAGCATCCGCGCGAGCGCGGGATCATGAGGAGAAAACGTCGCCATCAGAGCATGCGGAATACGCCGGATTATACCATTTTACCTGGCTCCCAAATCTCGACTTTTCAATGGTTCTGGGTTATAGTATTTGCTCTATAATTTGTGAGCTTGAAACTGTCCAAGAAGCCATGTTTTCATTGGTCCAAAATACCGGTGTCTCACGCGTTCTGATCCTGCCGTGGGTGATCATGTGGGTCCTTGCCATCCCACTGTTCCACGCGCATGCTCTGGACCAGCAGGAGAATCATGCCCTTGCTCGGGTGGTCCTCCTGCATACAGTTTTTTCTCCTGACCTTCCGGGCGAATACGCGGCCGGGGTTGCCGTTCATCAATCTGAAACGCCTGAAAATCGCCCCGCGCTGTCGAGTCATTTCCTGCGTTACTCGGAAATAGCTTTTGGACTTGCCGGTGAAGATTCTATGGAGCGGAAGGCCGGAGCCCCGCATGTTCTTCTCCTGGCTTGGATAGACACGTCAGATCGTTTCCAGCGCGAGAGCGTCCTGCATGTGACATCGGTCCGCACGCCGCCACCCGTTTTGCTGCTG
>DASQGO010000035.1:0-8934 GCA_035632555.1 Nitrospiraceae bacterium | reverse complement strand
GATGTCTTTCACGTCGTGATCCACGTTGACCCCCGTTATTCGTTAAACGTTCATCGTTCGCGGTCAGAAAAAAAGGGGACGGATTGGAAGAACCCGTCCCCTTTTAAAGTGTGCCTGAAAATCTCTCCTACAGTCCCGCTTCCTTCGCCAGGATCTTTGCCTTGTCGGTCTTCTCCCAGGTGAAGCCCGGCTCGTTGCGGCCGAAGTGGCCGTAGGCCGCGGTCGCCCGGTAGATGGGCCGGCGCAGCTTGAGGTGGTCGATGATGCCGCGCGGGGTCATGGGGAAGTGCTTGCGGACGAGCTTGTCGATGAGGTCGATCTCGACGTTTTCCGTGTCCTTCGTGTGGATCAGGATCGAGACCGGGTCGGCCACGCCGATCGCGTAGGCGAGCTGAATCTCGCATTTCTCAGCGAGGCCGGCCGCGACGAGGTTCTTGGCGATGTAGCGGGCCATGTAGGAGGCCGAGCGGTCCACCTTGCTGGGGTCCTTCCCCGAGAAGGCGCCGCCGCCGTGGCTGCCCACGCCGCCGTAGGTGTCCACGATGATCTTGCGGCCGGTGAGGCCCGTGTCGCCCATCGGTCCGCCGACGACGAACCGGCCGGTGGGATTGATGTGGTACTTCACGCTGACGGGATCGAAGATGCCCTTGGGCATGACCGGCTTGATGACCTTCTCGATGACGTCCTTCTCGATCTGTTTGTTGGTGACGTTGTCCATGTGCTGGGTGGAGACGACGACGGTGTCCACGCGGGCCGGCCTGCCGTCGCGATATTCAATGGTCACCTGCGACTTGCCGTCCGGCAGGACCCAGGGGAGGATTTTCTTCTTCCGGACCTCGGCCAGCCGCCGCGTGAGGCGGTGTGCCAGCACGATCGGCATGGGCATGAGCTCCTCGGTCTCGTTCGTGGCGTAGCCGAACATGAGGCCCTGATCGCCGGCGCCGCCCGAGTCCACGCCCTGGGCGATGTCCGATGATTGATTGTGGATCGAGGTCAGAATCGAGCAGGTGTGGTAGTCGAAGCCCCAGCGCGCGTCCGTGTAACCCACGTCCTTGATGACGCTGCGGACGAGGTCGGGAATCTCGACGTAGGCCTTGGTGGAAATTTCCCCGGCGACGAAGGCGATGCCGGTGGTCAGGACGGTCTCGCAGGCGACCCGGCTGAATTTATCCTGCGCCAGCATGGCGTCCAGGATGCCGTCGGAAATCTGGTCGGCGATCTTGTCCGGATGGCCTTCCGTGACCGATTCGGACGTGAACAGGAAATTTTTGTGGCCCATGTGTTCTCCTCGGGAAAATCCGAATGTCGGTTAAACGTGCTTTCCTTTGGCGGGAATTCCGATGCCTGCCGGAAGCAACTTGTAGGCGCCATTTTCACCGCTAAGTGCTCATTTTGTCAATGAGAAATCGGGTTTTTTCGACGGAAAAGAGAGCGGGACGCTTGCTTGACAGCCTTTCGAGGCGGCGTGTAGGATGGGCCCATCTTTCAATAGGTTGGACACATATTTGTATCCTGCCTCCGGTGCCTGCCGGTTACAAACCCAGCGTGTGTGAGCCAGAGGCTTTGAAGGGCGCAGTCTGAATGAACGGGAAATCCGAAGTATTGAACGGACGATCAGGCCCGCAGGCGACCCCCAGGCCGGCCCCCGGGATTGGCTGGAAAGAGGTCAAGGCCGAGCTGATCGAGTTTTTCGCCTCGATCAAGCTGGCGATGTTTCTCTTCCTGATCATCGCGGTGGCCGCCACGATCGGCACCGTGATCCAGCAGAACGAGCGCGCCGACGTCTATATTAAGGAGTACGGCGAAGAGGCCTACCGCTGGTTCATCCGGCTGGGCTGGACGGATATCTATCACACCTGGTACTTCACCAGCCTGCTCGCGCTCCTTTGCATCAACTCGCTGACCTGTTTCTACCAGCGCTTCCCCGGCATCTGGCGCTCCATGCACCAGGACAAGGTGAGCGTGCAGCTGCCCTTCATCAAGAATCTGAAGCAGACGGCGGAGATTCCGGTGGCCGGCACCAAGGAAGGGGTGTCGAAGGGGATCGTCCAGTACCTGGCCGAGAAGGGCTATATGGTATTGGCGAAGAACGAGCCGGGCGAAGCGACGCTCTACGCGACGAAGGGCATCATGGGCCGCGTGGGCGCGCACATGGCGCACCTGAGCGCGACGGTGATCGTGACCGGCGGGCTGATCGGCAGCCTCTACGGATTCCAGGAATTCGGCGTTTGCCTCGAAGGCCAGACCTATCACATTCCGAAGGGGGCCTTCGACCTGCGCATCGACAAGTTCTGGATCGACTATCACGAAAACGGCTCGGTGAAGTCCTACAACAGCACGCTGACAGTGCTGGAGAAGGGCGAAGCCAAGACGACCAAGACCATCACGGTGAACGACCCGCTGGTCTACAAGGGCATCTGGTTCTATCAATCCAGCTACGGCGATTCCTGGGACCAGGTGGACGTGGCGCGGGTGAACGTGAAGGACAAGCGGACGGATAAGATTCTGCAGACGGTGGATCTCCAGTGGAAGAAGGAAACCACGCTGGACAAGCTGGGCCTGACGGTGACGCTGGCCGATTTCGTGGCGGACTTCGGCTTTAATTCCAGCGAGAAGAAGGTCTATTCCAAGTCGGTCGAGCACGAGAACCCGGCGATCAAGCTGGTGATGGCCGAGCATACGAAGAAGAGCGCGCTGGAAGCCACGCCCTGGATTTTTTATCATTACCCGGACCTGTTCGACATTCCGGGGTCGCAGTACCGGTTTGAATTGGTGGGCTACCAGCCGCGGAAGTTCACGGGACTGCAGATTACGCGGGACCCGGGCGTGACCATCGTGTGGATCGGCTCGACGATGATCGTGGTGGGGATTTCGCTCTCCTCGTTCATCTATCACCGGCGGCTGTGGTTCAAGGTGATTCCGGCTGGGAAAGATGGGCAGGGCGTGACGGTGCATTTCGGCGGCACGACGCACAAGAACCAGATCGACTTCAACAAGGAGTTCCGCAAGCTGACGGAGCGGATCAAGACGATCCAGGCGTAAACGGAGGACGGTATGCTGCGCTCATTATTTTTGTTCGACATGACCTTCTGGCTCTACCTGGCGGCCTTCTCGCTGTACGTCGCCTATGTCTTCGCGCGGAAGCCGGCGATGCAGCTGGCGGCGGCCGGGCATCCCGGTTCATTTACGACGGAGAGTGACAGCGGCTGGGCGACCCAGATCGGCCAGGTGGCGACGATCATCACGGTGTTCGGCTGGATGGTGAACACGGCGGCGCTCTTCACGCGGGCGATGGAGCGGATGCAGCACTCCGGCACCTTCGCGCCCTGGTCCAATCAGTTCGAGGCCATGTCTTACGTCTCCTGGGCGATCATCCTGGGCTACGTGCTGCTGGAATTCCGGTACCGCATCAAGACGATCGGCGCCTTCGTGGTGGGGATCGGCTTCATCGCGATGGGTGCGGCGTCGCTGCTGCCCTACCGCTACCAGACCGCGGAGCCGCTGGTGCCGGCGCTGAACAGCTACTGGATCTACATCCACGTGTCGGTGACGCTCACGAGCTACGCGGCCTTCGCGATGGCCGGCGGCCTGGGCGTGATGTATTTGTTCCGGGAACGGGCCGAGCGCAAGGGCCCGGTGACGGGCGTGATGGCATCGCTGCCCGATCTGGAGACGATCGACGAGCTGGGCTACAAGGCGATCATGGTCGGCTTCCCCATGCTGGCCTTCGGCATCATTCTCGGCGCCATGTGGGCCAACTACGCCTGGGGCGGTTACTGGAGCTGGGATCCGAAAGAAACCTGGTCGCTGATCGTGTGGCTGATCTACGGCGCCTACATCCATGCGCGGATGACGCGCGGATGGGAAGGACATCGGGCGGCGATCTATGCGGTGTTCGGATTTTTGATGGTGATCTTTTGTTTCTGGGGCGTGAACTTCCTCTTGTCGGGTCTGCACGCGTATGCGTGATCATTGATGGCTGAACAAATCATCACAGAGCCGGTTGTGCCGGTTCGATCAAACAAGCTCGTCGTGTCGCTGATTGCGGTCGGCGTGCTGGTGCTGGTGTTCGGCATCGTCTGGATGCAGAGCTCCAAGTACGAGCCGCCCAAGATCGGCAAGATTGCGCCGGAGTTTGCGCTCGTGGACCTGGACGACAAGCCGGTCCGTCTCTCGGATTACCGCGGCAAGGTGGTCTTTCTGAATTTCTGGGCGACCTGGTGCAAGCCCTGCCGCGAGGAAATGCCCTCGATGGAAGTGCTGCACCGGAACTTCGCGAAGGACGGGCTGGTGGTGCTGGCGGTGAGCATCGACCGCGTGACGACGACCAAGGACATTCCTCCCTTCATCAAGAGCATGAACCTGTCGTTCCCGGTGCTGATCGATTCCTGGGGAAAAACCGACATGCCTTACAAGCGCATGGGCGTGCCCGAGACTTTCATCATCGACCAGGAGGGCGTGATCCGTGAAATTGTCATCGGCCCGCGCGACTGGACGAGGCTGGACAGCCTGGGCGTGCTCACGGGCTTGTTGAAGGTCACGCCGAAGACGGTCAAAGTGCCAGCCTCCACATAGTATCATCATAATAGCCATGCGGCCCATACTCCTTCACACCACGCTGCTGACCGTTCTGCTGGCGGCGGGCGGCTGCGACGATACGCCAAGGCCCGAGCTGTCCCCGGACGCTGACGCGGAGGCGGTCATCGGCGCACAGTCCGAGCTGACGCAGGCGCCGCCCATGAAGCGCGGCGTGCTGAAGGTCGGCGATCCGGCGCCGAATTTCCAGTTGTACGACCTCGGCGGCAACACCGTGACTCTTTCCGAGTACCGCGGCTCCATCGTCTTCATCAACTTCTGGGCGACCTGGTGCGGGCCCTGCCGCGTGGAAATGCCGGCGATGGAAGCGCTGTACAAGGCGTTCGAGCGGAAGGATTTTGAAATCCTGGCGATCTCCACTGATCCGCAGGGCGTCGCCGTGACGCGGCCGTTCAGAAACCAGCTGGGGCTGACCTTTCCGATCCTGCACGACTCGGACTACCGCGTGGGGCTGGCCTACGGCGCGCGCTCGCTGCCGATGTCGTTTCTGGTGGACCGGCGGGGCGTGATCATCCATCGCATCTTCGGGGCGCGGGATTGGGAGAGTCCCGAGGCGAAAGAGATCATCAGAGCGGCGTTGAACGCGCGATAAGAAAATGGATTCGCTGAACCAGATCGGTATCTTCGCGGCCTTTTCGGCCGGGCTGTTGTCGTTTGTGTCGCCCTGCGTGCTGCCATTGGTGCCGTCCTACATTTCCTACATCAGCGGGCTTTCGATCGAGCAGTTGTCGAAGGCGGAGGATCGCAGCCGCTTTCGCAAAGAGATCGTCGTCAATTCGCTCCTGTTCATCGCCGGCTTTTCAGCGGTGTTTATTTCCTTCGGCGCTTCGGCCAGTCTCGTCGGGCAATTGCTGATCACCTATCAGGACTTCGTGCGCAAGCTCGGCGGCGTGCTCATCATCATCTTCGGGCTCTATCTGCTGGGCGTGTTGAATCTAAGTTTTCTGGCCACGGAAAAGCGGTTTCATTTCAAAAGCCGGCCGGCCGGCTATATGGGCTCGGTGCTCGTCGGCGTGGCCTTTGCGGCCGGCTGGACGCCCTGCGTGGGACCGGTGCTGGGCACGATTCTCCTCTACGCCAGCACGACCGATTCGCTGTTGAACGGCGTGGCCCTGCTCTCGGCCTATTCACTCGGCCTGGGACTGCCGCTGTTCGCGACGGCGCTGGGCGTGGACCGGTTCCTGGCCTACTTCAAGCAGGTGCGGGTGTATCTCTGGGGCGTGTCGGCGGTCTGCGGAGTCTTCCTGATCACGGTCGGTGTGCTGATTTACGCGAACTCACTCACCATTATTACAAGCTTCCTCGAGCAGCACGGTATCGGCTGGTATCTCGGCCAATAAAGGCTGCTGCGCTGCCTCGTTAAACGCAAACAGGTTTCGCTTCTTGCGATTCACGTTGAACATTGAACGGCTTCTCGCCTGTGCGATTACCGAAATGCAGGTGAAGGGGTTGCGGAGGTCGGGACGGTCGGCACTCGCGGTTTGGCGATGCTTGCGGTCGTGTCGGAAGATCCGTTCGTTGCGATGGGAGAGGCCACCGTCGTCGGTTCGGACGGCTGCTTGTTCAGCTTGGCCATCAGACTCCGGCTTTGCGTTTGGAATTTGTTGTCGGGGTAGCGCTCGCTGAGCGCGGTGAGCGAATCCCTGGCCCAGTCTCCCAGCGCCAGTTCGTTGTAGGACAGCGCCAGATAGTAAAGGGATTCCTGGATGACGTCCTCGAGATCCGGGTATTCCTTGATGATCGATTTAAAGCGGTAGGCGGCGGCCAGGTAGGCCTCGCGCCGGAGATAAAACTTGCCGATGAACAGCGCGTTCTTCGCCATGAAGGCGTGGCACGCCTTGATTTTGTCCCGCGCCTCGGTTTCCCACTGGCTGCCGGGAAATTCCGTCAGGAGCTTGTTGTACGAGGCCAGCGCCATCTTGACGGGGCTGGCGTCGCGGTCGATCGTCTTGATCATCTTGAAATGGCTTTCGGCCATCCGGAACTGCGCGTAGGGTGCCAGCGTATGGACCTTGTGCAGGTCCATGAAGTGCTGATACTCGATGACCGCTTCCGCGTAGTCCTCCTTCTCGAAAAAGGACTCGGCTCGCTTGATGATGACGTTGGGGTCGTAGTTTTTCTCGATCGTGTCGCCGACGAAAATTTGCTCGTCGGTGGAGCTGAAGCTCTCGTCGGCCTTCCCATCCGCCGCCGGTTTCGGCTTGCTGGCGCATCCGGTCGCAGTCATGGCCGCGACGGCCAGCAGCGCCAGCAGCAGGGACAGCACGCGCGATGAAAGGAGAATGATGCGGGGGTGCACACGCGGTCTGAGCATCGATTGTCACCCTAGCAAATCACCTGCGCAAATTCAACCGAGGCGGGAAAATTTACCATTTATTTACGCGGACGAGAAGCGCCATTGACGCTTCCCGGATGGGCCTCTATAATCGCGGCTCAATCTGTCTCACTAGATGGCGGAGGGCACGTGCGGCGCAGCAGGATCATCGGGACCGGGTCGCATCTTCCCAGCCGGACGGTGGGCAATGCCGAGATCAGCCGCCCGCTCCGGCTGAATGCCGAGGCGATCGAGCGGCGCACCGGCATCCGGACGCGCCGCTGGGCGGCGGAGGACGAAGCCTCGTCCGACTTGGCTGCGCTGGCGGCCCTGAGGGCCTGCGAGGCTGCGGGGGTCAACCCCGGCTCGGTGGAGGCCATTCTGCTCTCGACCACGTCTCCCGACATGACGTTTCCGTCCACAGCCTGCCTGCTACAACAACGGTTGAAGGCGACGCGCGCGGCGGCCTTCGACGTGGCGGCCTCCTGCTCGGGATTTTTGTACGGCCTTTCCATGGCGGACGCGTTGATTCGAAGCGGGCAGTATCACCGCTGTCTCGTGGTGGCGGCGGAGGTGAAGTCGAAATTTTTGGATCCGTCGGATGAAGCCACGGCGATCCTGTTCGGCGACGGCGCCGGCGCGGCGCTGGTGACGGCCGAGGACGTGTCGGGGCCGGCGGCTTCCGGCATTCTGGGCGTCCGGCTCCATGCGGACGGGAGCCGGTACGGCATGATCAACATGCCGGCCGGCGGCTCGCGAAAGCCGGCCAGCCCGGACACGGTGCGCGCGAGGGAACACACGATCCGCATTCAGGGCGTGCCGCTGTTCCGCGTGGCGGTGAAGCGGCTGGCGGAGGCGGTGGCGGAGACGCTCAAGGAATTCGGCGTGGGCGTGCACGATCTGGGACGGGTGGTCTTTCATCAGGCGAACGGGCGGCTGCTGTCCGCCGTGCTGGAGCGCCTGAAGATTCCGCCGGACAAGATGTATTCGGTGCTGGAGCGGTTCGGCAATGCGTCGTCGGCGTCGTTGCCGATCGCGCTGGATTACGCGGTGCGCGAGGGGCGGATCGCGCCGGGCGAGCTGGTGCTGCTGGGGACGTTCGGAGGCGGACTGACCTGGGGCACCGCCTTGATGAGATGGTGAGAGGCTCCTTGGCCGACTCGCTGTGCTCGCGCAACGCGCACACTCAGAAGGTGCTCGTTGGACGCGCGCAGTTACGAGTCAGCCACGTCGCCTGTCGCTAAAAAAATGAGTAAGGTTCGGGAAAAGGTTCCGTGCCTTTCCCCTCACCTCAAGAGTGAAGAACAGAGGAGCAAGAAATTATGTTCAGCTTGATTCCGAAGGACGAGGCCTTCTTCGAAATGTTCCAGAAGGACGCCCACAACATGATCGAAGGCAGCCGGCTGCTGAAGAACATGATGGAGGACTACAAGAATCCGCTGGAGCAGGCCCGGCGCATCAAGGACGTCGAGCACGTCGGCGACGGCATCACGCACGACATCGCCAGGAAACTGAACCGGACGTTCATTACGCCGATCGACCGGGAGGACATCTACAGCCTGGCGAGCGCGCTGGACGACGTGCTGGACATCGTCGAGGCGATCGCGGACCGGTTTGTCGTCTTCAAGGTGGCCAAGCCGACCGACACGGCAATCAAGCTGTCCGACATCCTGCATCAGGCGTCCGTCGCCGTCGCGGCCGGCGTGGACGTGCTGGGCAAGGCCCATGCCGACGTGACCGAGTGCAACGTCCGCGTGAACAGCCTGGAAAACGAAGCGGACCGGCTGACGCGCGACGCGATTTCGGCCCTGTTCGAGAAGGAGAAGGATCCCGTGGCCGTGATCAAATGGAAGGAAATTTACGAAGCTTTCGAAGAGGGCACTGACCGCTGCGAAGACGTCGCCAACATCCTCGAGCGCATCGCGCTGAAGCACAGCTGATGATCTCCCGCGTCTCACGCCTCACGCCTCACGCGTCACGAGTCCTGCATGCCTGAACTGACCGGGATGCTCCTGATCGTCGTG